>CASFQZ010000018.1 GCA_949296825.1 uncultured Eubacteriales bacterium
AATTTCACCAGAACACCTTAAACGACAACGGAAAAGCAAGCCGGGCGCTGCTGCAAGCGATTGACCATGCATCTGCAAAAACCTATTGGCAGCCCCTGTTCCGGGGACAGGATACCGAAAATCTCAAGGCGGTGCTCCCCCTTCTTTCCCATGTGCATGTCTTTTACTGGCAGGATTATGACCATCGTTTTGCTTTGGCGTACGGTGCAGCTGACTGGCAAAGCTGGCTTGCTCTTTTGGGCGGCAAAGGGTTTTCCGGCGCATATATCATGGAGTTTGTCAAGGATGACGCGCCCGCCCAATGGCGGCAGGATTTACAAACGCTGCGGGAGTGGCTTTTATGATGCAGGATTTACTCAAAAAATATTGGTCTTCCCGAGCGCAAGAGGAGCAGAACGCTGCCGAGCTTGCCATGCTGCATACCTTTGTCTTTGACCGCCCTTGGGATTTCGAAGCAACCGACTTTCCCGTCTATTTGGGCGATCCTGTCGACTGGGAGGCGCGCGCAAACGGCGACGCGGAATTTCTGTTCCAGCTCAACCGCCACCGCTTTCTGCTGAGTTTGGCGGAAAGCTATGCGCTGACCGGCAGGCAAAAATATGTAACAAGCTTTCGGCGGCTGCTGACGGATTGGGCAGATTTTGCGGTCTATAACGAGCAGACCGCCCGTACCGTCTGGCGCAGCCTGGACACCGCCGAACGCTGCGCCAACTGGGTCAAATCGCTTTTTTTGATACAGGATGCCCTTTCCGACAGGCTGAAAACAAAAATTGCCACGCTCCTGCGGCAGCATATTGAGGTGCTCCTGCGGGCGGAATCAGCCAATAACCTTTTGAGCAACTGGGGGTATTTTCATGACCACGGGCTGTTTTTCGCCGCCCTGTATTTTCAGGATACGCCCCTGCTGGCAAAGGTTTTCGAGAATATGCAGCGGCGGTTTTCCTATCAGTTTGCCCCGGACGGCGTGCACCGGGAAGCCTCCGGCACCTATCAGGCGGCAATCCTGATTTTTTATCTGGATGTGCTGCTGTTTTCCCGCTTACAGGGGCTTACCGTTCCGCCCGCCCTTTATCAGCAGGCAAAGCAATGCGCCGATGCGCTTCTGTATCTGCAAACGCCGGATCATCACCTTTTGCCTTTCGGAGACGCGGACACGGACGATGTGCGGGATCTGATGACCCGTGCCGCCCTGCTTTTATCGGACGGGCGATACAAAGCCTTCGGCTATCCGGTGCTTGATTACGATACGCTGCTGTTTGCCGATGCGGCAATGGTCACGGCTTACGACGCGCTGGCGCCGCAGCCGCTGACGGAGCTGACCTTTTTTGCGCCGGAGGGCGGACATTTGCTGTCGCGCAGCGATGCCTCGCCGCTGGCGAACCTTTTGCACCTGATGAACACCCCCTACGGCGGCGGGCACAGCCACAGCGACAAATTGCATCTGGATTTGTTTTTGAACGGGCAGCCGATTCTGATGGACAGCGGTCGCTATACCTACCGCGACTGCCCCGAGCGGCTGACAATCAAATCCGCCATGGCGCACAATGTCTGCACCGTGGATGGGCTGGATTACCAAAAGCCGCTCTCCTCCTGGGAGATGGCATCCCCGGCGGCAGTATCGCCGATACAGTACCGGGAAACGGCGGATTTTCTGTTTGCGCAAGGCTCCCACTACGGCTATCTGCGCAGTGCCGAAACCCTTTGTACCCGTCAGGTGCTTTGGCTGAAGCCGGATATTTATCTGGTTGCCGATGTGTTCCACTCGCCCAAGAAGCACACCTACACCGCCTATTTCCACCTTGCGCCCGCCATCAGAGCCGTACAGGAAGACGGGAAATTGCGCTGCCATGCCGATGGATTTGATGTGATACTCTATCCGTTTTGGGATAACAGCAAAATTACCCTGCATAAAAGCCTGTACGCCCCGCGCTATAACAAAAAAACCGAACGGGACTGCGTTTGCATCTCCAGCGAAGCGCAGGACAATGCCGCCTGTTTTACACTTCTTGCCGAGGACGGCAAGCTGCAAAATCTGACCCCCCTGCCCTGCGAGAAACCGGCAAAAGCCATTGCGTTTACCGCCGGGGGACGGCAGGTCGCCTTTTTCATCACACCGGAGGAAAACAGCGGCGCTGTCTGCGCCGGTTCCTATACCTTTACCGGAAAAACCGCCGTCAGCATAGACGGCAAACTGTATATATTAAACCGATAGGAGCCATGACATGAAAGAAAAAAGGAAAAACATACTGCGCCGCTTTGGAAAAGGC
>CASFQZ010000019.1 GCA_949296825.1 uncultured Eubacteriales bacterium
CCATGAAACCCTGCTGCTGTGCCTGTAAGACGGAAAGATATATTCATGTGGATACGGAGCGGATGCCGGATGCGGTAGATAAACTTAAAAAGAGATAGTATTCGGGGGGGCAGTAGAGGGGGTAGTAGAACAAAATTTTACAACATTTTACGCCACTTTTCCCGGATGCGGAAGTCTTTGTAAAGCGAAAGAAAAAAGCCTTGAAATCCTTATATGTCAAGGAAATCAAGGTTTTTTTGGTAGAGAAGGAGGGACTCGAACTTGCATGGCAAGCCCTCTTGCGGTGCCCGAAATTTTTTTCGGCTTGGAGCGCCGAAAAAATTTCGACCGCTGCGCCAGCCGCCGGTCGCTTCATCGCCCACAGGGCGCGCTCCCGGAGTCTGCCCGCGCCTTTCGGCGCTCGGGTTCGAGCAGAAGATCAAAAAAAGAGCGGAAGGATAGAATTGTTCTAACCTTCCGCATTGGCGGAGAAGGAGGGACTCGAACCCTCGCGCCGGTTGCCCGACCTACGCCCTTAGCAGGGGCGCCTCGTCACCAACTTGAGTACTTCTCCATGGTAGCGTGTTTGAATTTATATAAAAGCAAAAAGGTGATTTAATCTGGCGGAGAGAGTGGGATTCGATCGTCCGCCTGCGGCGTACTGATGGCTCGGGACACCCAAACGCTGCGCGTTTCGGTACCGCCCTCGCCGCTTCCGGCGAAAAACGATTCACCGAATCGTTTTCCAAACGCCGGAACCCTCGCGGGTTCGAATCCGTATCTACAGGGCTTTCGATATATGGAAAGATAGCGTTCCTATCAAACAGTCATTGGCGGAGAGAGTGGGATTCGAACCCACGGTACCGTGATGGTACGACGGTTTTCAAGACCGTTCCGTTATGACCGCTTCGGTATCTCTCCGTGTAGGAAGCGGTTATTACTATACCATATGCGCCCCAGTTTTGTCAAGGCAAAAATCAATTTTTATCAAAACTGCCGGTTTTATTCTTCTTCAATGGTCAATTGCAGCGGTATATCCAACAGGCGCCGGGCAGCGGCGGCTTCTTTGACGCCGGAAGTATAATCCAGTGTCAGTGTCGGTGCTAAGGTGGTGCCCGGTTGCGCTTGGAAATATAGACGAATCAGCCATTTTGACGCAATACATTCCCCGTCCTGCGCTTTCAATGCCGCTCCGGCGAAGGACATATTGTTTGTATCGTCCTCGGCGGGAACGATTTCCATGCGCATAAAGCCCATGCCAGAGCAGGAAAGATCATTCAGCACCGCGTAAAAATCCGCCTCGGTTTTTTCTGCGGTAAAGGTCAGCTCCGCCAGATATTCGCCGCTTTCGGACGGCGCAAAGGTTTGTTTGGTGTTCTCAAAGGTCAGATTGACCCGATTGACCGTCTGAGAAATAACCGTGCCGCTTTTCTCTTTTGCGATCTGATAAGCTGCGGCGCCCGCAGCGACAGCGGTCAACAGTGCCAGCGCAACGCTTAAAATCAGGATTCCGGTTTTTTTCATCGGTCTAACCTCCGCGAAAATATCTCTGTTTTTATTCTACTCGTTTTTTTCGGTGGCGTCAATCGGAAAAATTCTCATATGACTTCATTTCGCGGCGGGGCGGATACTGATCTCGCCCGACGCCAAAAATTCCCGCGTTCCATCCGGATATTCCACCAAAAGTCGGCACGCTTCGTCGGTGTCCAGCGCCGTCGCTTCTCTTTCGCTGTCGGGACGGATCACGCGGATCTTTTGCCCCAACACAAAGCAGCGATTTCGGTATCGGGCGGGGTAGTCTTTTTTTTCGTCTGTTTGATAATACGTAAAAAACCGATCCAGAAACGCCGCAGCAAGTCGATTGCGCAGCTCCGGCTGCCGCTCGCAAAAGATCGCTCCCGCTGTATTTTTCAGTTCCGGCGGAAAGCCATTCGGCGGCGGATAGACATTCATCCCAACGCCTAAAATTAAAAATTCCGCATTTGCGCTTGCCGGATCAATTACGCCCTCGGTTAGAATGCCGCAGACTTTTTTGCCTCGCATGAAAATATCATTAACCCATTTGATCGTGGCGTTTTCGCCGCCGACCGCTTCAATCGCTTCGCAGGCAGATACCGCCGCCATGGTTGTGATGCCGGCTGCGTCGGTTAACGCAAGGTTCTGCGGGCGCAGAAGGATACTGCCGTAAATGCCCGTATCGGCAGGGGAAAAGAAAGCCCTGCCCAATCTCCCCCTGCCGCCGGTCTGTTTTTGCGCAAAAAGAACGGAACCTTCCTTCGCGCCGTTTTTCGCTTGCTGGCGCAGCAGGGTATTGGTTGATGTCACTTCCGGCTGCACCGCAACGGCAAGCCCGGCGGTTTGTAAACGGCGCATGATGCCGTCGGCGGTAATCGGATCCTTGATTTGTATAGATAGGGCGTCTTGCTTTTGTGCCATTTTATTGCCTCGCGTTGTTATTTTGCCATCCTGTCGTGCTCGCGCACATAGGCGACAATACATTCGCCCAATTCATTCAGTGTTTCCCGTAATTTTTCCGGTGCAAAGTCGTCCAGGTTGATTAGGCAGGAGTCCATTAAGCCGCCCATGATAAAGGCTACCATGGTGCGTTCCCAGCGGTTGTTTTTGGTGTTCAGTCCATTGGATTCGGCGATTTTCGCACTGAGCCGCTGTTTTAGGTTATAGGAAAACTCCGGAGCCAGAGGAGAGGATGCCAGCTTTTTATAAAAATCGAGATTTTCTTCAAAATAGGATACCACTGCGTGAATATAGATCTGCGGATTTTTTGCGACCTTGTCCAGGCTGAGGTCCTGCACCAAAGACAGAATCTCGTCAAACATCTCGTTCTGCCACTGCGCCTTGCAATCATAAATGTCCATAAAATGAAGATAAAAGGTGCTTTTGTTGACATCCGCCTTTTCGCAAAGCTCCTTGACCGTAATATTGCGGATGTCCCGCTCAAAAAGCAGAGCGGTCAGCGCTGTGTAGATATTGGTTTTGGTGCGTTTGATCCGGCGGTCCGGCATTCGTCAACACTTCCATTCATGGCTTTTTCTTCTTTTATTTTAAACGCTGTGAAGGATTTTGTCAATCCGGCGCAGGCATAAGCGGCGGCGCTTACGCATAGAACTATGCGGGAGGGGATTGGATGAAAAAGAGCCTTGTTCCGACAAATATTCCATATGGCAGCCTGCTGCTGCGGCAGATTATCGCCGCACTGACTGCGGAATACCCCCTTCTCCGGCAAAGCGTTGTGGGAAAAAGCATTGCAGGTCAGCCGCTTTTCGTCCTTTCCATCGGAAAAGGAGAAAGGGAAATCTTTTTTGCTGCTGCTTTTCACGCTAACGAGTGGATCACTGTCCCACTTGTTCTGAAATTTTTGGAGGATTACGCCCGCGCCGTGGATGAGGACCGAGATATTGCAGGACTGCGGGCGGCGCAGCTGTTTTCTGACACCCGGCTGTTTGTTATGCCGATGGTCAACCCCGACGGGGTTGATCTGATCAATGGTTTTTTGCGGGGTGTATTGCGGGAGAACGCCGCCTGTATTGCCGCGCAGTATCCGAAAATTCCCTTCCCGCAGGGCTGGAAAGCCAACCTGCTGGGCACGGATCTCAATCTTAGCTTTCCTGCGGGCTGGCGTCTGGCGCGGCGCATGAAATTCGCGGCGGGTTTTACCTCCCCTGCGCCCCGGGATTTTGTCGGGTATGCACCCTTAAGTGCGCCGGAAGCAAAAGCAGTATACGATTTTACCCTCCGGCAAAATTTTTTCCTGGTGCTGGCGCTTCATACCCAGGGCAGGGAAATATATTGGAATTATGAGAACAGGGAACCGCCGATGGCGCGTCATATCGGGCAGCTTTTATCGGAAGCGTCCGGCTATTCGCTAAAAACGCCGCCCGCCTTTTCTTCCCATGCAGGATATAAGGATTGGTTTATAAAAAATTATAACCGCCCCGGCTATACTGTCGAATGCGGCATTGGTGAAAATCCGCTGCCTTTGTCGTCATTTCCTCAAATTTATCGTTCTGTGTATCCGCTTCTTTCCGCGGCTTTGGCTTCCGGTGTAAAATTTTGAAGGAATCCGGAAAAGAATGACGGAAAATCTTGCTTTTTACAGTTTGTTTTTGTATAATTATGGCAAGACCATGCCGGCGGCATTTGCGATGCGCTGCCGCCGATTTTATCAAGTGAGGAGTTAAGCCATGGAAGGACCGTATCAACTGAAAAAACACAAGTGCCGGTTTGTAAAAATTTTGCCCTTGTATTCGGACGAGATTCCGCAGGAGCTTTTTTACGCGGTGACAGACAAGCCCGACCTTCGTTCTTTTCCCTATCCGCTGCCTGCTTCCCCGTCGGCGTATTTCTGCTCGGCACAGACGGCGGACGGAATTATCTGGTATGGCGCGGATAACGGTGTAACCGCCATAGATCCAAACGCCGAACGTCCCTCGTTTCGGGTGATGTATTTCAGCGCCGAGCGCTATTTGCCGGACAATGAGGTCAAGTCCTTGTATGCCGAGGACAATGTGTTGTGGGTGCAGTGCCGCACCGGCGCGGCGCGCATCGAAATGAAAGAGCTCACCTGCGAAGAAAAGGCGATGCTTTTGTATGCCGAAACCAGAAAAGCCGTGGATCGGCGCGGTATGGTTACCAGCAAGCATTTGACCGAGCCGCGTTTGATCGAAACCGCCGTTTCCTATGGACACTCGGACAATGACGGCTGTTTCACCGCAGCGTTCGCTCTTGGCGAGATCTTTCACTATGCCTATAACAAAAAAACGAAGGGTCCCAATCATCCCGATACGCTGAGCGCCAAAGCGGCGGCGAACCGGGCAAGTGAGACCTGTCTGCTTTTGATGAATATTTCCGGCAGAGGGAACGGCTTTGTTGCCCGCACCTATCTGGCGCCGGATGAACCGCTGCCCAATGACGGCTTGTTTTTCCGCAAAACCGAAGATGGGACTGCCGTTTGTCTGGATACCAATGAAGCACGCCGGCGCGGCATGGTTGGCATGAAGGTCAAAGCAGATACGCCGGTGCCCGCCCGCCTGGCGCGTCAGTATCGCTCCCTGGGCTATGACGACGTCGGCATCCGCTACAAGGGCGATACTTCCAGTGATGAGCTGACGCTGCATTTTATGAATATGCGCTACGCCTTTGACCTGCTTTGCGACGAGGACGATGAGCTGCGAGAGCTGATTGTGCGCAGCTGCACAAATCTGATGAATCATATTATCGATAACGGCTATCGTCTGATGGAGGCGGATGGCAAGCCCACGACCTGGGCGCGTTGGGATCCGGAATATTTCCATTCTCCCGTCGGTTGGGCGGATGCCTGTCTGAACGCCGTCGAAATTCTGATGTATTTGCAGGTGACGATGCATATCACCGGAGAGCAGGGGAAATGGCGCGAGCACTATGAAAAGCTGATCAACAAATATCATTATGACGAGCTGCCCCTCTTGCACTATGATCGTTTTGCCCATTATTCCTATGCATTCGGCAACGACTGTGAGGAAGAGTTGATGTACGGCGATAATATGCTGGCGGTCTGCGCTTTCTGGGGCTTGATCGATCTGGAGACCGACACCGCCCGCAAGGAAAAATTCCGCAAAGCCCTGCGCACCTGGGATCACACCCTGCTGCGGGAAGTGAATCCCGGCTATCTGTATCCCTGTAAGTTGGTCTGTCCCGATTATCCGTTGGATGAGGAAGCGGTGGCGGATTGGTTTTATCACAACAATGTCAGCCGTCTGGAGGCGGGCGTCAATATGGTGCGCCATGATCAGCCCAAGCGAATCCTGTTTGGCGGCAGTGCGGAAACCAGCTGGCTCATGCAGCCGGACGAGCTTCCCATTGAGCGGTACGACAGTAATTTCAATTCCTATCACGAAGAAATTCGGGGAAATCTGCAAACGGTGGAAACCTGCTATGTTTATACCTTTGCCTATTGGACCGGAAAATACTTCGGCTTTATTGTATGAGAGGGGCGAACGAAATGGAAAATAAAAAGAATATACACCTGATTGGCAATGCCCATCTGGATCCCGTCTGGCTCTGGCAGAGAATGGAAGGGCAGACCGAAGTGCTGCAAACCTTCCGCTCCGCCCTGGACCGGCTCCGCGAATACGATGATTTTGTCTTTACCTGTTCTTCCGCCGCCTATTATGAATGGGTCGAAAAAACGGATCCCAAAATGTTCCGCGAGATTGTTCTGGCGGTGCGTGACGGCAGATGGATCCCCGTCGGCGGCATGTGGGTACAGGCTGACTGTAATATCCCCTCCGGCGAAAGCTTCGCCCGTCAGCTTCTTTACAGTCAGCTGTATTTTTTGGAAAAATTCGGCAGAATCTGCAAAACCGGCTATCATGTCGATTCTTTCGGACACAATGCCATGCTGCCCCAGCTGCTCAAGCAGGGCGGCATGAACCAGTATGTGATGATGCGCCCCAGCGAAAAGGAAAATCCCACGATCCCCCAGGGGCTTTTCTGGTGGGAGAGTCCGGACGGCACCCGTGTAATGACCTATCATATTCCCACCGGCTACGGCGAACATGGCAGAGCCGCGCTGGACAGAACCATGAAAAAGCTGCGTGAAATGGCGCAGGGAAACGATCACAGTATGATGCTGTTTTACGGCGTGGGCAACCACGGCGGCGGACCGACCCGGGGCGATGTGGAATACCTGCTGCACCATAGAGAAAAGAGCGAAGATTTGGTGTTTTCCTCTCCCGATACCTATTTTGAGGAAGTCAAAAAGACCATGGTCGATTTGCCGGTCTGGAAAACGGAATTGCAGCATCACGCCAGCGGCTGTTACTCGGCAACCTCTCTGGTTAAAACGCAGAACCGTCAGACGGAAAACCGTCTGTATGCCGCTGAGGTTTGGGACACTGTTGCTTCGCAGTTGGTGAATCGCGTTCCCGAGACCGCGCGCTTTGCCGATGCCTGGAAAAAGGTCTGCTTCCAGCAATTCCACGACATCCTCTGCGGCTGTTCCATCGTCGAAGCTTATGACGATGTGCGCGATGCTTTCGGCTATGCGAAAACCGTTGCCGATGAGACCAAAACCAACGCCCTTTTGCAAATCAGTCACGAGATCGATACCTGGGTCGAGGGTGTTTCCGACCCGGTGAGCGGCGATGCCCGCCACAACGACGGCGGCAGGGACTTTCTGCGTCCGGTGGTGGTCTTTAATTCTTTGTCTGTGCCGGTTACGGCGCCGGTGCGCGTTCCGTCTCCCTCGGCGCGGGTTTATGATGAGACCCATGAGCCGGTGTTGTTCTCCAATGTTCGTTCCTCCGCGTCCAACGGCAGCCATCAGGATACACTGTTTTTGGCGCAGATTCCTCCCTTTGGTTATCGCACATACTGGCTGGGCGAAACCGACGACGGCGGCGTCAAAGCCCGTTCGCATTTGAAGGCAGGAAAATCGTTTATGGAAAACGAAGCCATGCGGGTGGAGTTTGACCGCCAAACCGGCGGTATAACCCGGCTCCTGGATAAGAAAACCGGCGTGGAGTATTGCAACGGCAGACAGCTGGGCGTCCCGATGGTGCTGCGGGACGAAAAAACCGATACCTGGGCGCATAATGTTTTTACCTTTGACGAATTCATCGGTCCCATGGCGCTGGAAAGTATGGAGCTGGTGGAAAAAGACGGCGTCCGTGCGGTGCTTCGTCTTCGTTTTGTATATGAAAAATCCTACCTTTCCTGCGACTATATTCTGGCGGAAGGCGCGTCGGTCCTGCGGGTCAAATGCCGCGCCCTCTGGCAGGAAAAATTCACAATCGTAAAAGTTCCCTTTGACCTCGGCGGCAAAGAGCCTGTCTTCACCTCTCAGATTCCCGACGGCTATCTGGTCCGTGAGCCGGTCGGTACCGAAGAACCCTGTCAGAAATGGATTGATCTGACCGTCACCGACGGGGAAGGGAAGCGCTGTGGCTTGGCGCTGCTCAATGACTGCCGTTACAGCTGCGACTGTACAAATACACGACTCTCCCTGACCGTATTGCGCAATGTGATTTTTGCCGATCATTATTCCAATCGTCCCCCGGCGGATTTCCGCTATACCGACGAGGGGCTGAGCTGCTTTGAATATGGCATTCTGCTGCACGGCGGCGAGGCATCCCCGGCGGCGCTGACAGGCGAAGCGCAGAGATTCAATATCCGTCCCGATGTCATCCTTGCCGGGTATCATAAGGGCGGCAGACCGCAAAAAGCAAGCTTTATAAAAATCGACGCGCCCAATGTGCTGGTTACCGCGCTCAAGTTTTCCGAGGACGGCAGCGGCAGCGTCGTGCTGCGTTTGTACGAAACGGATGGCAAGCCCAAAACGCGCATCAGCGTCATGAGCGAATTGTTGAACTGCGGATTCTATTCCGACCTGACTGCCAATCAGATCAAGACCTTCCGCATAGAGCCAAACGGGCGGGTTTACGATGTAAACTTCCTGGAAGGCATCGATAAAAAATAACCAGTAAGAGGTGTTTTTTGCTATGAAACAAGCCGGAAAAATCGCGCTGGGCGCGGCGGCAGCCGCTGTTGGCGCCGCCGTAAGCGCCACCGTGGTCAAGGCTGCGATGTATCAGCCCGAAACCAGGGAAGCCAAAGCCTTCCCTGAGGAAAAAGTCGATCTGGATCGCTATAAACAAAACCTGTCCGATGCGCTCAAAATCCCGACCATTTCCGACCGGGATCCTGAAAAGGTAGATTGGCGTCAATTTGAACGTTTCCACGCCTTTCTCCGGGAGCGTTATCCGCAGATTCATCAAAATCTTTCGCTGGAGATCGTCGGCAAAGCCAGCCTGATGTATTTCTGGCAGGGCGCCGACCCGTCGCTGGACCCCATCGCCATGCTGGCGCATCAGGATGTGGTCCCCGTTACCCCGGGCACAGAGAGCGATTGGGAGCATGACCCCTTCGGCGGCGAAGAGGCGGATGGTTTTATCTGGGGCAGAGGCGCGCTGGACATCAAAAACCATTTGATCGGCGTAATGGAAGCGGTCGAAACGCTGCTGGAGGAGGGCTTTGTGCCTCAGCGCTCGGTCTATATCCTTTTTGGACATAACGAAGAGACCATGGAGCGCGAAACCTCCGGCGCGACGCTGATGTGCCAATTGCTCAAAGAGCGCGGCGTCCATCTGGAAGCGATCATCGATGAGGGCGGCGCGATTCTTCCGGTACGCGTCGGTAAAATTCTGAACATCAATCTGGCGGGCGTCGGTATCGCTGAAAAAGGCTACGCCGATTTTGAAATTTCCGTAGATGCGGTCGGCGGTCATTCCTCTCAGCCGCCGAAGCATACGGCGTTGGGTAAAATTGCCTGCGTGATTCGGGATTTGGAAAACCATCAATTCAAGGCTGAACTGACCCCGATGATGCAGGAGCTGTTCGACCGAATCGGTCGGCGGGTCTGCTTCCCGGCGAAGCTGATTACCTGCAATCTGCCGCTGCTGAAGCCCCTGGTGCTGGAAATCATGAAACAGATCCCGCCCGCCGCCTGCATGACCCGTACCACCACCGGCGTCACCATGGCAAGCGGCAGCCCCGCGCCCAATGTCCTGCCTCAACGCGCGACGGTCAACGTCAATTTCCGCATTATGCCCGGCGAAACCATCGCCGATGTCGAGCAGCATATCCGCGATGTTTCCTCCGTCAAAGATATCGATATCAAGCTGATCAAGGGCAAGGAACCTTCGGCGATTTCCCCCACCGATTCCAAAGCCTTCCATGCGATCGAGGATATCTGCTTCGGCATGGACCAGAAGAATCTGGTCGCCCCCTATCTTGTCATGGGCGGCACCGACGCCTGTAACTACGAAGCGGTCTGCGAAAATATCTATCGCTATTCTCCCTTTATGGTCAATACCTCGCTGCTGCTGACCACCCATGGCACCAATGAGCGTATCCCCGTCTCCTGCATGGCGGACGGCGTCGCCTTCTTCAAACGCTATATCCGCGCCATGTGCGAATAAACCCCCATCCTCGCTCGAAGAAATTGACCGAGAGACCAAGAAGAAACAAGAAAGCGCATAGAAAATCGATGCTCCGGATTGGCTGGAGCATCGGTTTTTGTTTTTTGTTATGCACCCCTTTTGAAGATGAAAAAAAAGAAAAACACAAAAGCACCGGGTAAAAATTCACCGCGTTTTTCAGTAAATATCAGATAATGGGTTGCAAAAATGTTAAGAATGTGTTAGTATGGATAAGAGTAAAGCAATGGCAGAAGGATAAAGCCAAATATTTTGATGGATATGTTGGTTCTTTGCGTCATAAATGAATGCTTATTCCTGCCATTGTGTTGAAAAACAATGCGGACAAAAAACAAAGAAAGGCGACCGGAGCGCCGGAAAAGCGCCGGTCGAAGGGTGAAACGCATGAAAACTGGAAAGCGAATCGTCGCGGTGCTGTTGGCGGTGCTGTTGGTTCTGACCGGAGTCCCGCTCACCGGCTTTGTCGGGCTGGGGGAGCAGCTGCTGCCCATCGCCGGCGCCGCCGTTTCCGGGGATTATGAGTACGAAATTTTAGCCGGCGGCACGGCGGAAATCACCGATTATACCGGCGACGGCGGGGATGTGACCATCCCTTCGGAAATCGATGGCTATCCGGTCACATCCATCGGCGATAGGGCATTCTGGTATTGCGATGACCTGATTTCGGTAGTGGTCCCGGACAGCGTAACCACCATCGGCGATGAGGCGTTCTGGTACTGCACTGCCCTGACCGCCATTACGGTCGCGGAAGAGAATCCGAACTATTCTTCGGATGCAGACGGGGTATTGTATAATAAAGATAAAACCACATTGATTCAATATCCCATA
>CASFQZ010000020.1 GCA_949296825.1 uncultured Eubacteriales bacterium
TCCAGCCAAAGTCGAACGAACTGCCGCTTTGGGGCGGACGCTCTATCCTGCTGCGCTGCCGGCGCATCGTACCATCAACGGATTCACCGCTCGGAAAAACAGCTTCTTTAGTGTATCAGACAAGCGCCCTTTTGTCAACCGACAGACGATGAAAAAGCGCCGGGAAATCCCGGCGCACAGCGGTGTTTTAGTTACAGCGAGCTTGCCATCGGGACAAGGCGGACGGGATCGTCGTCCTCATCCTGAATGCGGGTAATATCCGCGCCCAGGGCGGTGAGCTTCCCCAGAATATTCTCATATCCGCGCTCGATCAGGTGGATATCCTCAATGGTGGTTTCGCCGCGGGCGACCAGACCGGCAATAACCATTGCCGCCCCCGCGCGCAAATCATCAGCGCGGACCGGCGCACCCTTCAAAAATGACACGCCCTCAATGATGGCAGCCTTACCCTCGACCTGAATGGAGGCGCCCATGCGCAGCAGCTGCTCGACATAGCGGAACCGGTTGTCCCAAATACCCTCGGAGATAATGCTTGTTCCCTCTGCAATGGCAAGCATCGCGGCGAACTGCGGCTGCATATCCGTCGGGAAGCCCGGATGGGGCATGGTTTTGATATTGCATTTCAAGGGACGGCCATGGGCGACAACATGGACGCTGTCAGCATATTCCTCGACCTCGACGCCGCTTTCCACCAGCTTGGCGCTGATGGAATCCAAATGCTTCGGAATCACATTGCGCACCCAGACGTCACCGCCGGTCGCCGCTGCGGCAACCATATAGGTCCCCGCCTCGATCTGATCCGGGATAATGGAATAATCGCAGCCGTGCATGGTCTCGGCGCCGCGAATCTTAATCACATCGGTACCTGCGCCGCGCACATCCGCGCCCATCAGATTCAAAAAATTCGCCAAATCAACAATATGCGGCTCTTTGGCTGCGTTCTCAATGATGGTCATACCCTTGGCGCGCACCGCCGCAAGCATTACATTGATCGTCGCGCCGACGCTGACCAGATCGAAATACACCGAGCCGCCCAACAGCTCCCGGGAGGTTGCCTTAATGACTGCGTTTTCGGTCTTGACCCGCGCGCCCAGCGCTTCAAAGCCCTTGATGTGCTGGTCGATGGGGCGAACGCCGAAATTGCAGCCGCCGGGCATGGCGACCTCCGCCCTCCCCGATCTGCCGAGAAGAGCGCCGATAAAATAATAGGACGCGCGCATTTTCCGCGCCATGGCATCCGGCACGGTATGCGAAGAAATCGAAGTTGTGTCAATTTCATAGGTGTTCGGACTCACGCGGCGCACCGAAGCGCCCAGATGACGAATGATGTCCATCATCAGCCGCACATCCCGAATATCCGGGATGTTCTCAATCCGACAGGACCCTTTGGCAAGCAGTGTCGCAGGAATAATCGCCAGCGCCGCGTTTTTCGCACCGCTGATTTCAACATTCCCAACCAGACGTTTGCCGCCGTGTATCATAAACTTTTCCAAAAAGCAGCACTTCCTTATAAATTTTGACGACATTTGAAGCGAATCTTCGACGAAAAGAAAAAGAGTCGTCAACCCGCACGCCAGCAGAAAAGAAGAAAATACCGGCGTGGAAACACCCAATGTAAGCTCTGTGCATGGTATACCTAAATCCTCCCCCCGTCAGGGGACAGCGGCGCAGCCGCGCCTTTGCCGAAGGCAAAAAAGGATTTATGATACAATGTTCTCAAACGGGCGCGAGGCGCCCGTCACCGCAAAGCGGGGACAAATCCGCTGACAAGAGGATTTTAACCTGAGGTTATTCTACCATGCGTGCGAGGCGGGAATCGTCGCCGAGCGATATGATACAATGTTCTCAGGTGGGCGCAAAGCGCCCGTCACCGCAAAGCGGGGACAAATCCGCTGTTAAGCGGATTTTAATCTGAGATTATTATACCATGCTTCCCCCTCATTGAAAAGTATTTTTTTACAATTCTTTTATTTTGGTGACATTTTTGTAAGAATTGTCAAAATGTTTCACGGCGCATTGGTGTTTCTTCCAAATTTGAGCGAACAAATATTCTGAAATTTTATTACATAAGAACATTGCCACAAAATAGCGCGGTATCTTAACGCAAGCCCACAAGGTATCGGGTTCGCTTGGCGGTTTGCTGCCGCAGTTCCGGGCTGCGACTGTTTCGCTTTTTTGTGGGCATCCTATCGACAGGCGCCTTTTTTTCAAAAAAACTGCCGCCGCCTGGGCGGGGCGGCGGCAGAACCGTGCGTTATGCCGGATCGGGTACGCTGAAACGGTTTTCGCCCGTCTGCAGCGCATAGGTTTTACCAAAAATCCTCGCTTCCGCCTCACACCCGGCGGGAACCGTCAACACAAATTCCCATGCACCGTCCGTGCGCCGATATTCGCTTTTGACTTCGCCGTGGACGGTATCGATACCGCATCGGACCCACTCAATCCGCCGGTCCGGCGCGGGCGCAAACAGAATTTTTTGATACCCCGGCTTTTCCTCGCAGGTATTGATCCCGCCCAGCCGGCAGAACATCCAGTCAAAAACCACGCCATAGGCGTAATGGTTAAAGGAATTCATATGCTTGCTGGCAAAATGTCCGTCGGGATGAATGCCGTTCCAGCGCTCCCAGACCGTGGTCGCGCCCATGGTCACCGGGTACAGCCAGGAGGGATAGCTTTCCTTCAGCAGCAGATCTACCGCCAGATCGTCTCTGCCCGCCAGGCTCAGCGCGTGCAAAAGATACGCCGTGCCGACAAAACCGGTGGTCAGCTGCCCCGCTCGCTGGACATATTCCGTCAGCTGGGCGCCGGTCGTCTCCGGAGCGTCGGTCAAGCCGAAATACAACGCCAGCACCGGCGCGGTCTGCGTGTCCTGTATCGTTCTGCCGTCACGCATATATTCTGCGCGGAAAAAGGCGACGGTATCCTCGTAAAGTTTTTCATAATAGGACATATCTTCGCCAAACAGGCTGCCGGCTTTGATCAAAATCCGCAAATCCAACGCCAGATATGCCGTGGCAATCAGCCCCTTGTCGGTCCTGCCGTTGGAATCCTCCGGATCAGGCTGATCCAGTGCCAGCCAGTCGCCGTAATGGAAGCCTTTTTTCCATGGATGAACGAACTCTTTTTCGGTGCCTTCCGCATTTTTTTCGCAGCAGGACGCCATAAAATCCACATATTTTTTCATCATCGGATAGGCTTTTTTCAAATGCTCCAGATTGCCATACGCCAGATACATCTGCCAGGGAATGATCAGCGCCGCGTCGGACCAGGCGGCGCTGGACATGCGGACGTTAAACTGTCCGCGCGGACAGATACAGGGGATTTCCCCGTCCGGCGCCTGCTCCGCCGCCAAATCGGAGAGCCATTTATCAAAAAACCGTCCGACGTCGAAATTGATTGCCGCCGTGCGGCAGAAAACCTGCGCGTCGCCCGTCCAGCCCAGACGCTCGTCCCGCTGCGGACAATCGGTAGGCACATCCAGAAAGTTTCCCTTCTGCCCCCAGATCACATTATGGTACAACTGGTTGAGCAGCTCATGCGAACAGGCAAAGGAGCCGGTGCGCCGGATGTCGGAATATACCGCCACCGCTTCAAAATCTTCGGGCTTGACCTCCTGCACCCCCAGAACCTGCACATACCGGAAGCCGTAGAAGGTATAGTGCGGCTGATAGTCAAAGGGCTCGCCGCTTAAAATCAGCCGCAGCTCCTGCTTGGCGGAGCGAAGATTTTCAGTATAGACATTACCCTCCTTATCCAGCATTTCAAAATGGCGCAGCACCATCGTTTCGCCCTTTTCTCCCCGGACATGAATGCGCAGATAACCGGTCAGCTCCTGACCAAAATCCAGTACCTTTTCGCCCTTGGGCGTCACAATCAGCTTCGGGGAAGAAAATACCTCGTGCTCCCGGATCCGTTCGCCCTGCAAGGGGATCAGGATCTGCTTGGAATGCTGGAAGCAGACCGCCGGATAGGATTTGCCCTCTCTTTTGGTCGCGTCGTACGCCTCGCCGTTGTACATATCATTGTACACCGTGCGGGTCTTGCGCACAGACCAGCTCTCGTCCGACAGGATCACCTCGCTGCTGCCGTCCCGGTAAAAAATTTCCAGCGCGCACAGCAGCGCCGTCCCGTCGGCGGGAATCTGCTTGGAGCCCCACTCCTTGACCTTGTGGAACCGCCAGCCGCGCCCGACGCAGACGCTCAGACAATTCCTTTTGCCCAGCAGCGCTGTCACATCATAGCTCAGATATTGCAGCCGGTGAGCGTAACTCGTCCAGCCCGGCTCCAGCACATCGTCGCCGATTTTTTTTCCGTTGAGCTCCGCCCAATACACCCCCAGCGCGGTGATGTGCAGCTCGGCACGTTCGACCTCCCCGGACGTTTCAAAGGTTCGCCAGAACTCCGGTACACAGGGATTCCAGTTTTTCGGTGGTTTGATCCACCGGGCGTCATAGATTCTGTTCATAAACAACCCTCCATAAGAGAATTTTAATACCCCAGTTGATCGGCGGTCCAATGCTGAATCACCGATAGAAAACGGACCGCCTCCTGTTTCGCTCCTCTAAGGGAATGTTCGCGCCAGTTCCCGCACTCGGCGGCTGTGGCGCCGGGAATTTCTCCCTCATAGGCGGCGATATCGGCAAATATACGGCGGATCAGGGCGACGGCGTCCGCCTGCGCCATATCCCGCACCAGAAAATAGCAGCCGGTGCGGCAGCCCATGGGACCGAAATAAATGATTTTATCGGCAGCTTCGCTGTTGCGCGCAAAGGTCGCAAACAGATGCTCGATGGTGTGCAGCGACGCGTTGTCGATCACCGCCTCCCGGTTCGGACGGCGCATCCGGATATCATAGGTCGCAATATCCCCGTCCTGCCGGGACAGATAAATGCCCGGCAATAATGTATTGTGGTCCACCGTAAAGCTCGCAATTTTTTCCATGTCCATTCTCCTGCTTTCTGCGCCGTCGGGCGCTTTTTTAAGATCTGCCTCTTGCCTCGGATGTTTATGCGCCGGTGCTGCGGAACATCTCAACAACGGCGTCGCGCAGACGCCGGTTTTCTTCCTTTTGCAGGGCGGGGTCCTCCGCCAGCAGCTTTTCCGCAATCTCCCGCGCCGCCCGCAGGATACGCGTATCCTCACACAGGTCGGCGATTTTCAGCTCCGGCAGTCCGTGCTGGCGCTGCCCGAAGAAATCACCGGGACCACGCAGCCGCAAATCTTCGTCGGCAATACGGAAGCCGTCGGTTGTCGCGCAGAGAATGGCCAGCCGCTCCTGGGTCTTCGGGCTCCGGCTGCCGCTGATCAGCACGCAGGTTGAGCTTTCCTGCCCGCGCCCGACCCTGCCGCGCAGCTGGTGCAGCTGCGACAAACCGAAGCGGTCGGCGTTTTCAATCAGCATCACCGTCGCGTTGGGGACATCGACACCAACCTCCACCACCGTGGTGGCCACCAGACAATCCAATTCCCCTTCGCTGAACTGGCGCATGACCCGCTCCTTTTCCGCCGGTTTCATTTTGCCGTGCAGCAGTCCGAGCCGCCGGTCCGGAAAAACCTCCCGCTGCAAATACGCATAATATTCCTCGGCGGGCATCAGCAGCGATTCCTGCCCGCCCTGCTCGACCAGCGGGCAGATGATATACCCCTGCTGTCCTTTGGCGAAATGTTTTTCCAAAAAACGATATAGCCTTGGACGGTACGATTCGTCCACCAGATAGGTCTTGACCGGCTTGCGCCCTTTTGGCAGCTCGTCTAAAATCGACAGGTCCATATCCCCGTAAATAATCAATCCCAGTGTGCGGGGGATCGGCGTGGCGGACATGACCAGAAGATGGGGGTCCGCGCCCTTATTCGCCAGCGCCGCCCGCTGCCCGACACCGAAGCGGTGCTGCTCGTCGGTAATCACCAGCCCCAGCCGATGGAACACCACATCCTGTTGAATCAGGGCGTGGGTGCCGATCACGCAGTCGATATGCCCCTCGGCAAGCTGCTGTTTGACCTCATCCTTGCTCTTTTTGCTCATGGAGCCGGACAAAATGGCGGTGCGGATCTCCGTGTTTTCAAAGAATTTCAAAAAGGTGCGAAAATGCTGACCCGCCAGCACCTCGGTGGGCGCCATGACCGCCGCCTGACAGCCGCTTTTGACACAGGAGTAGACCGCTGCCGCCGCCACGGCAGTTTTGCCGGAGCCGACGTCGCCCTGTAACAGCCGCCGCATCACGCCGCCGCTTGCCATATCCGCCGCCAGCGTCTGCACGGCACGCACCTGCGCGCCGGTCATGGTGAAGGGCAGCAGCGCTTCAAACGCCGCGCTGTAATCGCCGATCACAATTCCCTTCTTTTCTTTCTCCCGCTGCATCAGCAGCCCCGTTTCCAGCGTCAGCAGCTCCTCAAACGCCAGCCGTCGCCGGGCTGCCGCCACATCCGCTTCGCTGCGGGGAAAATGAATCGCTTCCAGCGCCGCTTGAAGCGGCAGCAGCTTATATTTTTCCAGTATCCAGGACGGCAGCGTCTCCGGCAGCAAATCGCCCGCCGTATCCAGCGCCGCGCGCACGCAGCGGGCAATGGTCTTGCTGGGCAGCTTATCGGTCTGGTGATAGATTGGCTGCATGGAAAGCGGCGCCGCGCCTTTTTTCCGGTACTGGGGCGAAATCATCTGCCGCTGACCGGAATAGGGGTCACGCTCCGTTTTGCCGTAAAACAGATACGCCTCCCCCTCCCGCAGCGCATCCGCCGCGTAGCGGTTGTTGAAAAACACCAGCCGCAGCAGCGTCTCGCCGTCGGTTGCCTCCGTTTTGACCAAAAGCCGTCCGCCGCCGATGCGCCGTTCCTCCGGCGGCTCGGCGATGATACCCTCAACGCAGCAGACCTCGCCCTCCGGCGCGTCCGCCATCGCATGGATATGGCTCCAATCCTCATAAGCGCGGGGATAAAAACGCAAAAGAGCCATAAGAGTGTCCACCCCCAAGCGCCGGAAGCGCTTGGCACGGACCTCCCCGACTCCTTTGACGTATTGGATATCCCTGTCGACTTTTTCGTTCATCTTTTATTCCACGGAGATCAGATAATGATAAACCGGCTGCCCGCCGTTGACTGCGACCACCTCGGCGGCAGAATACCGTCCGGCGATTGCGTCAGTCAGAGCCTGGGCCTTTTCCGGCGTAATGCTGTCGCCGTAATAGACCGTAATCACGGAAGCGGAGCGCCTCGCTACCCGCCGGACGGTCCGCAGCGCCGCGTCGTTCGGATCGTCGGAAACCACGGTGATGCTGCCGTCCTCAAGACCCATGCACTGTCCTTTTTTGATATTCAGACCGCCGGCAAAGCTGTCACGCGCCGCGTAGGTCACCGAAACGGTCCGCACCCGTCCCATGGCTTCCGTCATGGCGGCGGTGTTTGCTTTATCCTCCTCGTCCGGATCAAAGGCCAGCATGGCGGCAATGCCCTGCGGTACGGAACGGCTCTCCAAAATCACCGTCCGCCTGCCCTGGGAAAGCGTCGCCGCCTGCTTTGCGGCGAGGATGATATTTTTATTGTTGGGCAGCACATAAATCATTTCGGCGGGTACGCGCAAAATCGCGTCCAAAAGCTCCTCGGTGCTCGGGTTCATCGTCTGCCCGCCGCTGACAATCTCGTCTGCGCCCAACTGGGAAAACAGATCGTGAAAGCCCTCGCCCGCCGCCACGGCAACAAACCCGTAGGGCTTTTTCGGCTCGACAGGCGCGACGACCTGCTCCTGCTGCGCCTGCCCGGCAGCGCCCCAATGGGCATTGCGGTGCTGCTGCTTCATATTTTCCACTTTGACCGACAAAAACTCGCCGTACACCTGCCCGGCGGTCAGAACGCTGCCCGGCTCGTTGGAATGGACATGAACCTTAATGATCTCCTCGTCCTCCACCACCACCACGCAATCGCCGATGGTCTGCAAATAAGCTTTGAGCTCGTCGGCGGTTTTGGTCAGACCCTCTTTTTTCTTTACAATAAATTCATTGCAATAGGCGAAACGGATCTCTTCCGCCGCAATCACCTCGCCGGTCATGACCGGCGTCTCTTCCGGCGCCGCCTCTTCCCCTTCGGCGCAGGGAATGATCTCGCCGCTGCGGAAGACGCTGAGCATTCCCAAAAGAATATAGCAAAGCCCCTGCCCGCCGGCGTCCACAACCTTGGCTTTTTTCAGAACGCTGAGCATTTCCGGCGTTTTTAAAAGCGCCTGAGACGCGCCCTGGTAGGCGGCTTCAAAGGTATCCGCCGCGTCAATGTCCACCGTGCAGTTGCTGCGCGCCGCCTCCGCCGCCGCCCGGATCACCGTCAGGATCGTACCCTCGGTGGGATTGGAAACCGACTGATACGCCTTATTGCAGCCCTGCTGGAGCGCCGCAGCGAGGGTCGCGCCGTTGGCGCTTTCACAGCCGGTCAGACCGTCGGCGAAGCCGCGAAAAATCAGCGATAAGATCACGCCGGAGTTGCCTCGCGCGCCGCGCAGCATGGCAGACGCCGCCAGAGAGGCGACCGAAGAGGCGTCGGCGTCGTCGGTGACGGTCTCCATGGCTTTTTTCGCCGCTTGCATGGTCATGCTCATATTAGTGCCCGTATCGCCATCGGGCACGGGAAAAACATTCAGCGCGTTGACCGCGTTTTTATAATTCAAAATATTGTTAGCGGCGGAAATCAAACCGTCGCGCAGCGCGATGCCGGTAATCATAGAGGCACTCCCAACAGATGCAAAATCTTCTAAATCAGTATACCGCAACCGGGCGCATAACGCAAGATTCTTTTTACAGATTCATCAAAAATTGACCGTTTCTTTGTAAATTGTTTTCGCCCTTCGCTTTTTTGTAAAAACTTTAGAATTCCTGCTGAAAAAACCAGCCGCCCTTGCAATCGGCTCCGTTCCATGATACACTGGATCCGTCCAAAATAGAATCCGGTTCCATAGAAATTCTGGTGAAAAATATGAAGCAGGGAAAAGAGAAAAAATCGCTGCCCGCCATGGCGAAGGGCCTCGCAGGCAAGCTGAAAACCTACTGGAAGACCCCGCCGGAGGGCTATCAGGCAAACTACCGGGAGGTGGCGACCTTTGCCGCCGGCGCCGGCAGCTCCACCCTGATGGGCATCCTGTCGCAATACACAACCATCGCCACCAGTGTGCATCTGATGATCTCCTATTTCCGGATGTCCACCGGCATGGCGTGGATCCTCGGCATTTTGGCTGCGGTCTGCGCCGTCGTGCGCTCGCCGATTCTCTCGATGATGATCGACAATTCCAACGGCAAGCGAGGCAAATTTAAGCGTTTTCTGCTGCCCGCCGCCATCGGCGCAGCGATCAGCTTTTCCTTTGTACCCTATATCCCGGAAGGCTGGCTGGACATCGAGCTGTTTTGTCTGACGCTGCCCGCCATCCCGCTGATGGGCGTGCATGAAACATCCGCGCTATCGTTCAATGTGGGGATTCTGCTGGCATTTTTACTGATCCAGATCGGCTCGTTTTTCCTGACGCTGATGAATCAGTGCATCACCGGGCTGGAACAGACCATCACCCCCGTCGCCCAGGAGCGGGCGAATATCAGCTCCATCAAGGGGCTGGTCTCCGGTTTGCCCAGCTCTATTGTCAACATTATCCTGCCCATCCTCGCCGGCTCGGTCTTTGCCGCCCAGGGCGGCTGGAACGCCGTAGAGATGTACCGCATCGCCTTCCCGGTCTGCGGGGTCGGCGCGGTGCTTCTGGTCTCGGTGCTGACCAAAGGCGTGCAGGAGCGCATCGTCGTGCGGCAGGATTATGTCGCGAAGGTTCGCTTTTCGGAGGGCATGAAAATTTTAAGCAAATGCAAATATTTCTGGATCATCACCCTGTTCAATGCGCTCAATACCGTGCGCGCGCTCTCCAATATCACCGCCTGGATCACCCAATACAGCTTTACGTCCAATACGGCGAAAACCATCGTCGGATTGTATTGCTCCACCCTTTTGATGAATGCCATCGCCATCGCGCTGTTCTGCGGTCCCTTCCTGATCAAAAAGCTCGGCAAGCGCAACCTGATGCTGGCGACCTGCGTCTGCTACGCGGTCATGATCGGCTTGCAGCTGATTTTTTATCAGCATCCGGTGGTGATTCTGATTGTATCCTTCTTCCAGCAGTTCTGCGGCGGTTACTATTACCTGTCCGGGCTGATGACCTCCGACGCGCTGGATGAATTACAGCGAAAAACCGGTAAACGGCTGGAGGGCTTCTGGCAGAATTATATGGCGATCATTACCACAGTGATCGGCATTTTTACCAGCGTTTTAACGCCGCTCTTCCTCTCCTTCGGCGGTGTCGGTTTTTCCGATGATATTTCCGTGGCGCTGCAAAACGACACGCTGCGAGGCAATATTTTTTTCTACCAGTCGCTGCTGTCGCTGTTGGGTGCGGTGGTTCTGGCGATCCCCTTCTTCTTCTATGACCTGACCGAAAAAAAACACGCCTCCGTCATCCGCGCTCTGCGCTTCCGGGCGGCAGCAGACAACCTGCAAACCGACACGGCAAGCGCCGAGGATCTGGACACCCTGCGGGAGCTGATTGTCTATGCCGACGAAAACGAAGACCCCCTCCTGCGCCGGGAAATCGCGCAGTATTCAGCCCTGTCGGAAAAACTCACCCCGGCAAGCCGGCAAATGCGCCGGGAATAACCCCATGCAAAAAAGCGCTTCCTGCCACGGAAGCGCTTTTTGCTTAGTCCAATGTTTTGTTCTTCGCCTTGCTTTCGCAATAAATGCAGCGGTAAATGCGCTTTTCCCGATCCGCCAGTTTGAAAATATGGGGCAGCTCCTGCTCGGTGGAGGTAATACAGCGCGGGTTGGTGCAGCGGATCACGCCTTCGACCCGTTCGGGGATGTCCAAATGCTTACGCTTGACCAGCTGCCCATCGCGGATAATATTGATGGTTACATCGGGGTCGATATACGCCACCGCATCGAAATTCAGATCGATGACCCGGTCGATTTTGATGATGTCCTTTTTGCCCATTTTAACGCTGTCCGCGTTTTTGATAATTGCCACGGAGCAGTCCAGCTGCGCCAGATTCAGAATATTATACAGTGTCATGCCTTTGCCGGCTGTAATATGGTCAATGACAATACCGTTGCTGATGGGATTGATAATCATGGAAGCGCCCCCTTACTGAATATCCAAAAGCCAGAGGATCAGCGCCATACGGATATATTTTCCGTACAGCGCCTGACGGAAATAACAGGCCCGCGGGTCGGCGTCCACCTGCACGGAAATTTCATTGACCCGCGGCAGCGGATGGAGGATCGAAAGATCTGCCCGGGCGCTTCTGAGCTTTTCCGGCGTCAGGATATAACTGTCACGCAGACGGATATAGTCCGCCTCGTTAAAGAACCGCTCGCGCTGCACCCTTGTCATATACAGGATGTCCAGCTCCGGCAGGGACTCCTCCAGATTCTGGGTCTCGCGGAAACAAACGCCTTTGGTCTGCATCTCATGGCGCAGGTATTCCGGAATGCGCAGCTCGTCCGGCGAAATCAGCACAAAGCGAACCTTGTCATACCGGGACATGGCGTTAAGCAGCGAATGGACGGTCCTGCCGAATTTCAAATCGCCGCAGAAGCCGATGACCAGCTCGTTCAACCGTCTCTTTTCCTTCTGGATCGTCAGCAGGTCGGTCAACGTCTGGGTCGGGTGGTTATGTCCGCCATCCCCGGCGTTGATCACCGGAACGGATGCGTGCAAAGAGGCGACCAGCGGCGCGCCCTCCTTAAAATGGCGCATGGCGATGATATCGGCATAGCAGCTGATGATCCGCGCCGTGTCGGCAACGCTCTCGCCCTTGGATGCCGAGGAGCTCTGTGCCTCGGAAAAACCCAGCACCTGCCCGCCCAGCTCATACATCGCCGCCTCAAAGCTCAGGCGCGTGCGGGTGGACGGCTCGTAAAACAGCGTCGCAAGCTTTTTACCATGGCATTTGTCCGCATAACGGTCCGGGTGGGCAATGATATCGTTGGCAGTCCCGATCAGCCCGTCAATCTGTTCGGTGGTCAAATCCAGAATATCGATCAGATGTCTCATGCACTCTCTCTTTTCTTTATGGAAATTACCGTATTACGTCGAAACCCTCAGCCGTGAATCCAGCTTTCGTCGGACGGATTGTCCCGGAAAGCGCGCAGCCGCGCCACATCCTCTTTGGCAATATAGCCGGTTTCGGCGGCGACTTCGGCAATGACATCAAAATTGGTCAGGCTGATATTTTTAACCCCGGCGTTTTCCAGCCGCTCCAGCCCTTTCTTCATGCCGTAAGTAAAAATGCTGACGATACCCAGCACCTCAGCCCCTGCCTCGCGCAGCACATCTACCACTTCCAGCACGCTGCCGCCGGTGGAAATCAGATCCTCGACAACCACGACCTTCTGCCCTTTTTCGAGCTTGCCTTCAATCTGATTGCCTCTGCCGTGATCCTTATGCCCCGAGCGCACATAGCCCATCGGCAGGTCGAGAATATGAGCGGTGATCGCCGCATGGGCGATGCCGGCGGTGCTGGTACCCATCAGCACCTCACAGTCCGGGTATTCGCGCCGGATCGTCTGCGCCAGGGCATTTTCCACGTCGCTGCGCACCGCAGGCGCGGTCAGCGTCAGGCGGTTGTCGCAATATACCGGGCTTTTGATGCCGCTCGCCCAGGTAAAGGGCTCATTGGGACGGAAAAACACCGCCCGGATCGACAGAAGGTCTTTTGCAATTTGCTTTTCAAACATTTAATATTCTCCTTATTCCACAAAATCCTTCCAGCAGCGGCGATAGGCAGCCACCGGATCGTCCGCCTGGGTAATCGGTCTGCCGACCACGATATAGTCGGAGCCGATTTCTCTGGCAAGAGCGGGAGTCGCCACCCGCTTCTGGTCGCCGATCTCCCCGTCGGCAAAGCGCACACCGGGTGTGACGGTCAAAAAGCCGCTGCCGCAGACGTCATGGACCTTGCCAGCCTCCAGCGGCGAGCAGACCACACCGTCCAGACCTGCCTTCTTCGCGTTTTCGGCATAGTGCATCACCACCTCGTCGATGGGACGGTCGATCCACAGATCCTTCTGCATATGCGTCTGGTCGGTAGAGGTCAGCTGCGTGACGGCGATCAGCAGCGGACGGCTGCCGTCCGGGCGCGTCAGCCCCTCGAGCGCCGCCTCCATCATCGGAATCGTGCCGCCGGCGTGTAGGTTGCACATATCCACCTCCAGCCGCGAGAGCACCGCCATGGCTTTTTTCACCGTATTGGGAATATCGTGCAGCTTCAAATCCAAAAAAATTTTATGTCCTCTTTGCTTGATCTGACGCACAATCGCGGGACCTTCGGCGTAAAACAGCTCCATGCCGATTTTCACAAAGGGCTTTTCCTCCTGAAACCGGTCCAGGAACGAAAGCGTCTCCTCCCTGCTCGAAAAATCGCAGGCAATGATCACATCTTTACCCATACGCGTCACCTTTCTTTTTTTGATAAACATGGGAAAGGGGCGGTCACCCATGTGAAGCGCCCCTGATTTCAGACAAATCGGAAATGCCCAGCGAAGCCATCAGCCGGGGCAATTCCTCTACGATTGTTTTGCAAACCATCGGTTCGCGCAGATTCGCCGCGCCGACCTGCACGGCGGTTGCCCCCGCCAGGATCATTTCCAGCACATCCCGGGCGCTCTGCACGCCGCCCATGCCGACGATCGGAATCTTTACCGCTTCCCAGACCTCGTAAACCATGCGCAGCGCCACAGGAAAGACCGCCGGCCCGGAAAAACCGCCGGTTTTATTGGCTAAAATGGGCTTACGCCTTTTCAGATCGATACGCATTCCCAGCAGCGTATTGATCAGACTGACGCCGTCCGCCCCCGCCGTTTCGCAGGCGGCGGCGATCTCGGCGATATTGGTTACGTTGGGGGATAATTTCATGATCACCGGCTTTTTGCAGACAGCCTTGACCGCTGCGGTCACCTCAGCAGCCGCTGCGGGCGAGGTGCCGAAGCTCAGTCCCCCGCCATGGACATTGGGGCAGCTGATATTAACCTCAATCCAGCCGACATTATCCGCCCCGTCCGCTTTTTTGGCGCAGTCCACATATTCCTCCACCGAGAACCCGCCGATATTGGCGATGACCGGCTTATGAAAATAAGCTTTCATCTGCGGCAGGATGGTGCCGACCACCTCGTCGATACCTGGATTTTGCAGCCCGACGCTGTTGAGCATCCCTTCGCTGCATTCGGCAATGCGCGGCGTGGGATTGCCAAACCGCGGCTCGCGGGTCGTTCCCTTAAAGGAAAAAGAGCCGAGCATATTGATATCATACAGCGCGGCAAATTCCTCGCCGTAGCCGAAGGTCCCGCTGGCGGGAATCACCGGATTGTCCAATTCCAGTCCGCAGAGAGTGACCTTTGTGTTTACCATGCGATCTCCTCCTTTTCCAGAACCGGACCATCCTTACAGATGCGCTTGCTGCCGTATTTGGTCTTGCAGGTGCATCCCATACACGCGCCGAAACCGCAGCCCATACGTTCCTCAAAACTGTATTGCCCGCCGACATCCGCTGCGTCGTAAACCGCGTGCAGCATCGCCTCCGGTCCACAGGCGTAAACATAGGTATATTCTTCCATATCCCGCAGCACATCGGTTACCAGTCCCTTTTCGCCGAAGCTGCCGTCCGCCGTGCAGACACGCACCTCGTAAGCGATGCGGGCAAATTCATCGATGCAGAACAGCTCCGCCTCGGTATTGAAACCCAGGATCACCGAGGGTCTTTTTCCCTCGTTTTTCAGCTTCAGACAAAGCTGAAAGAGGGGCGGGATGCCCGAGCCGCCGCCAACCAGCACCGGGCGGGTACCGCATTTGTCGGTGGCAAAGCCATTGCCCAGCCCCGTCAGCAGATCCAGCGCCGCGCCGCGCTCCAGATGCGCCAGGGCGCAGGTGCCCTCACCGACAACTTTATAAATCAGCGTCAGGGTGTTGCTGTCATAATGATGCACCGACATCGGGCGGCGCAGATAAAAGCCGTCCAGCCGGATATTGACAAACTGCCCCGGCGCAGTGATGGCGGATGTATCCCCCAGAAGGGTCATTTTATAAAGATCTTTAGCGATGCGGAAATTTTCCGCAATGGTATACAAACCCTGTTTCATCGGCAGCCCTCCGTTTCTATGGCGCTGTAAGCGATCTCGCCGCCCAAAACGGTCATCATGCATTGTCCGGTGACCCGCCGCCCGGCAAAGGGCGTGGCTTTTCCCATGGAGCGCAGCCGCTCCGGCGTGATCGTTACTTCATGCTCTATATCAAATACCGCCGCGTTGCCTTCGTTGGCAATGCCGAAGCGCCGGTTGGGTGCAAGACTCATCAGCTCCACCAGCCGCGGCAGGGAAATCACTTCTTTTTTCACCAGCTCCGTATACAAAAGCGGGAAGGCGGTTTCGATGCCGGTGATGCCCATCGCGCTCTTTTCCAGCCCCCGCGCCTTTTCTTCGGCGCTGTGGGGCGCATGGTCGGTGGCGATCATATCGATGGTGCCGTCCCGCAGCCCTTCCAGAAGCGCCAACCGGTCCTCCCGGGTGCGCAGCGGCGGGTTCATTTTGAAGCGCCCATCCTCCTGCAAATCGTTTTCGTCCAGCAGCAGGTAATGGGGCGCGGTCTCGCAGGTGACATCGACCCCCTGCGCCTTCGCCTGCCGGATCAGCGCAACACTTTCTTTTGTTGAGATATGGCAGACATGATACCGGCAGCCGGTCTGCCGCGCCAGCGCCAGATCCCGCCGGATCGGACCCCATTCGCTTTCCGAACAGATACCCCGGTGATGGTGGGCGCGGGCATAGGCGCCGTCGTGGATATACCCGCCGTGCAGCAGGGCGTTGTCCTCGCAATGGGCGGCGATGATCTTGCCGAGGGCCGCGGCTTTTTCCATGGCGGCGCGCATCATCTCTTCGCTCTGCACGCCCCTGCCGTCGTCGGAAAAGGCAATCGCCTCTGTCAGCTGCTCCATGGGCGAGAGCGCCTCACCTTTTTCCCCCCGGGTAATAGCAGCATAAGGAAAGACCCGAACCGCCGCGTCGCGGCGAATCAGCGAAATCTCTTGCGCCAGATGTGCCGGGCTATCGGGTACGGGGTTTAGGTTCGGCATGGCGCAAAGTGCGCCGTAGCCGGACGCCAGCGCCGCCGCCGTTCCGCTTCGGATGGTCTCTTTATAAGAAAAACCCGGCTCCCGAAGATGCACATGGACATCGGTAAGCGCGGGTAAAATCAGCCATCCGTCGCCCGGAACACGAAAGACATCGCCGGCGTCGGCAAAAGGACCGTCAAAGGAAAAACGGACCTCACCCCCGCCCAGCCGCGCGCAGCCGCGCCTTAGCGAGCCGTGATCGTAGATCCATACATTCTCAAACAGTACCTTCATATGAGCCCCTTTCAAAATGGTTCCGGGTTTTCTTGACCTGGTATATGGTATCATGCCCGCCGCCGCTTGTCAAGTCCGACCGGCACACAATAAGCGGCGGGGACGCCGCCGCTTCTTGTGCAAAATGTTCTTATACCCACCACATGGCGCCGGGCTGCTCGTTCATCAGGCAGCGCTTGAGCATATGGACAGCGCGCTCCAGGCCTTCGCTCTTGCTCATCAGCGAATCCTCATGCTCGATGGAGATGGCGTAATCGTAGCCGACCATGCGCAGATTGCTGATAATATCCTTCCAATACAGCTCGTCGTTGCCGTAGCCCACCGAACGGAAGACCCAGGAGCGATGGATCTCGTCCTTATAGGGCTTGGTATCCAATACGCCGTTGACCTGCGTATTGTACTTGTCCACGCGGGTATCCTTGGCGTGGAAATGGAAGATCGCCTCGCCCAGGGCGCGGATCACCGCCACCGGCTCCATGCCCTGCCAGATCAGATGGCTTGGGTCCAGATTGGCGCCGATCTCCTTACCGATTTCCCGGCGGATGCGCAGCATGGATTCGGTATTATAGACGCAGAAGCCCGGATGCAGCTCAAAGGCGATTTTATCCACGCCGTGCTCTTTGGCAAAGGACACAAATTTCGCCCAATAGGGCAGCAGCACATCGTTCCACTGATAGTCCAAAATTTCACCGAAATCATTGGGCCAGGGGCAGGTCACCCAGTTGGGATATTTGGAATTGGGCGAGTCGCCGGGGCAGCCGGAAAAGGTATTGATCTGATGAACGCCCAGCTTTTCCGCCAGAAGCACCGCATCGCGCATTTCCCGGTCAAATTTCTCCGCCACCGCCGCGTCCGGATGGACCGGATTGCCGTGGCAGCTGATGGCACTGATCTGCACATTGTATTTCTGAATGGCATCCTTAAATTTCTGCAGCTCCGTCTCGCTGTGCAGCAGCACCGCCGGGTCGGCGTGCTGTTTGCCCGGGAAACCGCCCGCGCCGATCTCCACCATCTCAATGCCCAGAGATGTAAAGTATTTCAGCGCCTCCTCCAGCGGCAGCTCGCCGAGCATATTGGTCAAAACACCTAATTTCATTGGATTCTCTCCTTGCCTGATTAAAAATTCTTTTTCAAATATTGAATACTGCGGGTCACATCGGAAATCCCGTCGGGTACCGGGTCATCGTTTTCAACAATGATCCACTCCATGCCGATTGCCTCCGACGCCTCCATGACGGCGGCGATATCGTTCTGCCCTTCGCCGATGGCGCAGGGCTTGCCGTCGTTGCCGTCTTTCAGATGCACCAGGCAGATCCTGTCGGCATTGTCCTTCAGGAAGGCTTTGTTGTCAATGCCCGCATAGAAGCTCCAATAGGTATCGATTTCCAGATAACAGACCTCTTTCAGCCGGTGGATGATCCATGCATCGCTTTTCGAACCTTTCGCCGGAGCAAATTCATGGGTATGATTATGAAAATAGACCTTCATGCCCGCCTCTTCGCAGACCTTTTCGGCATTTGCAAGGATTTTCAACGCTTTTTCCAGCTTGCGCTCGCTGAAAATATCCGCGCCACCGATGCCGATCTGACGGCAGCCCAGCGTCCGGTAATAGGCAATGGTCTTCGCCAGGTTTTTTTCCTCATAATTTTCCAGTCCGATATGGGTGCCCACCACAGTAAGTCCCAGCTCATCCAGACGGGCTTTCAGAACGTCGGCAGGCAGGTCCTGCACGCCGGCAAACTCCACGCCCTCATAACCGGCTTGGCGCACCTTACCCAGCGCGGCAAGCAAATCGTCGCCGTTTTTGATGCCGTCGCGGACCGAATACATTTGCAGCGCGTATTTCATGCGTTGTCCTCCTCGCCTTCTCGATACAGCATTTCGTTAAAATAGCGAATGGTATAGCGAACGCCCCAGTCGCCGAGCTTCCCCTTCCACACGCCGGAATGGGGCTCGATGCTGAGCATACCATCATATTTTTTGGCATACAGCAGCCCCAGGACCGGCTGCCAACGGATGCAGTCCAGCCCGGCAGGCGGATCGTCCACATGGTGACCGGCGACATTGATTGTGCCCTTGAGGTGGAAATGCAGGATCCGGTCGCCCCAGCGGTCGATCTCCTCCAGATATTTCCCGCTGCCGCAGTTGACGCAGTGCGACGGGTCATACTTGATGCCCAGCGCCGGGATTGCACCATGGATCAGCTCCCACTCTTTGGGGGTTCGCACAAAATTATCCCAGTCGCAATTGACCGTGGCAACCTTTACGCCCCTGGTTTCGGCGTAAGCGACGGTTTTTTCCAAAAACTCTCTGGCACATTCGATATTGGTCAGATAAGGCAGGGATTTGATATAGTTCACACCGGTATTGAAAACCGGCGCGCCCAGCGCGGCGGCAATGTCAATCAGACGGCAGGTATTCTCCCACTCCGACTCGATGATTTTGCCCTCCTCGTCAATCTTAAAGGCGCCCCAGCGCCCCAGTGCGCCGAGCTTGACGCCGTATTCGCGGTAAGCGTCTAAAAGCTCCGGCACGGCTTTTTCCAGCAAGGAAACATCCTTGCCGACATTATAACAATATTCCACATAGCCGAGCCCTTTTTCCGCCGTCTGGCGGACGTCTTCCACCGTCGGTTCGGCAATGATCCCTAATTTCATCGCCATGACAAAAGCTCCTTTCGCGCTCAATCGTCAAAATAGACAGGCTGTCCGGTCTTGGCGGAAGTATAGATCGCCTCAAGAATTCTGGTAACAGTATACGCCTGTTCGGGATAAACGCACTGCGCGCCCTTCCCCAGACAGGCATCGATCCAAATGCGCGCATCCAGGAAGGACGGGTCGGAATCATCCGCGCCGTCATAGAATGCCACGCCGCCCGCCTTCATATCGGGCTTTGCGATGACCTGTCTGCCGTTTTTGACATAGTTAACGGTCACGCCGTCCAACGTATCCAATCCGCCCTTGTCGCCGCAAAGCAGAAATTTCGCCTCGTTGGACTTGGAGATGTTCAGCGCCCAACTGGACTCCAGCGTAATGACCGCGCCGTTCTGCATCACGATATAGCCGAACGCCGAATCCTCCACGGTGAACTCCTTCGGATCCCAATCGCCCCATGCGTTGGCGGTGTTCTTCTGCTCCGCCAGCTTGCGGAAGGTATTGCCGACAACCATCTTCGGCTTATAATTGTTCATCATCCAGAGCGTCAGATCCAGCGCGTGGGTACCGATGTCAATCAGCGGACCGCCGCCCTGCTCATATTCATTCAAAAATACGCCCCAGGTCGGCACGGCTCTTCTGCGCAGGGCAAAGGCCTTCGCAAAGTAAATATCGCCCAGCTCGCCGTCCTCGCAAAGCTGCTTGGCATAGCGGTTGGTCGCCGCCTGCCGGTTCTGGTATCCGATCGAAAGCAGCTTGCCGGTGCGTTTGGCAGCGTCACACATGGCTTTTGCCTCTTCGGCGGTTTTTGCCATGGGTTTTTCGCACATTACGTGCTTGCCGGCTTCCAGCGCGTCAATGGTGATAAAGCTGTGCGAGCGGTTCGGCGTGCAGACATGAACCACATCAATGCTCTTATCCTTTAACAGCTCCTTGTAATCCTCATAAACGGCAGCGTCCGGGGTGCCGTAGTCCTCCTTTGCTTTTTCGGCGCGCGCAACAATAATATCGCAGAACGCAACCATCTCCACCTCCGGAATCTTTTTCAGCGAAGGCATATGCTTGCCGTTGGCAATGCCGCCGCAGCCGATGATACCGATTTTCAACTTCTTTTCCATAATAAAAATACCTCCTGTAAAGCCTCTCCGTAGAGAAAATTTTCCTCTATCATTTCAATTATACGATACCCCCGCCGGATTGCAAGAAAAATATAAAAAAACAAGAGCCGAAAATCAGCCCTTGTTTTTGTTGAAAATATACAAATTTTAGCTTGACGTATGTCAATTTCTCTAAAAACCGCAGGTTGTTTACAGCTCCTGCTTCTTTTCGCCGATTGCCATTTGCTCCTTGGCAAGCTCCGCCATATCCTCCGCGCTGCCGCTGGTAGCGATTTTGGAGAGCTTGGCGCGGCGCTCCAGGAGCTCGGAATACATCCGCTCCTTCTTTTTGCCGTCCAGATCATAAAACAGCATCGGGATACAGGAAATGACCGTAGTCACCATCGGGATCGCCGAATACATGGCGAAGATATAGAACTGGGTCTTGTCGCTCTGCTTCTGTCCCTGGACATAGAGCGTCTGATCATAGCCGATCAGCTCTTTGATTTTCAGGGTCAGGGCGTTGGTGAAAATACTCGCCAGCTTAGTCGCCAGCCCCTTCGCCACGCCGGTCATCGCCTCGGTGCGGTAGCCGTTTTTCCACTCGCAGTAGTCCATGGCTTCGTTGTTCATCTCCGTGGGAATGACCTTACGCACCCCATAGAACAACATAAAGACAATTTCCCAAATCGTCAGCGCGATACCCATAGGTACGATTCGCTTATACATCCCGTTATGCACGCCGCCGATACAGCCGAACAGGAATACCAGGAACAGCACCACATCGCCGATGTGCTTGCCGGCGATATACAGGAACCGGGAGGAATACTTACGCCGGAACCACGGCACAATCAAATAGGACACCGGATGAATGATCGACCCGGGGATGCCGGTGATCATGCCCAGCGACGCGAAGTTCAGCACGTCGATGAAATAGTCCGACTTGCTGCCGCCCAGACTGAAGCTGCCGAGAATATTCTCCAACGTCATCAAAAGAATCGGCTTGTTGGTCACGATGGATTTAATTCCCTGTCGGATGCTCGGGCGCTCCACGGACTGCATGACCCGCTCCCGGGCGATGGTATTAAACCAAAGGGACGCACCGCCGCTGACGACGGAGGTGAACACACCCATGCCCACGAAAATCGTCAGGTACATATCGTTGATGGTCTTGCCGGCGCCAGGCTTTAAGATATTATTGCCGACCAGGTCGATGATTACTGTCATGATCTGCTCGGGCAGCTTTTCGCCCAAAAAGCCGGAGAAGAAATTCGCCAGCGTAATCAGCCGCGTTCGATCCACCGGATGGGGAGTGATTGTGGCAATCAACCCCGTCTGGGCAATGGACTGGAAGGTGCCGATTCCCTCACGCACCAGCCCCAGCACCATATACGCGATAAACTTCGGTATGCTCGCGGGCGCGGCATGGGGGAAGAACAGCGGCAGCAGCCAGTAAATACAGGTCAGAATGGTGCCGGGACCGGCAAGCAGCACCAGATAGGGCTTGAATTTACCCCAACGGGTGCGGGTCTTATCGACAATGGCGCCGGTAAAGACATCGTTCACCACATCCCAGATACCATTGATGATCGTAAAGATCTGCTGCAAGTTGAAATCAATCTGCAAAATATTGGTCACGAACCGCGCGTTATAGGCGTTGATATTAAAGGATTGCGCCATGTCCCAAATGACATAGCCCACGGTTTCCTTTCTGCCGACGTACCGCCGGTTTTCCGCCACATAACTATGACCGTCCGCATCGGTCACCCGTACTTCGGGGGTCGCGTGTTCCTGATCCGCCATGGTCATCGCCTCCTCAAGGAAATGATACAAAATGATTTTATCATTTCTTTCTACATTTTTCAAGTATTTTTCAGAAGATTTGTATGTTATTTTCCTGCAAATTGATTTTTTTACCTGCCTTGCGGCGCAGGAAAGAATAGCTTGACGAAAAAAAAGTTTCGCAGTACAATAGCTTTCTGACAGAACGAAAGGACGGTGAAGGTATGCTCGGGACGCATAAACAAAACTTCCTAAAGGGCGCGAGGGACGGGCTCCCGATTTTTCTGGGCTATTTCGCGGTGTCGCTGACACTGGGCATCGCGGCGAAGGCGTCGGGCATAACGGCGTTCCAAGCGATGCTGGCAAGCCTGACGAACAATACCTCCGCCGGAGAATTCATCGGCTTTACCCTGATCGCCGAGGGCGGCAGCTATCTGGAAATGGTTCTGATGGAGCTGATCGCCAACGCCCGCTATCTGCTGATGTCCTGCGCCCTCAGCCAGAAAATGGAACCCAAAACGCCAACCTGGCAGCGACTGCTAATGGGACACGGCGTGACCGATGAGATTTTCAGCCTTTCCATCCGCGTGCCCAGCAAGCTGGACCCTTTTTATACCTATGGAGCCATCGCCGTGGCGGTGCCCGGCTGGACCAGCGGCACCTTTTTAGGCGTGATTCTGGGCAATGTGCTGCCCGCCTCGCTGGTCAGCGCGCTGGGCGTCGGTCTTTTCGGCATGTTTGTCGCCGCCTTCATTCCTGCCGCAAAAAAAGATAAGGTTGTTGCCGGCACAGTAGCGGCAAGCTTCGCGCTAAGCTATCTCATCAATCGGCTGCCGGTTTTCGATTTTTTGTCCTCCGGCATGAAAACCGTTCTTCTGACAGTGCTGATCGCCGGTGCGGCGGCGCTTCTGTTCCCGCGAAAGGAGGAGGCTGCCGATGGAGCATAATATATACATCTACATTGCCCTGATGGCGGGCACAACCTACCTGATCCGCATCCTGCCCCTGACATTGATCCGGCGGGAAATCAAAAATCGCTTTATCCGCTCCTTTCTCTACTATGTGCCCTATGTCACGCTGGCGGTTATGACCTTCCCTGCCATCCTGGACGCAACCCAGGAGCCATTGGCAGCGGCGCTGGCGCTGGTGGTTTGTATCCTGCTGGCGTATTTCGGCAAAAGCCTGTTTTTGGTCTCGGTGCTGGGCTGCGTCACGGTCTTTATCACCGAATGGATCATGCATCATCTGCTTTGACTTGCCGCGTCTTTTTTCGCCGTTTTTTCTTCCTTTTTGACCGGACAGAGGCTTCTGTCCGGTCTTTTCTTTATATATAGCTCTTCGATAAGGCGCTCTGTTCGGTGCCTTTCGCCCTTTTACCTCTCCCCGCATTCTCGCAGCCCCATTGATCCTTTTGCGACAGGCGCCCGCAGCATCTTTACGGCAGGAACCGCCCGTCTTCCGTCTATAGCGCCGCTTCATTTTATAAGCTGCCCAATCGCAAAAAAAGACGCCGGACAGATGGATCTCTGTCCGGCGTAAGGCAGGTTTGTATTATTCTTTTTCTTCCAACGGGAAGTAATCCAGCAGCTTGACCGCATAACGCAGGATATAGCGCGCATCGGTGGAATTGATGATGTTGTTGCCGTCCACATCCGCATTGGTGGCGGCAGCGCCGGTCAGCGTTACCAGATTGACCGCCGCGCGAAGCGCCAGCCGGGCGTCCGCGGTGTCTACATCGCCATCCAGATCCACATCGCCCAAAAGATCATAATCGGGCGCCTTCAGGAACCGGTCGTTGAAGCGATCATACTCAATGAACTGCGGATAATAGCCGTTGTCACGGATCGTGCGCTGCTCGTCGGCAAAGACCAGCCATGAGACGAAATAATAGGAATCCTGACTGTAAGAATGCAGGTAATCATTCTTCAGCCCCTTGATAAACCAGGTATTTTCGGGCAAGGCGCAGGTAGACGCGTCCACGCCGATCATAAAGGTATCGCTGACCTGCCAGTCGGTGTGATTGTGCCCGTCGTCGATCGCCTGCTCGGGAAGGGGCTTGCCGACCCAGACATCATTCAGATAAGCGCAGGTCGCGCCGAAGCTGGAATACTTGGTATCGACGGCGCCGTCCGACGTTTCGGAAGCACCGGTGTTGCCGTCCAGACCGTCATACAGCGGCAGCATCTGGATGTTATAGCCGGAAACCACAGCGACCTTGACGCCCTCCTTCTGGGCGTTCTGCAGCGTTGCACCGGCGGTGCGCTGGACTTCATGATACTCATCGATCTTGCTTTCCAGCCGACTGTTCATGTGCAGACCTTCACCATCGCCGTTGGTGTACATGAACTCTTTCGCGTCTTCAAAGATCTCGTCGTCCTCCGTCCAGGGAACCAAAGCCCACAGACCGGCGTTGTTGCACAGAATCTGACGGAAATACTGGTCATACAGCCGATCCAGCTCATGGATCAGGTAGGTATCAATGGTCGCCACAAAGTGGTAAAGCTCCCATTCCTTGTTTAAAATATAGTTGACCAGCCACGAGGCGAACGCCACGGGGATATTGTCGGGCTGATCATTGAGCCAACGAACCACACCATTGGGATCCAGATCGATCTGACCGGTATACAGCGCGCCGATCGGGGAAGAACCCTGGGCGGTGGAATTGATCAGAACATAGTTGTCGATCAAATCAAAATTACGCGGCTCCTGATATTTCTTCAGGTAAGCGGAAGCAACGTTCGCGCCCATGCCCTCAGCAAGGATATTGACTTTATCTTCACCGGTTTCTTCCAAGACGACATCCACGATGAAATCATCCAGCTCGCTCGCCAGATCCATCGGGGACAGGCGCCAGTCATAAGAGAATACATAGACGCGGTTGTACCCGGCTTCGGCAGCGCAGATCTTGCCCAGCTCGCCGGCGACGGAATCGATCAGCTCGGTATTCTTCTGATAATACGCCAGAGAGTGCGTCAGCTTCTTGACGCCGACATTGGTCTTGGGCGTACCGTCGTTGTTGCAGGGGATATATTTGAAGTAAGTCGCAATCTTATCGCCGATATAATCGGTGTTCTCCTCAAAGTACCCCTCGCCCATCATCACATAATTGACAATGCTCTCCGCCAGGGCAATGGTGGTATTGATCTCCGGCGGAAAAACCTTTTCGGCACGGGTAGATTCGGGATTGATATACAGAGCGTTGTTCTGCATACCGTTAATGACAACAACAGGGTTCGCCCCGTTCGCCGTGATCAGCGTCGGCGCGGTAGCGGCAGCTGCCGTCAAAGGAAATATCATCAGCATCGTCAGACAAAGGACAACGCAAATGACCTTTTTAAGGGTACCTTTCATGGAAAAATCCTCCTTATGATATACATCCGGTATCATTATACAATACCCCTTTCAAATTTTCAACTGTTTTATCATGGAAACGCAAAAAAATTCATAAATCCTTTGCGCTTTTGCTTCAGGTATGGTATATTTTACTATAGTTTTATTAAAATCGATATCCTTTTTTCTTCGGAGATGAAATTATGCTTGGTGTTTTGGTCAATACGCTGACGGTGCTGATCGGCTCCGCCCTCGGACTTTTTCTAAAAAAAGGGATTCCCGAGCGCATCGCCGACACCTTAATGAAGGCAATCGGCTTGTGTACGGTCTGCATCGGCTTCGCTGGCGTTATCAAGGGCGAAAACACGCTGATCATGATCCTGTCGGTCGCTGCCGGCGGGCTTTTGGGGTGCCTTCTACATATCGACGACGGACTGAACCGGTTTTCCGTTTTTTTAGAAAAAAAGATACAGAAGCGCAGCAAAAAGGGAGAGCTTTCGCTGTCGCGGGGCTTCATCAGCGGCAGCCTGCTGTTCTGCGTCGGAGCAATGACCGTGGTCGGCTCGCTGAACGCGGGGCTGACCGGCGACAACGAAATGCTTTATACCAAAGCAATCCTGGACCTGATCTCTTCCTGTGTTCTCTCGGCAACTCTCGGCGCCGGAGTGATGCTGTCGGCGGTCTTCGTACTGGTCTTCCAGGGCGCGATTGCCCTGGCGGCGTCCTTTGCCGCGCCCTATCTTTCCGATGCGGTGATTGCGGAAATGACCTGCGCCGGGTCGGTGCTGATCGTCGGGCTGGGACTGAACCTGCTGAACCTGACCAAAATCAAGGTTGCGGATTACCTGCCCGCAATCTTTTTGCCGATCCTGCTCTGCCTGTTTTTATAAAAGCAGCGCTTTTTCCGTTTTTCCCAAAGAAAGCATTGCATTCCGCGCTCCTTTCCTGTATAATAGCCATACAAGGACGAATGATGATGGATTTTTTTATCAGTCTTGCACAATATCGGCAAAATGAGCAAAAACAGCGGCGCGTGACTTTTGAAAAGGTCCGCGCCGGCGGCATAGACGCATCCGGCGTGGAATATGAAAACGCCCTTTTCACCGGCTGCAAGTTTTCGGGAACGGATTTATCCGGCGCATCCTTTCAGCAAGCCGAATTCACCGACTGCGACCTGTCCAACGCCCTGTTGGCGGACTCATTTTGGGAAAATTGCCGCCTGATCCGCTGCCGGCTGGTTGGCGCGGATCTGAAAAACGCGCTGCTGCGCGGCGTAACGCTGCAGGACTGCAAAGGGACAGACTGCTGCATGGACGGCGCAAGCCTAAAGGATGTCACGGCAACAGCCTGTGATTTCACCGGCGCCAGTCTGCGGGAGGTCCGGTGGAAAAACTTCCGGATTCATGACTGCGTCTTTCGCACCAACAATTTTTTCAAATCCTCCCTGGCGGGTTTGGATTTTTCCGACTGCATCCTGGAATCGCCGACCGTATCCACCCCGCCGACCGAGCTGATGGGGGTGCGCGTCAGCGCAGCACAGGCGGTCGATCTGATCCAACTATTCGGCGTAATAATCGCGGAATCATCATAAAACCAAAGCAGAAAGGATGAGCGTTATGACACGTTTCGACAAAGCCGTGGAATTCGCGGTAAAGACCCACTCCGGTACCGTCAGAAAGGGTTCCACGAATCCCTATATCCTCCACCCCATGGAGGCGGCTGCCATTGCGGCAAGCCTGACAACCGACGAGGACATCCTGATCGCGGCGCTGCTGCACGACACCATCGAAGATGCGGGGAGGACCGCCGAGGAGGTCAAGGAAGCCTTCGGCGGCAGAGTGCTTTCGCTGGTGCTGGCAGACACGGAAAAAACCGACCCCACCCGTCCGGAGATCGACACCTGGATGGAACGAAAAAATGGAATGCTCGAATATCTGAAAGAAAGAGCAACCAAGGACGAAAAAATCGTCATCCTTTCCGACCGTCTTGCCAACCTGCGCAATATCCACAGCGATATGCAGACGATGGGCGAGGACGTCTGGTTCCTGTTTCACACCCAAACCGATAAGAGCGTACAGGGCTGGTATTACCACAGCATCGCCGACGCCATGACCGAATTTAACGGCACCGCCGCCTTTGCGGAATATCTGGAGCTGCTGGACGAGGTCTTCGGCGCCGTCTGAGTCTCCTGCAAAAAAACAGGGCTTCCGCCCGTAACCAACCGGGCTTTTGCCTGTAAAGCGGACCGCTTCCCTGCCGGGCAGCGGTCCGCTTTTTGCTGTTTTTATTTTTTTTCAGGAAAAACGAAGTCGAATTCTTCCTTTTCCAGCTGATCGTACAGCGGCTGCAAGGCGCCCTTCGGCGGTTCGCTGTCAAAGGCGACGGCGGCAAAGAGCAGCACATCCGGGTCATGGGGCAGGGTCAATTCTCCCGTGGCGGGCACATCCACCCGGAACAACCAGCACTGTTTGGCAACGGCGTTGCCCTCCGCCGTGTGGGTATGGGTGATTTCATGCGCCAGGGTACAGGGCTTGACATAGCCCTTTTCCTTCATACCGTACAGATCCCACGCGCCGATGGCTTCCATGCAGTCCGGCACAAAGACCGTCGTGCTGCTTTCGCCCGAGCGGAAGGTCACATTCTTGTCGCCGCCGGCGCTGGTCAAAAGCAGTGCCACCGACCGGGTCCCCTCGGGCAGAGCAATGGTCTGACCGTTGGCGGCAAGGGCATTTTTCCCCTTTTCCGGCAAGGCAAAGACCGCGTTTTTGCAGGTCACGGTTCGCGGGAACAGCTCCCGGGGCAGGGTGTGTCCGTGAAGCACGCCATTGCGGCGATGATGATCGAAGGAAGTGACCACCATATCATAGGGCAGCGCAACCCTTGTCCCGGCGTTCGGCAGAACGCGCTGCGAAAAAGCTTTCAGCGTCAGCGCAAAGGTCTTCGGCGCATAGGGCTCGATGGAGAAAACCAGCTCACCCTTTTTTACCGTCGCCTCCGCCTTGAACTCCTCCAGGGCGTTGACCTCCGCCGCTGCGGCGATGCCGTCGCCCATGCGCAGACGGATATTTTTATGTGCCTTACCCTCGCCCTCCTGGACGCGGACAATGATGCGGCTGCCGTTCAGCTCTTTTTTGATTGCCTTGATCAGAACGCCGCTGTCGCTGAGCCCCGCAAAGGAATATTCGGCAGGCAGGGGTCCCTCGTTGCCGGGGGTGGCGGCAAAGGCGCACAGGGGACGCTGGAACGCCGCGCCTGCCTGCTGGGTAGCGGCAAGCTCGCTGCCCTTATGGGCAAAAATACCGAAAGCATAGCGGTTTTTTCCCAGGTCCATCAGGCTCTGCTTGCTGTCGCGGCGGTAATCCTTTGCCGGGGTGTGGATGCCGGTCAGCCGCAGCGTATCCGCCGTCGGATGATCCCAGCCGTATTTGCATTCGCTGAGGATGGAAACGCCCCAAGCCTCGCCGCTGATATCCGCCCAGTTCTGCCCGGGTACCTCGTAAAGCTTTGGCGTGCTCAGCCCCCGGCGAATCACGCCGAGACCCAGGTCAAAGGACGCCTCCTCGTTCTCGACCCGCAGCGTAAAGGGAGTTTTCAGCAGTTTTTTCAAGCCCCGCCACTCGATCTCGTTTTCCACGCGGATCACATCGCTGTTCTCACCCAGCAGAATCGTCTGAGTAAAGACCGACGCGCCGTAGCGGCGGACGGTTTTCAGCGCGGCGCAAGCGGCGCCGCAGACCGGCTCGAAGAAAACCGGGTCGCTCGCCTTCCCCTCGGGGGCGGCGGAAACCTCGGGATAGTCCAGTTCCCACGCCGGCCAGAGGATGCTGCCGTCGTAGGTAAAGATATCCATACTGACCGGCGCTTTCAAAAGCTCCTCGCCCAGCTCCTTATCGAAAATCGACGAAATATCACCGTTGTCGTTGAGCTTTACGATATATTTTCTGTTTTCCAGCCCATGGATTGAGGCGGAAAGCCCCGTTTCCTTGCCGTAGGGCTTGGCGGCAGGCAAAATGGTATAAACCGCGTAGCCGTTGCCGGGCACCGAAGCGGTAAAGACCGCTTTGCCATCCCGGTACTGGGACGGCACCTCCTTGCCGGCGCTGTTTCTGACTTTGATAAATTCCGTCCCCTCGGGCAGAGAAATCGCGCATTCTACCCAATCGGTCAGGTCGCTGTCCACGGTGTTGCTGACCAGAACGGCTGCGCCCTTGGTCTTGGGCACTGTGACCAGCGAGGCGACCGAGGCAGCCGCGTTCTCATAAACGGAGGCGAACTGGTTGAGAGAAAGCATATATTCGTTCCAGCTTCTCTTATAGGCGCGCTGCACGGAGGTACCGGGCAGATCATCGTGGAACTGATGGGCAATGACCCGCTTCCACGCCGTATCCAGCACCCCGTCGGGGTATTTCTGGACGCCGAGCCAGGAGGCGAAAACGCTGGTGCGCTCTGCCGCGTCCGCCAGCTGCTCGTTGCGCTTGTTCCAGCGTTTGCCGATGGCGCGGGAGGTATAGCCGCCGACACCGTGGTCGGTAGAAACCAGCTCGTTGTTCCAGACAGGCAGCTTCGCCTTCTGCTCGTCAGTCAGCCGGTTCATCTCACGGAAGACATTGTCCACGCTCTCGATGGAAACCTCAACATCCTCCAATGTATTCCTGCCCTTTTCCTGCACGGTGGTTTTGACCGAGCGGTCGGAGGGAGAGCCGCCGATATCGCCGGTGCCGTGCAGCACATGGGTCATCGGCAGATCGAACTGCCGGAGGTTATTTTCCAGCTTCGTTTTGATTTTTTCGTTTTCGCGCACTTTCCGCAGGGTCTGGTTATAGCTCAGTGCGTTCAGCGAAGCAAAGACCTGCGCGCCGTCCACACCCTGCCAAATGCCCAGATCGAAGGGGATGCCATAGGCGGAGCTCCAGGTCAGCTTCTGGGTCGTAAAGCCCAAAAGATCCGCGTGCTTCATGATGGAGGGCAGCGCCCAGCCGAAGCCGAAGCAGTCGGGCAGATAGATGTCCACGCTCTTTTTGCCGAATTTTTTCATAAAATAATCGGTGCCAAACAAAATATTGCGGAACAGCGCCTCCGGCGAGGGAACATTGACATCGCCGTTCTCATAGGCGCTGCCGGTGACAAACCAACGCCCGTCGGCGATGTATTTTTTCAGCCGCTCAAAGCGGATCGGATAATATTCCTCCATCAGCTCGTACCGGCGGCTGCCCTCAAAGCTGAAAACATAGTCCGGATATTTTTCAAACAGCCGGAAATTCATCACCAGCGTATCGCGGATATACTGGCTGACGGTGGTCTCAAAATCCCAGTTCCAGATCGTGTCCAGATGGGCGGTCGCCGCGGTGCGGATGACCGGTTTTTTCTCAATGGATGCCATACGTGCGCTCCTTTGCTGTCAAAATTTTATTACTCCGAAGGTGTTTCTTCGGTTGTTTTTTCCTGTTTGCCGCCGTTTTTGGCTTGCTTTTTTGCTTCCTGCTTCTGCTGATGGCGAATCAGGGGACCGAGAATGCGGTTGATCAGGGCGTACAGACGGTCGTATTCCTGCTTCGCCTGTTTTGCGTCCTCCTCCATACGGTTTTCCATGTCGTAATACAAAAGATTACAGCCGCATTTGTCGCATTCCTGCTTGACGTAGAAAATACTTAATTTCCTGCCGCAGTTCGGGCAATTATTCTCCATCCTTCATCCCTCCGTCCTGCTGCCCACCGGCGGTGGCGGCAGCGCTTTTGGTCCGCATTTCCCGATGGATCCGCATTTCCTCGCGAATCTGCTCTAACTTTTTGCCTTCCAGATCATAAAAGGCATAGGGAATCAACGAAATCAGTCCCAAAATCGGCGGGATGGCTGTCATCAGCGCCCAGAGCCAGAATTTGGTTTCGCTGTCTACAATTGTGGTGGCGGTATTGTCCACATGAATGTTATTGATGTCGATCTGATCCAGATGCACCAGCGGCAGGATCGCCGTCGCCAGCGCCGTACTCAAAGAGCCGGTCAGCTTGCTGATAAAGGTCAGCAGTGAGAAGGACATCCCCTCGTTGCGCTCGCCGGTCTTCCACTCCATATAATCGACCGTATCGCCGATCATCTTGGTGGGAACCACCATCTTGATGCTGCTGATGGCGCTGGTGAAAATGCTCTGCACCGCCAGCAGCGGCACAATAACCAGCGGATTGGTATAATAGCGGCTGCCGATCAGGAAAACAACAATGGCAAGCGCCGTATTAAACAGAGAACAGCCGATCACGATTTTTTTGGACGAAAACCGCTTTTCCACCGCAGGGATAAACAGATAAGAGAAAAATCCCGTAACGGTACCAGGGATCCCCGCCACCAGAGACAGACTCGCCATACCCAGGGAAAGGATATAGAAATACTGGCTGAAGGTGCTGCTGATCCCCTCCACCGTCGCCAGAATATTGGACGCGACGATCAGAAGCAGCGGCTTGTTCTTGAACAGGTATTTGAAGCAGGCGAAAATACTCGGCTCCTTGCTGGACTGTACGACCCGCTCCTTGGTAAACAGACCGGACAGGCTCATCAGCGCCGTACCCAGGATGCCGGCGATGCAGCCCATGAACAGGAAAACCTCCTGCATGTTCCAGGGGATGATATGCCGGGTGCTCAGATCGATAAAAATCGGGATCATGGAATTGACGATGCCGCCAAGGATGGACGAGATCAGACGCGCCGAGGTAATGGCGGCGGAGCGGTCCGACGGCAGCGGCGAAATGGCGGCGGAAAGCCCCCAGAAGGGAATGTCGCCGATGGTATAGATAAATTCCCATATGAAATACACGATGTACATATAGGCGATTTTTGCCCCGACGGACTGTACGCCGTTTAAAAATTCCGCGCCACCGAACAAAAGCACCGTAATGATTGCCAACGGGATCGGCACAAAAATCAAATAGGGGCGCAGCTTCCCGTAGCGGGTGCGGGTACGATCCACCACGCTGCCCATCAACGGGTCGTTAAAGGCGTCCCAAAGCCCCATAAAGAAGATCATCGCCGTGACCGCCTCGGCGGGGATGCCGAAGACGGAAACAAAATAGAAGGTCAATTGTCCGCGCACCAGGTTATAGCCCATGACCTGCCCGCCGTTGGCAACGCCGTACAGGATGGTTTCCTTAATGCCGACATAGTGTTTTTCCTTATTCTGCAAATACTGCATAGGCTTTCTCCTCTCTTATACCGCGAATACCGCCGCCGCAGCGGCGATCAGCTGCTCTTTTTTCTCACCGATGCTGCCCCAGAGCTCCGCCGCATACCACTGCCCGGCTTCCAGAAGCAGCTGCGCTTCCCAGGCGGTCGGTCTTTGCTCCAACGGCATTTCCAGCGCCGCCCTGCCGCCGTTGGTACGCACGATCAGCTTCTCGCAGACGATTGTCTCCGCATTCAGCCGGTCACTGCGGTCAAAGGACAAGGCAAAGGAAAACGTTCTTCTGCCCGCCCGCACCGTATCGCCGGGCGACTGACCGTCGTCGGTCGTATATACAAAGTGAGGACCGGCGCTGACCACCGTATGTCCGCTGCGTACGGCTGCCAGCATCGCTTCAGCAGTCAAACGATCCCGCGAGCAACCGAGATAGGTGCAGGCGGCGGGCAGTGGATTGTCCGTCGGACGATGCCAGTCGCGCCCCATGGTCGGCGCGACGCGCAAGCCCTGATCCAGCCAGGAATGCCACAGGGCGATGGCGCGGCGGTTGGATGAATTCAAAAAGGGACAGCCCTCGGACCAAATTTCAAGATAGGCAATCTGCGATTTGTCTTTCACTTCATAATCCCAATGTCCGCCGGTACAAATCGGCGTGCCCAGCTGAAAGGGATGAGCAATGCCTGCCGTGCCGCCGGCTTCCTTGACCCGGCGCAGCAGCAGGTCCCCCTGCGCAGGCTTCAGATCCCGCCACTCAACCCAGCGGGAAGGAGCCAGCACTGGCATATGCCCGTAAAAAGTCGTCAGCTCCACCCCGGGCAGCAATACCGGCGCACCTTCGCTCTGCGCCTGCGGCACGCCCGCCATGGTATTGTGGTCGGTCAGGGCAATGCCGTCCAGCAGCCGCTCCCGGGCAGTCTCCATCAGTGCTTCCGGCGTAAAATCGCCGTCGCTGTGACAGGTATGGCAGTGCAGCTCACAGGCAAACCAGTGTTCAGGCATCCGCCTCGCCTCTTTTCTTTCCTTCAATACAAATACGCGCCTCACAGCGGGAAGTCACCAGTCCGTGGACGCTGACGGTCAGACAATAAGAGCCCCCGGGCAGCTTCCCGGCAAAAAAGCCCGGCGAAGCATCCGTTTCGCTGATCCAATGCTCCTGCCGGGGACTTTGACGATGCGCCGCTCCCCGGTAGCCAAAGGGATCGTCCAACGATAAAGTTAGAAGATTCTTCAAGGGAAGAAAGGCTGCGGGATCATATTCCCTCCCCCAATCCCCCGGCGCGTCCCGGCGAATGTTCTCTTCTGCCAGCGCCAGCTGTTTTTCCCGGTCGTCCGATGTTTTTGGCTCATAGAAAAAAAGAATATGCAGTGCCTCCATGTCCTCCGGCACAAAGAATGGAATCGGCAGATTCCTTTTGTTGTCCTCATCTGTCAGCGACAGCGTCATTTCCAGCAGCTTATCCATGCTCGTCCCCCTCCTGCCGCCCGGCGCGGGGCAGCGTCATGCGGATAAAGGCCTCGACCGCCTTGCCATAGCGCTGCGGGTCGGTATAATAGCTTCTCGCGTGAACCGCGCCGGGAACGGTCAGACAGTATTTTTCCGTCGGGCACGCCTCAAACAGAAGCCCCTGCATATACGTCGGCACAAAATCGTCCCGCCCGCCGTGAATCAGCAAAATCGGACATTTCGCAAAAGCAATGTCATGCAGCGGCGAAGCGTCGCGGAAGGAATAGCCGTATAACTTTTTGTTAACAAAATCCCAAATGGATAACAGCGGAAACTCCGGCAGGTGGAATGACGCCTTCATCTGATAGGAAAACTCGTCCCAAATGGAGGTATAGGAACAATCGGCAATAATCCCGCAGATTTCCTCTCTGACCCGCGCCTCGCGGCTCATCATCAACACCGTCGCCGCGCCCATGGACACGCCCAGCAGGTAAATCCTGCGGCGCGGGAATCGTTTTTTTGCCCAATCGACCCACAAAAAGGTATCCGTTTTTTCATGGGTACCGTACCCCATATGATCGCCGTCGCTCTCGCCGCAGCCCCGGTGGTCGGGCAAAATCAGCGTATAGCCTTTTTCATAAAAATCCGGCGCAAAAAAGCAGAACTCGCCCCTGCCGCTGCTGCGCGCGCCATGACAGGCGATGATCAAAATGCCGTTCGGCTCCCGGGGCGCAAGAACCCTGCCGCGCAGCTTCGCCCCGTCCGGCGCAGTCAGCTCAACTCTTTCTTCGGACAGGAGGTCAAAGCGCTTTTCCGCCTCGGCGGAGTCTTTTTCGTAGCGGTCGGGCATCCGATTGCCCTGAATCAGCCCAGACAAAAAGGAGGGGATCGGCAGCGGCTTGCGGCGTACCAGCGCAAGAACCGGCAGCACGCAGAGCATCGCCAGCAGCGCCAGAAGCAGCAGCGCAATCAGGAAAAAAATCAAAAAAGCTTTCACAAAAATCCTCCTCGTAACCATCCTTAATCATACAGGAAATTCCCACAAAAAGCAAGAGAAAATCCCAAATCGGCACGGCAAAATTCACAAGATTTTTCCCGACGGATTTCCGTAACCGTCTCACGATGGCGGTATATACTGTTACGGGACGAAAAGGTTCCCACCATCCAACAAAGGAGGCTGTTTATGAATAAATACAGGAATATATTCGGCAGCTGCGACTGTGAACAGGGGGAATCGGCACAGCCGCGCGTCGCTGCCGAGCAGGCGATCCGCGCCGCGCAAAACGCCATGCAGGCGGCGCAGGCGGTTAGCCGGGCTTACTGTCAGCAGCCTGCCGCGCCAAGCGCCAACTGCACCTGCGGCACATCCTGCCAGAGCGTGACCTGCTGCTGTCCGGCGGGTCCCACCGGACCCACCGGCCCTACCGGACCCTTCGGCCCCACCGGCCCCCAGGGCGTTCCGGGCATTCAAGGGCTGCAAGGCTTCCCGGGATCCCCCGGTCCCACGGGACCTCAAGGTATCCCCGGTCCTGACGGAGCCACCGGACCTACCGGTCCTCAGGGCATCCCGGGTCCCAACGGTCCTCAGGGTAGAAGCGGCGATATCGGTCCCACCGGACCGACCGGTCCCCAGGGCGCCATCGGTCCGACCGGACCCACCGGTCCCCAGGGTGCAACAGGGGCAACCGGAGCTACCGGCGCCACCGGCGCAGCGGGCGCCATCGGCCCCACCGGACCCACCGGTCCCCAGGGTCCCGCTGGCACGGGAACCGGTGCGACCGGACCTACCGGTCCTACCGGTCCGCAAGGTGCCGCCGGAGCCACCGGGGCGACAGGTCCCACCGGGCCCACCGGTCCCCAGGGTCCCGCTGGCCCAGGAACCGGCGCTACCGGACCTACCGGACCTACCGGACCTACCGGTCCGCAAGGTGCCGCCGGTGCAACAGGTCCCGAGGGCGCTGCAGGCGCCGCCGGAGCCACCGGCGCGACAGGTCCCACCGGGCCTACCGGTCCCGAAGGCGCTGCGGGCGCCGCCGGAGCCACCGGCGCGACAGGTCCCACCGGGCCTACCGGTCCCGAGGGTACTGCGGGCGCCGCCGGAGCCACCGGCGCGACAGGTCCCACCGGACCCACCGGTCCCGAAGGCGCTGCGGGCGCCGCCGGAGCCACCGGCGCGGCAGGTCCCACCGGGCCTACCGGGCCTACCGGTCCCACCGGACCTGCCGGTTCCGTGGTAACCGCCGCCGTTTCCGCCGCCAATGAAGCGGCAGTAACCCCGACCTCCGCCGGCGAACCCCTCTCTTTCGCGGCGGTCAACACCAACCGGGGCTCGACCATCCTCCACGATACCGGCACGGCGGAATTTACCGTACAGCAAACCGGAACTTATGAGATCAGCTATTCGGCAACCGCTTCGGCAGCCGCCGGCACCGGCAGTGCATCCCCCTCGCTGACACTGCAGGTAAACGGCACACCGATTCCCGGTTCGGGCAGCAGCGCCTCCCTTTCGGACGCCAATCCTACCGCATCGCTGTCGAATTCGGTCATTGCCGACATCACCGCGCCGGGCGTCATTACCCTGAACGCCGGTGGCGCCGACGCTTCGTTCTCTTCAATCTCACTGAGCGTCAAGCACCTGACCGGTCTGTAATTCATTTCACATTCGGAGGAACTTGCCATGGGGAAATACCACATCTGCGTATATGCCATCTGTAAAAACGAAGAAGACTGCGTGAAGCGCTGGATGGATTCCATGCGGGAAGCGGACGAAGTGTATGTGCTGGACACCGGCTCTACCGATCGCTCCGTTGCGCTTCTGCAAAAGGAAGGCGCGATCGTCCGACAGGCGGAAATTTCCCCGTGGCGGTTCGACAAAGCGCGGAACGAATCGATGGATCTCCTGCCGGAGGACTGCGATATCTGCGTCTGTACCGATCTGGATGAGGTGCTGCACCCCGGCTGGCGGACGGCGCTGGAGCAGGCGTGGCAGCCCGATACCCTGCGGGCACGCTACCGCTATACCTGGAATTTCAATCCGGACGGCAGCGAGGGCGTGGTCTTTTATACCGATAAGATTCACGCCCGCAGGGGCTTCCGTTGGGTGCATCCGGTCCATGAGGTCCTGCAATATGAAGGCGGCGACCACCCGATCCTGACCATTCCGGGCATTCAGCTTGATCACCACGCCCGCGCCAAAGCATCCCGCGCCCAGTATTTGCCGCTTTTAGAGCTGGCGGTGCGGGAGGACCCCGACGACGACCGAAACACCCACTATCTGGGACGGGAATATATGTTCCACGGGCAATACCGCAGCGCCATTGCAACACTGGAAAAGCATCTGGCGCTGCCCCGGGCGCGCTGGCGGGATGAGCGCTGCGCCTCCATGCGCTATATCGCCCGCTGTTATGAAAATCTCAACGAACCGGATCACGCCCTGCCGTGGTACCTGAAGGCAATCGCCGAAGCGCCCTGGCTGCGGGAGCCCTGGTGCGACGCGGCGCAGTTCTTTTATCGGCGGGAAGACTGGTATGCCATGGTCTTCTGCTGCGAAAAGGCATTGTCGATCCGCCAGCGCCCCGACACCTATATCACCGAAAGCGCCGCCTGGAGCGAGCTGCCGGACGATCTGGCGGCGGTAGGGTATTACCGGACGGGAAATTACGCCAAGGCTCGCGAGGCAATCGACCGGGCGCTGGCAAAAAAGCCGGACAGCCAAAGGCTGCGGGAAAACCGCGCATGGATCGAAAAAAGCCTGCGGCAGACCCCGTAACAAAAGAGCACCGGAAGCCGCCTTTTGCGCTGCTTCCGGTGCTTTTTATCAATCCTTACAAATTTTAATCCTTTACGCCGCATAAGTTTTCTGTCTTTTTTTCGAAAAGCCGATTCCTTTTCTTTTGGCGGTATGTTATGATATAACTAATGTAATTATAAAGGAAAAACGGATTGTTACATTCCACCGGTCAAATTTTACATCATGGTTTGTTTTTCCGGCGAAAGGACTATACTTGTATTAAAAATGGTTCTCGAACCGGCGGAGGAATTTTTCATGGCAGATACGCACAAGTTAACAAGAGCGGCGGCAGGCGCGATCCTGGACCAGACGCTGAAATATATCGATAAAAACCCCGAAGAAAATGTCATCAAGCTGGTGGAGCGTGCCTCCGGCATGATTAAAGGGATGTTCCCGCCCGAAAATTTTGAAAAAATCAAAGCCGGAATGCGCGACCCTGACAATGTTTATCGTCAATTTGCGCTGGATATTATCCGAGACATTGATAAGAGGATCATCAAAAACATGATCCTCTCCATGGGCATCGAAGCGGCGATGTACGGCACCAAAACCGTGCGAGAAAACCGCGACAAATATGACTGCAATATCCCCTGGCTGATCCTGTTCGACCCAACCAGCGCCTGCAATATGAAATGCAAGGGCTGCTGGGCAGCGGAATACGGTCATCAGCAGAACCTCTCCTATGAGGAGATGAAAAGCATCGTCACCCAGGGCAAAGCGCTGGGCACCCATTTTTATATGATGACCGGCGGCGAGCCGCTGATCCGCAAAAATGACATCATCCGTCTTTGTGAGGAAAATCCCGATTGCGCCTTTATGGCGTTCTCCAACGGTACGCTGGTCGACCAGAAGCTCTGTGATGATATGCTGCGCGTGGGCAATTTCGCCCTGGCGCTCAGCGTCGAGGGCACCGAGGAGAGCAACGACGCGCGCAGAGGCGGCGGCGCTTACGGCAAAACGCTGGCGGCGATGGATCTCTTACGCAAAAACAAATGTCTCTTCGGCATCTCGGTCTGCTATACGCGCCAGAACGACGCTTATGTCACCAGCGACGAGTTTTTGGATCTGATGGTTGATAAAGGCGCGAAATACGGCTTCTACTTCAATTATATGCCCGTCGGACACGACGCCGACGAGGACTTTATCCCCACCCCCGCGCAGCGCAAGTATATGTATGACTGGATCCGCCGGGTACGTAACGGCAAAACCGGCAAGCGGATGTTCATCTTCGATTTTCAGGACGACGGCGAATACGTCGGCGGCTGCATCGCCGGCGGTCGGCGGTATTTCCACATCAATTCCGCCGGCGATATGGAGCCCTGCGTCTTTATTCACTATTCCGACTCCAATATCCGCACCCATACCATCCTTGAGGCGCTGCGCCGGCCGCTGTTTATGGCGTACCGCAAGGGGCAGCCCTTTAACGACAACCACCTGCGCCCCTGCCCGATGCTGGAAAATCCGCAGATCCTGCGCAAAATGGTCAAGGAGACCGGCGCCAAATCCACCGACCTTCTGGTGGAAGAGGATGTGGATACCCTGTGCGGCAGATGCGACAAATTCGCGCTTGAATGGGCGCCCGTCGCCGAGGAGCTCTGGAACTCCCGCCCCCACAAAAAAACCCACACCCAGTATTACCGCGACCGCCATCCGGAAGAATTCACCAACTCCGGAAAGTGATGAGCTTTCCTTTGAAAATTATATTTCTTTTCCCCAAAAACCGAACCGCTCCGTTCTGAAAAAAGGACGGGGCGGTTCGGTTTTCTTTTTCTGTTCCTTTTTCTTTTACAGCGCTGCAAATACGGCGGAAATATCCTCATGCAGCACCAGATCGGCTTCCCGGTCATAGGGCGTCGGATCGTTATTGACAATGACCAGCTTCGCCTCCCTGCCGCGCATACGCACCAGCCCTGCCGCCGGATAGACCACCAGCGAGCTGCCGACAACCACCAGCAGGTCGCAGGAAGCAATGGCGGCAACGGCGCTTTGCCAGCAGCGCCCGTCCAGCCCCTCGCCATAGAAGACGATGTCCGGTCTTAAAATCCCGCCGCAGCTGCAATGGGGAATGCCCTCGCCTGCCTTGACATAGGCTTCCGAATAGGACTTCCCGCACCGCAGACAGGAATAGGTCAGGGTCGTGCCGTGAACCTCCAGCACATTCCGGCTGCCAGCCGCTGTATGCAAGCCGTCGATGTTCTGCGTAACAACCGCCAGCACCCGGTCGCCCAGCGCGGCGATTTTCTGATGGGCAATATTTGGTTTGGTATCTCCGACAATCAGAAACTCCTTATAATACCGGTAAAATTCCTCTGGATGCGCCATAAAAAAATCAATGGACAAAAGCGTCTCATAGGGAATGGGAGATTTGCGCTTTTCCAGCCCCTCCTTGCCGCGGAAATCCGCCAGCCCGCTGGCGGTCGAAATTCCCGCGCCGGTCAAAAAGACAATTTTTTTGCTTTGGGCGATCCACGTCCGCAGCGTCTGCACCCCTGTTGTCATGCTTCTTCCTCCTGTTTCAGCCACGCCCGCAGCTCGTTTTTTTGCGCGGGCGATATTTTGCGGCTTTCACACGCCTTCTGCACGGTCTTGCGCTTCACCCAGTCGGAGAGCCGCCCCTCCGCCAGGAAGTCCATGGCTGCCTGCGGCTGTTTGACAAGGGCGGTCGCCAGATACCAGGCGATCATCAGATTGATATAATACTCCCCGCCCTGCGCCGAGGCTGCCAGCGCCAGATCCTCATATTGAAAGGCATCCTCCAGAAAATACCGCATCAAAATGCCAATGCCATAGCGCACGGTATAGGGATGGGACGAACGGATCCACGCTTCTGCCTTTTGGTGAAGAACCGGCAGATGCTTGCCGAAGACCTTCGGATTCATCTGATCGCAGGTTGCCCAGTTGTCCACATAAGGCAAAAACGATTCCGTCCTTGCCAGAGCGATGTCGAAATCTTTTTCTTTTTCCAAAAGAAACGCGTGCAGATTATTTTCCTCATAATAAACATGAGGCAGCGCGCGCAAAAATGGTTCTGCCTGCCCGCTCTTCCAAAGCTCTGCGGCATACCGGCGCAAAACCGGCGTGCGGACACCGAGCACCAGGCTTCCGTCCAACGTCGGCAACAGCTTCGCCTGAAAACGCCGGTACGCCTCCTCCCGTTCCTCCAGCAAGCGGCGGCGAATGGCGCCAACCGGCTCCGGCGCGCCGTATTCCCGTTGGATTTTCTCCAAAATCTCCCCGTCGGCGGGACAGAACGAAAAATACGGGATCTCCTCCGGCGTAATCCACCGAAAAGCCGTGTGCTCTTTTCGCGTCGGTTCGCCGGTCATCTGCGCGCAAAACAGCGTCAGATGCACCGTCAAATCCTCATATTCATGCGCCGTCTCACAGAAAATATCGCCGGGCTGCACCTCGACGTTCAGCTCCTCCCGGCATTCCCGCCGCAGCGTCTCGGCAAGACTCTCCCTCGGCTCCTGTTTTCCGCCGACAAATTCCCACAGACCGCCTCTCGCCTTTTCCGGCGGCCGCTGCCCGATAAAGAATCTTCCGTTTCGAAAAATCAGCGCCGCCGCCACTTCTGCCTTCATATCCGTTCCTCCTAAAAAAAGAAGCCGCCCCAAAGAAACAGGAACGGCTTGCTCTTGCCTGCTTATAACTTGGACGCGGCGGCTTTGTCCATAAAAATTACCGCATCGGGATGCGTCTGCAAAATCGACGCCGGGCAATGGGGCGTGACCTCGCCGCGGATCATTGCGCGCATCGCGTCTGCCTTGCTCTCGCCGGTGGCAATCAGAACAATTTTTTTCGCGGTCATAATCGTCCCCACACCCATGGTCACCGCATAATGGGGCATTTTCCCCTCGTCAAAATAAATACTGTTGGAGCGAATGGTGCTGTCGGTCAGCTTCACCTTGTAGGTACCCTCAGTAAAAGCGTCAGCGGGCTCATTAAAGCCGATATGCCCGTTGGTGCCAATGCCCAGAAGCTGCACATCCACGCCGCCAATATCGGCAAGCAGCCGATCGTACCGCCTGCACTCCGCATCCATATCCGCCGCGTTGCCATTGGGCAAATGGACATGCTCCTCTTTGATATTGATCTGGGAGAACAGATTCTCGTGCATAAAGGTATAGTAACTGTTTTTGTCCGCTCGGGGCAGGTCGCAGTATTCATCCAGATTATAGCTCGCGACCTCGGAAAAATCCAGGTACCCGTTTTCATATTGCGAAATCAGATATTGATACATTTTCACCGGGGAGGCGCCGGTGGCAAGCCCCAGCTTCGCCTTTGGGTTCTCTTTAACCAACCGTACAAAAATTTCCCCCGCCGCGACGGCAATCTGCTCCGGGGTATTTAAGATTCTGACATCCATAACGACACCTCATTTGCTTATTCTGCGGTTTCATTGTAGCATGAACGGCAGGGAAATGCAACCGTCCAAACAGCAAAAACGCCCGGCGAAGAAAATTCTCCGCCGGGCAGACAGGCTCTGTTTACTCTTCCACGGGAACGGACGGATCCACCCAGTCGAAGGTGTAGTTATTGGCGCAGCGCAGCGTGAAATAGACGGTCAGCTCGCCATAGTCCGCCAGTTTGCCCACACCTCTGGCGTGGGCGGTCACCCGGATGACCGAAGTGTAATTGGCATAGTCAATCTGATCGAGGATGCGTTCGGAGGAAAAGCTGATGGTATTTTCCTCAAAAACCGCTTCATAGGAATCGAAAACGAAATAATCCTCCATTTTCGCCAGCTCCTGGCTGATCGCCGTCTCATCCGGGAAGGGGAAGATCGGCGTGATGATGCTGTTGGATGCCAGCGGATAATTTTCCGGACGGAAAGAGATATCGCCGTAATAGAAATTGGTATACACCAGCGGCTCGCCCTCTTCCTCGGTCGTTTCTTCGCCCATGGTCAGACTTGCATCCAAAACGCTTTCGGGGTCCGGGATGGTGTTCGGCGCCACATCGCCCCAGTCCTCGCCAAAGGCAACGGACTCGGTGGAGGACGCCACGGCGCGGGCAATAAAGGAACGGACCTCCTCGGCGGCGGCGTTCAGCACATCAAGCGCCGGATCGGACTGCTGATTGCCGTTTTCATCGGTCACACCCTCCATTGCACGGGGTACGATGTTCAGATCATTGATCTCATACCGCGTCTCCCGGGAAACGCCCGCCTTTCCTTCCTTTGCCATCGTCAGCAGCTGGTCATAATACGAAGCGATCTTCTGTTTGGAATCCAGATCCTCGGTCCGGCTGGTGGAGAAGGGCAGCGTGGTTTCCTCCTCCGACTGAATCGTGCTGATCAGCGCATCGCACCCGGAGAAAAAGACTGTAATTACCGCCAGAAGACCAGCAATCGTTGCCGCAATGACTTTTTTCATAAGAAATAAACTCCTTTCTCCCCGCAAAAGCAAACAAAGAATACAGTTTCCACGCTTTGGCAGGAAAAAAACTGCGCAATATTTAACAAAGATAGTATAGCACAACGCCTGCGCGCTGACAAGTTCTTTTTTTGGCAGCCCCGCGGAATTCCTCACGCCAGCGAAAACCGCTCACAAATGATCCTTGCCGTTTCTTCCGGTGATAAATTTGTATTGTCAATTCGCAAATAATTGTCAAACGGTATTTCTCCCGGCAAGCTTTCCAGACGGTAGGCGGCGTCATCAGCCAAAAGCCGGCGATTCGAGCTTTCCAAGTCGCGTTTAGACGCCTTGTTTTTCAGTCGGTTTTCGGTCGCGTTCCGTTCCAGCCGTACCTGCTGCGACGCAACAAGCTCCACATAATATAAGGTTGTATTGTAAGGCGCAAAAATTTCCTTCACTTGTTCAATATACGCCCAGTCCGACGGCTGATCGAACGCCCACATATATGTAAAAATCATTCCGTAAGCATCCGATTTGGCAAATTCCTCAAACACCGTCCGGCGCATCCGCCGGATGGCTTCGCTGTGAAAATAACCGAAGATTTCCAAAACCGGCTCGATCATCATATGATTGTGAAACAACCGCAGGTCACATCGCTTCATCCGTTCCTGACCAACGGTTATTTTCCCGACAGCCGCGTTTCCAATTAAAAATAAAAGTTTCAAAAGAGTCCCCATCTTTGCAGAAGCAAAAAAAAGACATCGGGATGATCCGATCAAGTCATCCCGATGTCTTGCCATTCGTTTACTCGTCGTAGGACTCGCAAAGACCCTTTTCATCAAACAAATACGCAGTGGTAATCAGCACTTCTACGCCCTTTTCAATGGTCTT
>CASFQZ010000021.1 GCA_949296825.1 uncultured Eubacteriales bacterium
GGCATCGTCATATTCCACATTAAAATGCTTCGCCAGGGTTTCATACAGTACCAGCGCAGGCTCCGAAAGCTTTTTGGACAGGGGCAGAACAGCGCATTTCACAGGCGCAAGAGCGGGATGCAGATGCAGCACCGTGCGCACGTCGCCCTTGGCTTCGTCCACCACCTCTTCGTCGTATGCCTCGCATAAAAACGCCAGCGCGACGCGGTCCGCGCCCAGTGACGGCTCGACCACATAGGGGATATAACGCTCGTTGGCTTCCTGGTCAAAATATTCCATGCTCTTGCCGGAGGTTTCCTGGTGGCGCGAAAGGTCAAAATCGGTGCGGGAGGCAACGCCCCACAGCTCGCCCCAGCCGAAGGGGAAAAGATACTCAATATCGGTGGTGGCATTGGAATAATGGGACAGCTCCTCTTTTTCGTGGTCGCGCAGACGCATGTTTTCTTCCTTCATGCCCAAAGACAACAGGAAGTTTTTGCACGCATTTTTCCAGTAGGCGAACCACTCCAGCTCCGTGCCGGGTTTGCAGAAAAACTCCAGCTCCATCTGCTCAAACTCCCGGGTTCGGAAGGTAAAGTTGCCGGGGGTAATCTCGTTGCGGAAGGATTTGCCGATCTGGGCGATGCCAAAGGGCACCTTTTTGCGGGTGGTGCGCTGCACATTGAGGAAATTGACAAAAATACCCTGGGCGGTCTCCGGGCGCAGATAGATTTCATTCTTCGCGTCCTCGGTCACGCCCTGAAAGGTTTTGAACATCAAATTGAATTTGCGGATATCGGTAAAATCGCATTTGCCGCAGTTGGGGCAGGCAATGTTATGCTCCTTGATATAAGCGGACATCTCATCAAAGCTCCAGCCTGCCGGATTGACGCCGGTGCTTTCAATCAGCTGGTCGGCGCGGTGGCGGGTCTTGCAGGCCTTGCAGTCCATCAGCGGGTCGGAAAAGCCGCCCACATGTCCCGACGCGACCCAGACCTGCGGGTTCATCAGAATGGCGCAGTCCAGCCCGACATTATGGGGCGACTCGCGGACGAATTTTTCCCACCAGGCTTTTTTGACATTGTTCTTAAACTCCACGCCCAGAGGACCGTAGTCCCAGGTATTGGAAAGTCCGCCGTAAATTTCGCTTCCCGCATATACAAAGCCCCTGCCCTTGCAAAGGGCGACGATTTTTTCCATGGTCTTTTCGCTGTTGCGCATACTGTTTCCTCCGTTGGCTATATTCTCACTTATTTTACTATCCACAGAAGAAAATGTCAAGGAATAAAACCGGCGAAAAAAAGAGCGGCAGCCCGCCGCATGGACTACCGCTCAAAAAGAGAAAGGAAAAAGCAGGTTCAGGCGCTGACGGCGGTGAGAATCTCCATCAGCGGGCGCAGCGTATCCAGAATATACTGCACCAGGCATTTGAATACATAAGCGACGCCCCAGCCCGCACCCTCAAAATAGGCAAGAGACTGGTCAATGATGGTTTCGTTGGGATACATCTCGGTATAAAGCGTCGTCTCAAAGGTATAGTCCTGCGGCGCAGCCTCGTTCAGCGTCACGGTGTGGTACCCCCGGGAGCGCTCATCGTTGCGCGCCATAAACGCCATGGCGGAGCACTGGATCAGCTCGATGCCGTCCACCCGGGCGCGGAACCGGTTGGTGTGGTCATGACCGGAAAAGACCGCCAGCACATCGCCGCGCTCAACCAGCGCCTCCAGAAGTCCGCCGTTGACGGAAGAGGGGCTGGGCGATTCCAGCAGCAGCCCCTGCGCATCGGCGTCGTCACGAAATTCCAGATAATATTTCTGTCCGTTATACTCGCAGATATTCTCCCCTTCAGCGTCAGCCGGCGCCTGCTTGAGCAGCTCGTAAATTTCCGGGACAATAATATGCTGAAACATCAGCGACGGCACCTTATGTCCCTGCTGCGCCTCGATGGCTTCGCTGGTCCGGCGGTACCACGCCAGCTGGTCGGGATGCACATAGTCATAGCCCTGGCTCTTATCGCCGTTCAGGTACATATTAGAGTCGATCAACCAGAGATTGAAGACCATCTCGCCGCTTTTGTCGGAAGCATAAATCGGCAGATTACAGTTGCCGAACCCCGTCAGGGCAGGGTCTGCGTCATAGGTCAGACAGTCGCCGTAGGCGCAGTAGATGGCGTGCATATTCTCTTTGGTATTGTATTCGCCGTCGTGATTGCCCCAGACATAGGCATAGGGAACGCCCCGCTCAACCAGCGGGCGCAAAATCTGCTGGATCCCCGCTTCGTTGAAAGGCTGAAATTCCTGCAAAACATTATCACCCAGGAAGATCACCAGATCCGGCTGTTCCCGATCCAGGGCATCCGCCATAAAACGGGTCATTCTGCCGTTGGGGATGATCCCGTCCTGACAGTCGGCGAAAATCAAAATCTTAAAGGATCCGTCCTCGTTGAAGCGAAGGGTATAGCCGCCCTCTTCGTTTTTTTCAACCACAGCAAAAGACGGAACGGCAAGGCTCAGCGCCAAAATTAGCGCCAAAACAAGCGCCGTTGTTTTCTTAAAAAGGTATCGCATAAAATTCCCTCATTTCCTGAAACGCAGGAGATATTACGCCGCCGCCAGTGCGGAAAGCAGATCCTTGATGGAATCGACGATGCGCTCAAACATATACATCATGCTCTTGAAAAAGCCGGAGAGCACGTTCGCCGCGTCCGTACCGAAATCGGTATCGGGATACTGCACCGAATAGGCGTTATAGGTGGAAAGGTCACTTTCGTCCAGCTCGATCACGCCGTAGCCGCGGATCACATCGTCGCCGTAGGAGGAGAAGGTGATACCGGGCATCTGGATGAAATCAATCCCCTGATAGGAGCCGATAAAGCTGTTGACATGGTCGTGACCGGTGACGATCCCCACCACATCCCCGCGGGACAGGAAGGTATCAAACTGACCGCCGTTGACTGTCGGCGGGCAGGGGAATTCGCCCAGATACCCTTCGGCGGAGTCGTTAAGCTCCAGCGCGTAGGTTTTGCCCTGATATTCTCTGGTGTTTTCCTCGCCCTCTTCGGCTTCACGCAGGCATTCATAGACCTCGGGCACCACGATATGCTGGAATACCAGCGAGGGGACCTTATGACCGACCTGAGCCTCCAGCGCTTCGCTGGTTTTTACATACCAGTCCTGCTGGTCCTGATGGACATAATCATAGCCGCCGTTGACCTCGTCATACATATTGGAATCGATGGCCCAGAGGTTATAGACGATCTCGCTGCCGTCGGAAGAATAGACGGGAATATTGCAGTTGCCCACGCCGGTCAGCGCGGGATCCGCGTCATAGGACAGGCAGCCGGGGAACGACTGATAATAGGCAAGCATACTTTCCTTGGAGAAATACTCGCCGTCGTGGTTGCCGAAGGTAACGGCAAAGGGGATGCCGCGAGAAACCACCGGCTCCAGGATCTGATCAATCGCCGCCTCGTTCAGCGGCTTCATGCCCTGCACGACGTTGTCGCCGGTGAAGACCACCAGATCGGGCTGCTCGTCGTCCAGCGCCTGGTTCATCATCGCAATCATTCTGCCGTCGGCGAAGACATCATCCTGACAGTCGGCAAAGACGACGATTTTTAATTTACCGTCGTTAAATTGCAGCGTCGGAGTCTCGCCCTCCGCCGAGGCAAACAGCACACAGCTCAGCGCCATCAAAACGGAAAGCAGCAGAGCCAGACTTTTTTTCATGGTTTTTTTCATGGAAAATCCTCCGTATCATCGCGCGCCGGAGCGCGTAAAATCTCAAAGACAAGAGACGAATCGCATCGCCGCAAACAAAAGCGCCGATGGCGCTTGTCTGCCGGAGCGACGCTTTGAAAAGCGTCTTTCGCCGCCTGCCTACCGGCATTCTAACACATTCACGCAAAAAAGTCCAGCCTTTAAGGAAAAATTGTTCATTTATAATGAAGATTCTCCGTTTCCTACCGTTTTTTACTTTGTGAAAATATCCCCTTCCCTATATTGCCAGCATTTTTGCAGGTATTTTCGACACGGAACACAATCCGCCGCCCCTTGGGAAAAGGCGCACCGCGATCTCGCCCTCCGGGTCGCAAGACTTCACGGCGTTATCCCAAAGAAGAAAAAACAGCCGGCGGCTCTGTCCCTCATCGCCAGAATAGACCGGCGACGGCTCCATGCGCGCGGTCATGGTTTTTTCGGCGGCAAGGGGCAAAAAATCCGACACCGCCGCCGTTTCGCTGATCGGAAACGCTGCGGCATCAAAATCACCGGGCTCCTCGTCCATCCGCGACAGCGTCCACCGAGAACAGATTTGTTTCAAAGATGTGCTTCAGCGATTTTTGCAAGCGCGGATCGTCTTCCGCCAACAACAGGCGCATGGTATCCCTCCAGAGCAATGATGATTTTATTTTATCCCGCAGCGCTAAAACGGGGCTAAAGAACGGCTTGTTTTTCGGTGATAAAAAAGGAGAGCCTTTGCAAGGAAGGCTCTCCCCTTTTGCTTTCGATTATTCCATGGACTTAAAGGATTCGACCATGCTGACTTTTTTGAGCTTGCGGTGCAGCAGCAGATTGACCACAAGAGAGAAGAGAACGGTTGCGATGAGGGCGATGACAAAACTCCAGATTCCCGCCGTCTCGCCGTAAGTGACGGTGTCGATGACAATGAAGTGGAGCATCAGCCGGTGCAAAAGCACGCCGAGTCCCAGACCGGCGACGGCGCCCAGTACGGTCAGGATGATGTTTTCGCGGTAGATATAGGACGAAACTTCCTTGTCATAAAAGCCGACCACCTTAAGGGTGGCAATCTCCCGCAGACGCTCCTGGATATTGACGTTCGCCAGATTATAAAGCACCACCATTTCCAGCACTGCCGCCGCCAGGATCAACAGGGAGACGACGATGGTCATGGCTTTTACGACTTCATCAAAGGTCTCGATGGTGTCGGAGGTATAGGCGACCGCCGTAATGCCGACCTTATCCATCAGATCCGCCGCCAGCTGGGCTTTGGCGCTCAGAGCGCCTTCCGCCGCCGGCACGGCGTCATTGACCGCATCGGAAAGGGTCGCCATGGCGTAATGATAGGAGGGTGCGGTACCGAAGACCGCCTGATACAGGGCGGGGGTCAGATAAACGTAATCAAAGGTATAGTTCTCGACTACGGCACTGATCGGGATGGTATAAACTCCGCCGTCCGCCAGCTGCACCTGAACGGAATCGCCGGGAGCAACCCGCGCCGTATCGGCAAATTTTCTGGTGATGACCGCGCCGTTGTCCGACAGGGTGACCGGGTCGCTTCCCATCGCGTTGACAAAACGAACCATGCCGGGCAGCAGGGTCGGGTCCTCCGGCGTGAGGAGATAGACTTCAAGGGTACGGTCGCTGTTGGCGGAAGAACCGGTGACCGAGGTCATGGAGGTCAGCATGATGCTGCCCAGACGGCTGTCCCGCGCCAGCGACGACATCACGGAGCTTTGGGCGTTGGACTGCGGCTCGTCAAAGACGATCTGCATATCGTATTGGGAGATCCCGTCCTCGCCGTACTGGTTGGTCATGATGGCGCCAACCGAATGGTACATCCCCATCCCGGCGAACAAAAGCGCCGTGCAGCCCGCAATGCCGACAATGGTCAGGATACAGCGCTTCGGGTTGCGGAAGGTGTTGCGCACGGTGACCTTGGAGGTAAAGCTCAGGCGATTCCATAAGCCCTTCCATTTTTCCAACAGCACCCGCTTGCCGTTTCTGGGGGCTTTGGGACGCATCAGCACCGCCGGAACAACCATCAGATCGCGGCGGCAGGCGGCATAGGAGACCAGCACCGCCATGACGCAGAAGACCACAAAGCCGAAGACAACGGTCAGATAGGGAATGCCGACGACCAGCGGCGGCAGCGCGAACATAATGCCATAGGCGGCATAAATCGCGTAGGGGAAGGCGTAAAGCCCAACCGCCACGCCGAGCACGGAGCCTAACATGCTGGCGAGCAGGGCGTAAAGGATATATTTGCCCATAATCTGACGGTCGGTATACCCCAGGGCTTTGAAGGTGCCCAATTGCAGCCGTTCATCCTCGACCATACGGGTCATGGTGGTCAGGCTGACCAGCGCCGCCACCAGGATAAAGAAGACCGGGAAAATATTGGCAAGGGTATTGACATTTGCCGCCGCGTCGCCAAAGGAGGTATAGCCGGGCGTGTCGGTGCGGTCATAAACGGTCCATTGGGCGGTAGAGATCTTACTCAGGGTTTCCTGCCCGTTATTGATGATGGTTTGGGCATATTCGATTTTCTCGTTGACATCGGCGCGGGCGGTTTCCAGCTCCTTTTGCGCCGTCTGCAAATCCTCTTCAGCGGTTTCGACCTGCGCCTGAAGCTGCGCGAGCTTCTGCTGCGCCTGAAGCTGCGCCAGCGAGAGCGAATAGCTGCCGTTTTGCAGCTGCGCGCCGGCGGCGTCCAGAATGGCTTGCGCTTCGTTGAGCTGGGCGGTGTACTGCTCCAGCAATGCCTTCGCCGAATCCAACTGGGCTTTTTTTGCTTGCAGCTCATTGTTCGCCGCCTGCAGCGCCTCTTCGCTTTCGGTAATCGTCTGCTGCTGGATCTCCATTTCGGCTTCCGCCTCGTCCAGCTGCCGCTCGTATTCCTCCAGCTGGGGGGTGATCAGCGCCAGTGCGTCCACCGCCATGCCCTGCGCCGTCAGCGAGCTGACCGCGTTATAAAGCTCGGGATTGACCGCTTCCAAAACACCGATGATGTTCTGGATGTCCTCCTGATTGAGCGCGGCGCCCTGTACGGCGGACAGAGAATCAAAGACCGTACGGGTGGTATTGATCATGGAACGGAGATTGGCGATATTATTCTGGGCATTGTTGAAC
>CASFQZ010000022.1 GCA_949296825.1 uncultured Eubacteriales bacterium
CGTACAACTGCTGCATCAGCTGTTTCCTGCCCACAAGCAAATAGACAATACTCAGCAGAAAATCCATTGCAAAATTCACCCAATGCAAATACCGCGCAGGCAAACAAAACAGGAACAACACACGCAGCAGCAGCCAGACAAGGCTGAGTACAAGCAGAGAGTGCCTGTCCGCAAGGCGATAAAACGCGCCGCCGGCAAGGACCAGCACAACACCTGCCAAACACTGCGCCACAATCAGCCAGGCAACAAACACATGATGAATATCGGAACCCCACCATCTGCGAAACATGCCCGTTGCGTCCAACAGATACACAATGGTCAGCAAAAGAATACAGATACACGCACATACCGCAGAATAAAAAAACCTTTTTAAAAGCTGATCGCTGTTTTGCATCACATTTCACCTCTTTTTAACTTTTATGAAGAAACATTATTTTGTATGCTTCAAACATTGGAATCGCCTTCTCATTTATTTCTATATATAGTACAGCGATTATATTATTACTGCAATATATAAAATAAACAAAAAAAATTATATATTATTGTTTGTTATATCCATTCGCAGAAATAAATGCGATAAATGAATGGATAACTGTCACTGTGAAACGGCAGCAAAAGCGGCAGAGACGCAAAATGGTCTCTGCCGCTTTGTTTATGGGATGCGTGCCCAAGGGCTTTTAATATTTCTTTCTGGCGATATAGCCGGTGTGCAGGATCTCATGGGCGATATGGCTGCCCGGCTCCTGCAAAAATTCGGCGTAAATCTGCTTAACATCCGGGTTTTCGTGGGACTTTCTGACCGGCAGGCTCTTATCGTCCTGATACAGTCCCGCCGCACGGACAGCGCGGATATCCACATTGTTGCGCACCGAAGCTGGCTGAATGGGCTGACCGCCGCCGTTGACACAGCCGCCGGGGCAAGCCATGATTTCAATAAAATCATAGTGCTTTTCGCCGCTCTTGACCAGCTTCAATACCTTTTCGGCATTGGCCAAACCGGAGGCCACCGCCACATGGATTTCGTTGCCGGCGATGTTGTAGGTCGCTTCCTTCACGCCTTCGGTACCGCGCACATCGTTGAAATCAATGGTCCCATCGTCGAGGGTTTCACCGGTCAGGGTTTCATAAGCGGTACGCAGCGCCGCCTCCATCACGCCGCCGGTGGCGCCGAAAATCGTACCCGCGCCGCTGCCCAGACCAAAGGGCGCGTCAAAGGTATCGTCGGGCAGTTGACTGAACAGAATGCCTTCCTTCTTGATCATGCGCGCCAGCTCCCGGGTGGTCAGCACCGCGTCGATGTCCGCCAGCCCCTTCACCGCCGTATGATCCAGTCGCTCCGCCTCAAACTTTTTCGCCGTGCAGGGCATAATGGCGACCACATAAATATCCTTGGGGTCAATGCCCATCTTCTGCGCGTAATACGTCTTGGCAACGGAGCCAAACATTCCCTGGGGAGATTTACAGCTGGAAAGGTTGGAAATCATCTCCGGGAAATAATATTCACAGTATTTGATCCAGCCGGGAGAGCAGGAAGTAATCAGCGGCAGGTTTTCCTTTTTGGTATATCGTTGGATGAACTCGTTCGCCTCCTCCATAATGGTCAGGTCGGCGGAAAAGTTGGTGTCAAAGACCTTGTCAAAGCCCAGGCGGCGCAGGGCGGCGACCATTTTGCCGGTAACGATGGAGCCCATCTCATAGCCGAATTCCTCGCCGAGAGCGACACGGATGGAGGGCGCGGTCTGTACGATAACATGCTTGGTCGGGTCGTTGAGCGCGTCAAAGACCTTGGCGGTATCGTCCCGCTCGCTCAGTGCGCCGGTGGGACAGGCGACGATGCACTGACCGCAGGACACGCAGGAGGTCTCGTTCAGCGGCTTTTCAAAAGCGCAGCTGATATGCGTATCAAAGCCGCGGTCGTTGGCGCCGATCACCGAAACAGCCTGTACATTGGAGCAGGCAGCGACGCAGCGGCGGCAGAGGATGCATTTCTCATTGTCGCGGTACATATGGGCGGCGGAGCGGTCGATCTCATAATGAGTCATCGCGCCGTTGTATTTATGCACATCGTCGATGCCGTAATCGGTACACAGCTTCTGCAATTCACAGTTGCCCGAGCGCACACAGGAAAGACATTCCTTTTTGTGATTGGAAAGCAGCAGCTCCAGCGTTGTTTTTCTGGCTTCAATAACCTTGGGCGTGTTGGTGAAAACCTCCATGCCCTCATTGACCGGATACACGCAGGAGGCAACCAGGCTTTTGGCGCCCTTGACTTCCGCCACGCAGATACGGCAGGCGCCGATTTCGTTGACTTCTTTCAGATAACACAGGGTGGGGATCTCCACGCCCGCGGCTCTGGCAGCCTGCAAAACGGTGCTGCCCGCAGGAACGGAGACCTCGATCCCGTTGATTTTCACATTGACATTGCTCATTGTTCCGTTCCTCCTTATTTCTTGGAAATCGCGCCGAAGCGGCATTTTTCCACGCAGGCGCCGCATTTGATGCACTTGCTCTGGTCAATAACATGGGGCTGCTTGACCGAACCGGTGATCGCGCCGACCGGGCAGACTCTGGCGCAGGCGGTACAGCCCTTGCAGGTGTCGGGGTCGATGGTGATCTTCATCAACTTCTTGCACACGCCCGCCGGGCAGGTCTTGTCCTTTACATGGGCGATGTACTCGTCGCGGAAGCGGTTATAAGTCGAAAGAACGGGGTTGGGCGCGGTTTGTCCCAAACCGCAGAGAGAATTTTCCTTAATGTAATAGCAAAGAGCTTCCATGGTGTCCAAATCCTCCATGGTGCCGTTGCCGGAGGTGATTTTTTCCAAAATCTCCAACAGACGCCTGGTGCCTACGCGGCAGGGCGTGCATTTGCCACAGGACTCATCCACGGTGAAATTCAGGAAGAATTTGGCGATATCCACCATACAGTCGGAATCGTCCATGATAATCAGACCGCCGGAGCCGACCATCGCGCCGATGGAGGTCAGATTATCATAATCCATCGGAATGTCCAGATATTCCGCCGGGATGCAGCCGCCGGAGGGACCGCCGATCTGCGCGGCTTTGAACTTTCTGCCATTGGGTACGCCGCCGCCAATGTCCTCGACAATCTCCCGCAGGGTCGTACCCATCGGGATTTCCACCAGACCGGTGTTGGTGATCTTGCCACCCAGGGCAAAGACCTTGGTGCCCTTGGCGGTCTCGGTACCGATGGAATTGAAAAACTCGGGACCGTTCAGAATAATCTGGGGAATATTGGCAAAGGTCTCCACGTTGTTTTCCGTGGTGGGCTTGCCAAACAGCCCCTTGACCGCCGGATAGGGCGGACGGGGACGGGGCTCGCCGCGGTTGCCTTCAATAGAGGTCATCAGCGCGGTCTCCTCGCCGCAGACAAAGGCGCCCGCACCCAGACGGACAAAGAGATCAAAATCAAAGCCGGAATCCAAAATATTCTTACCCAGAAGACCGTATTCCCTCGCGTCCTGGATCGCCTTCTGCAAGCGGGCGACGGCGATGGGATACTCGGCGCGCACATAAATATAACCTTCGCTGGCGCCGGTGGCGTAGCCGCAGATCGCCATGGCTTCCACCACGCAATGCGGGTCACCCTCCAACACGGAGCGATCCATGAAGGCGCCGGGGTCGCCCTCGTCGGCGTTGCAGACCACGTATTTCTGATCCGCTTCGTTTTTTGCCGTAAAGCTCCATTTCAGACCGGTCGGGAATCCGCCGCCGCCTCTGCCGCGCAGGCCGGAATCCTTGACGATCTGGATCACCTGCTCGGGTGTCAGCTCCGTCAGGCATTTCGCCAGCGCCTGATAGCCATCCATGGCGATGTATTCCTCAATATTCTCCGGGTCGATGACGCCGCAGTTGCGCAGCGCGACACGGTGCTGCTTTTTATAAAAATTGGTTTCCTTCAGTGGCTTGATGTCCGCCGCCTTGACGGTCTCGCTGTACAGAAGGCGCTTGACGATGCGGCCCTTGAGCAGGTGCTCCTCGACGATCTCGGGCACATCCTCCACCTTGACCTCGCTGTAAAAGCAGCCCTCGGGATAAACGATCATAATGGGACCCAGCGCGCAAAGACCGAAGCAGCCGGTCCTGACGACCTGCACTTCCTCCTGAAGGCCTTTGGCGGCGATCTCCTTTTCCAGCGCCTCAATGATCTTGGGGCTGTCGGAAGAGGTGCAGCCGGTACCGCCGCACACAAGGACATGAGCTCGATACATAATTGCTTTTCCTCCCTCTTACTTCGTGGCTTCGCCGATGGTATACTCGGCGACGGGCTGACCGTTGACAATATGGTCGGTCACAACGCGGACGGCTTTTTCGGGGGTCATTTTGCAATAGGTTACCTTTTCCCGACCGGGAACCATGACCTCGACAATCGGCTCAAACTGGCAAAGACCGATGCAGCCCGTCTGGGCAACAAAAACGTGGTGCAGACCGCGCTTGGCGATCTCGTCCACAAAGGCGTTCAGCACGGGGCGGGCGCCGGCGGCAATACCGCAGGTCGCCATGCCGACCACGACGCGGATGTTGCCGTCTTCGTTTTCTTCCCGGATATTCATTTGCGCTCTCGCTTTTTCGCGGATGGCTTTCAATTCTTCAATGCTCTTCATGCTTCAGACTGTCCTCCTTGATTTTCCGGCGCATTTCCGACGAAGAGGGCTTTGGCGTGCTCGGCAAGGTATTCGCCGAGCCACTGCACCACGGAGGGCTCGTTGAGCGGGACGCCCTCCAGCACCTGCTTGATCTCGTCGGAGGAGAAAATAAAGATATTTTCATCCAGCCGCCGTATATACACTATATTGATATTTTCATTCATCGTCACCAGGGCGCAGACGGAAGATTCCGCGTCCCCCAACGGCGTAAAGTCGATGCTGTCGGTCCGGAACAGCGCCGTGACAGTGGTGCCTTTGCCGACTTCGGAATCGATGGAAAAGGACCCGCCGGTCATTTCCGCCGCCATTTTGAACAGCGGGATGCCCATGCCGACTTTACGGGTGGTACGGGTGGTGTAGAATGGGTCCTGCACACGGCGGACCGTCTCTTCGCTCATGCCGCAGCCGTTATCGGCAATGCGGATGCGCAGCGTCTTTGCCGCCGTATCCTCCTGCACCTCAATCTCAATGCGCGACGCGCCTGCCGAAACGGAGTTCTGGGCGATGTCCAGAATGTTCAGCGATAACTCACGCATCAGCCGTTTCTGTATTTGGCAAGGATGCCGGGCACTTCCTCGGGCGTGACCTTACCGTAAACCTCATCGTTGATGGTGAAAACCGGCGCAAGGCCGCAGGCGCCGATGCAGCGGCACGCCTCAACCGAAAACAGCCCGTCCGCCGAGCATTCGCCGGGCTGCACACCCAGTTCCTCGCAGACCTTATCCAGAATCTTCTGCGAGCCCTTGACATAGCAGGCGGTACCCAGGCACACCGAAACATTGTAAACGCCCTTGGGAGACAGCGAAAACTGCGCGTAAAAGGTCGAAACGCCGTAGACCTTTTCCAGCGGCACATCCATCCCCTCAGCGATCATGACCTGCACCTCATAGGGCAGATAGCCGTAAATCGCCTGCGCCTGCTGCATCACATGCATCAGCTTGGACTTGTCGCCCTTGCACTCGGCGATGACCGCTTTGAGCTTCTCCTCCTGTTCGGCAGTACCCTTGAAAGGGATCTTGCTGATCTTTTTTTGCATTTAGATTTTCCTCCGTTCATCCTGCGCGGCTTGCAAAAAAAAGCCGCATCCCTGATACTCCATAAAACCGCTTTGTCCGGTCGGTTCTATACAGCTTAGAATTATAACATACCGTTATCGATAAATCTATACTTTTTCAAAAATAAGTTAAAAAAAGTAAGGAAAGAGCGGCGGTTTTTTCATTTTCCGGCAAAATACTCCATCCTCTTTTTACTGTTTTTCGATTCCCGCCCCCGCCGCAACAAAGAGAAGCCGGTCTTTGGCGCCGGAGGAGCGCGGATTTTCTTTTTCGCTTTCGATATGTTTTATCGATAAAATATATCGATATGCTTTATCGATATTTTTTATCGATTTCCAGCCCTTTTCAGGCAAAAAAATACGGTCGGAAAACCGACCTTCCAGGGACGGAAAACCAACCGTACCGGGGACGGAAAACCAACCGTACCGGGGGCGGAAAGCCGACCGTATGATTTGCAAAAATGCACCGGGGGGAGCTGCAAAAATGCGTCAGTAACTAACTGAATAATAACTAACTGAATAAACTACATGATTTAGTGTTGGGGAAAAGCCGAAAAAAGACCCCGGTTTTGATGTCAAAGCTTTTTGCCCAAAGGGGGTTGCTTTTCCGCTGCCATAACAACACGGCAGCCGGGCAAAAAACAGGACCCTTTCCCAAAGGGAATGGGTCCCAGTTGACGCCATCGGTCCTTGGCATCGCCCCCGGTTCCGGCAAAGCGGCGCCCGCCTTTTGCGGGCGGCGCCGCTCGCGGCTCGAACGCGCCGGAGACAGCGCCGCTTTATTACAGCTGGTCGGCGATGGAATAAATCAGCGCCCGGGATTTCTCCCATCCCAGACAGGGGTCGGTGATGGACTTGCCGTATACGCCTTCTCCGATCTTCTGCGCGCCGTCCTCGATATAGCTTTCGATCATGAAGCCCTTGACGAGCCTGCCGATTTCGGCGTTGTGGCGCATGGAATGCAGCACTTCGTTGCAAATACGAACCTGCTCCAGATACTGCTTATTGGAGTTGGAATGATTCGCATCCACGATACAGGCGGGGTTCTGTAGCTGCTTTTCGCCGTACATCCGGCACAGGCGCTGCAAATCCTCATAGTGATAGTTGGGCTTGGAGGTACCGTATTTATTGACGCTGCCGCGTAAAATCGCGTGGGACAGCGGATTGCCGGTCGTCTCGACCTCCCAGCCGCGGTAGATAAAGGTATGATGCCCCTGGGCGGCGACAATGGAATTAAGCATGACCGAATAATCGCCGCTGGTGGGATTTTTCATGCCGACGGGCACCGCGATGCCGCTGGAGGTCAGGCGGTGGTCCTGATTTTCGACCGAACGGGCACCGACGGCGACATAGGCAAGGATATCGTCCAGGTAGCGGTAATTGTCGGTATAGAGCATTTCATCGGCGCAGGTGATGCCCAGCTGCTCCACCGCCTTGGCGTGCAGGGAACGGATGGCGATGATCCCCTCGAGCATATCCGGCTTTTTATTGGGGTCAGGCTGGTGCAGCATCCCCTTATACCCCTCGCCGGTGGTGCGAGGCTTGTTGGTATAAATGCGGGGGACGATGATGATTTTATCCCTGACCTCTTCCTGTATGCGGACCAGGCGCTCGGTATAATCCATCACCGCGTCCTCCCGGTCGGCACTGCACGGACCGATGATCAGCAGGAATTTATCGCTCTCGCCGGTAAAAACCGCCGCAATCTCCCGGTCGCGCGCCTGCTTAACGGCGGCAGCTTTTTCGGAAAGGGGGAATTGCGCCTTGATCTCTTTGGGAATCGGCAGCTTGCGATGGAACAGCATATTCATCCGTTTCACGTCCTTTTTCGCTTAATGAATGCGCGGATTGTTTTTCGCCTTGGCGGTATGCCAGATTTTTTCGGCGTATTCGTTAATGGAGCGGTCGGCGGCGAAGATGCCGGCGTTGGCGATGTTGATCAGCGCCATGCGGTTCCACGCCTCCTTCTCCTGATACATCCGCTCGGCTTTCTGCTGGGTGGCGCGGTAATCGGAGAAATCCGCCAGCACCATATAGGGGTCGTTGCGCAGCAGCGAGCCGGCAATGTCGGAAAAGCTCTTGCCGGCGATGGTGGAGGTGTTCATAAAATCCAGCACCTGCTTGAGCTCGGGATTGTTGAGGTAATAATTCATCGGCACATAGCCCTGGGCGGTCAGGTCGGCGACCTCCGGCGTCGTCATGCCGAAAAGGATGATATTCTCCCTGCCGACGGCGTCGGCGATCTCCACGTTCGCGCCGTCCAGCGTACCCAGCGTAACCGCGCCGTTGAGCATGAATTTCATATTGCTCGTACCGCTGGCTTCGGTGCCCGCCAACGAAATCTGCTCGCTGATCTCCGCCGCCGGAATCAGCAGCTCCGCCGCCGTCACGCAGTAATCCTCAAAGAAGAAGACCCGCATATAACGGTTGACCGCCGGATCGCTGTTGACCATATCCGCCAGCGCGCAGATAAAGCTGATGATTTTTTTGGCGAAGTAATAGCCGGACGCCGCCTTGGCGCCGAAAATATAGGTATGGGGCTGATAATGCCCGTTGGGATTGTTCTTGATTTCCAGGTACCGCGCCAGAATCTGCAGCGCGTTCATATGCTGACGCTTATACTCATGCAGGCGCTTGACCTGGATGTCAAACAGGGACGAAGGATCCAGCGTCACGCCGGTCTTTTTGCGGATGAATTTCGCCAGCCTCTCCTTGTTTTGCAGCTTGATTTTTTCCAGCTGCGCCAACACCTCGCCGTCGCCGGCAAAAGCTTCCAGCTTTTTCAGCACCGAGGCGTCGTAAACAAATCCGTCGCCGAGCTTTTCGGTCAGCAGGGCGCTCAAGCCCTCATTCGCCTGACAGAGCCAGCGGCGATGGGCGATGCCGTTGGTCACATTGGTGAACTTGTCGGGGGTCAGGCGATAGAAATCGTGAAAGACCGTTTTTTTCAAAATGTCGCTGTGCAAAGCGGAAACGCCGTTGACACAGTGACAGGCGGCGACGCAAAGGTTCGCCATCTTGACCACGCCGCTGGAGATGATCGCCGTGCGCTCGACATACTCGGCGTCGCCGGTGCAGCTCCAGACATAGGCGCGGAAGCGGTTGTCGATCTCCTTGATAATCTGATAGATCCGGGGCAGCAGCCGGGAGAGCTGCTCCTCGCTCCAACACTCCAGTGCTTCCTTCATCACGGTATGGTTGGTGTACGCCACGGTCTTTGTTACAATGTTCCAGGCGTCGTCCCAGCTGTAGCCGCATTCGTCCAGCATAATGCGCATCAGCTCGGGGATACAGAGGGTCGGATGGGTGTCGTTGATATGGACCGCAATCTTCTCCGACAGATTATCCAGTGTGCCAAACAGATGAAGATGATGACGGATGATATCCTGAATGGAGGCGGATACCAGGAAATACTGCTGCTTCAAGCGCAGACTCTTGCCCTCCGGGTGATTGTCCGCCGGATAGAGGACCTTGCTGATAACCTCCGCCATGGCGTTCTGCTCCACCGCCTGCAAATAATTGCCGCGGTTGAACGCCGCCATATCCAGCCCCGGCGCCTTGGCGGACCACAGGCGCAAAAGGCTGATGCCCTTGCCGTCCTTGCCCGCCACATACATATCATAGGGCACCGCCTTGATCACCGTAGCGTCCCGCAGCTGTACATGGTGGAAATTGCCGTCCCAGCTCTCGTCCACATGACCGCCCAGACAGACGTCCACGGTGCTCTCCTCTTTTTCCACCAGCCAGACGTCGCCGCCGGGCAGCCAGAAATCGGGCAGCTCGGTCTGCCAGCCGTCCACAATACGCTGCTTGAAAATGCCGTATTCATACAGGATGGAATACCCCCTGCCGTGAATGCCCTGGGTCGCCATGGCATCCAGATAGCAGGCGGCAAGCCTGCCCAGACCGCCGTTGCCCAGCCCCGCGTCCGGCTCGCAGTCATACAGCTTCTCCAAACTGATACCGTAATCGTTCAGCGCGGCGCGCACCGGCTCGATCAGATTCAGATTGTACAGGGTGTTTTTCAGCGAACGCCCCATCAAAAATTCCATTGAGAGATAATAAACCCGCTTCGCGCCCGCCTTGTCCGCGGCTTCGGAAAAATCCCGGCGCCCCTCCGCCATCATATCCCGCAGGATCATGGCGACCGCACGGTAATAGTGCTCAAAGGTCGCATTCTCCGGAGAAACACCGAAGAAATGGCTGAGCTTTGCCTCAATCAGCTCCTTCGCTTTTTTCTTTGATAGATTATAGTTCATAATACCACTCCGTATTGGACTATTTGTTACAAAAAAAATCTTACTGTTTTTTGGCAATATCCTCCAAAAAATCCCTGGGATTTTCCGGGATTCCCTATGCAATTATACTTATTATACCATAGTTTCGCTTATTTTTCAAGATATTTACGATATTTATTAAAAAAATCTGCACAAAGAAGCCGAAAAATCCCTTCCTTTCGTCCTTTTCCCTGCCGGAGCGCGCCCCGGTTTATTCAAAGACCCCTCATATTTTGCCTGTTGACCCTATGGGGCAAAAAGAATATAATAGGAATCGAACCATGATCCTTTGTATTTTCGCCCTTCGGGAGTGTTAGCATGAAACATACCAAAAAGATTTTTTCGCTGTTTTTCAGCCTTTTATTGCTGTTTTCCGGCGTTCTGCCGCTGATCAGCGTCACGGCAAACGCGGGCAGCTTTCTTCTTTACTGGCCGGTGCCGGATTCCGCCAAGGTCACCGCCGGCATCGACGACGGGCGCAACCACGGCGCCATCGACATCGCCGCCCCCAAGGGCACGCCGGTCATCGCCGCCGGTCCCGGCACGGTCACCTCAACCTTCACCGGCTGTACCCATAACTACGGCAAAAACTATAACTGCTGCTATTCGCTGGGCAACCATGTGCGCATCCTGCATTCCGGCTCCATCGGCGGCAGCTCCTATTCCACCCGATACGGTCATCTGACCGAGGTCTATGTCAAGGAGGGCGACACGGTCCAGGCAGGGCAGGTCATCGGCACCGTCGGCTCCACCGGCTATTCCACCGGCAATCACCTGGACTTCAAGTTCTATATCGGCGATTCGGTCGCCGACCCCGCCCCCTATATCCAGGTCCCCTCCAACCTGAGCTATATCGGCAGCGACTGGGCGAACAACAGCAGCTTCATCCAGTCCCTGCGCGCTTACGGCAGCGTCAACACCACCTACGGCGGTCCGGTCTCCACCGTGACCCCGCCCAGCCAGAGCGGCGGCGGCTCCACCAATACCAGCGGCGGCGTGATTACCTCCGGCGCGCTGTATATCTCCAATTACACCTATCCCGCGCTGATGAAGCGGGGGGCGGCAGACGCCGGCGTCACCGGCACCATCGTCTCCGATACGCCGATCTTAGCCGTCACCGCCCAAATCATCACGCCGGACAATACCGCCGTTGCCTCGGTCTCCCGGGCGCCCAATACCAACACCTTTGACCTTTCGACCATCTCCGCCAACCTCGGCTTCTCCCGCCTTGCGGCAGGCGACTATATCTATGAGGTCTTCGCCACCAACCGCAACGGCGAGCTGCGTCTGATCTCCCAGAGCTTTATCGTCACGGCGGGCAGCGGTATCATCATTGTGGAAAACAGCCTGCCCGATGCGCTGAAGCCCGGTCAGTCCTTTACCGTCAAGGGCGAAATCATCAGCATCAACCCGCTGACCAGCGTGACTGCCGCCGTGCTGGACGAAAACGGCAAAGCCGTCCTGTCCCGCAGCGTCGCCCCCGGCGGCAACCGGTATGACCTTTCAAAAATCGATGCGGATCTGAAATTCAACAACCTGGCGGACGGCATCTACACCTACCGCGTCACCGCCTCCGACAATACCGGCAACAACGAGACCCTCGTCGAAAAAAGATTTTATGTCTCCGACAAGACCCTGGTCAACGGCGAGGTCACCATCTCCGGTCTGGGCTGGCTGGGCGCCTCCGACGCCAGCCTGTCCTCCCCCTATACCTACGCCACCCTGACGGCGGAGGCTCTGATTGACCCGGCGAGCGCGCCGCTGTCCTACCAGTGGTACGCCGACGGCGCCGCCATCTCCAGCGCCACCGGCAAAACCTATACGGTCACCTCCGATATGATCGGCAAGCGCCTTCACGTGAAAGTCACAGCGGGCGGCAATTATTTCGGCGAGCTGGAAAGCGGACAGACCCAGCCGGTGCTGGATAAAAACAGCCTGATCGGCGACATCATCACCGACATCACCGGCCGACCCACCGAATACCTGATCGACCTGGGGGATAAGACCGTATCTGCCGCGCTGCCCGGCACCACCTGCAACGAAATTCTGGAAAAAATCGTCTTTTCCACCACTTTTACCGGCGTTTTTGACAAGGAGCTGAACGAGAAAAACGGTATGGATACCCTGTGTACCGGCGATTCCGTCCGCTCTGCCATCGGTCAGATCACCATCTCCCGCTATTATATTGTCGTGATCGGCGACATCAACGGCGACGGCAATGTAACCACCTCCGACGCGCGGGATGCCCTGCGCCACGCCATCGGACTCGCCCCGCTGTCCACCGCATGGCAGCAAAAGGCGGCGAACGCCGACCACATCGGCGAGGTGACCACCGCCGACGCCCGACTGATCCTGCGCGCCGCCCTGTCCCTGCAGGCGCTCAGCGCGAAATAACCATCCCTTTGCCCCACCGGACCGGACCTGACGGTCCGGTCTTTTTTTGCCACATTTTTCAAGCAAAGTTGTGCAACACAATATATAACACATATTAAGATGTTATATTTTTCCTCAATTTAGCAGCAAACATATGACAAAATCCCCACCATTTGTTCTATTTTTGTAGCTTTTATCTATCACAGTTTTCTTTATCAAACACCCTCAAAGAAAAAACCGCAAAAAAATTTTTGCAACAAATCATGCCACAAACTTGACAACAGCAATGGATTCATTGTATAATCTATTCATCATCTTATTTATCATTTTTCCGCCACCGAGCCGCTGCCCCAACGGGGCGGCAAGCTCTGAACCGATCCCGTCCTCTTTGCGACAGAAAGGAGCCCTATGTCCATACTGACTGACCGACTGAACTATTTCATCGACAAAAGAAAGGAGCGCGTCAGCGAGCTTGCCCGGCGCAGCGGTATTGACCGCGCCACGCTGCACCAATATCTGTCCGACCGACGGTCGCTGAAAAACCGGGCGCATCTGGAAGCGCTCATCGCCGAGCTGCACCTTTCGCCCCAGGAGACGGAAGAAATCTACCAGGCGTATGAACGGGTGCGCATTGGCGAGTACCGGTACGGCCGCCGGCAAGCCATTGCCTCCCTGCTGGACTCCCTGCAATTTGTCAGCGACCAGCCGCCGGAAGCGACACCCCATCTACAGGAAACCGACCGGCTGGAGCCTGACGTTTTTTCCGACGGCGAGCTGAATGTACGCCGAAAAATTTACGGCGTGATCCGGGACGCCGCCGCCCGGGAGCAAAGTCTGAAGCTTTTGATTCAGCCGAACGCCTCCGACCTGTTTGAGCCGCTGCTTTTGCTGTGGCAGAGCACCCGAACGGCGCAGGTGGATCACCTGATCTGTCTGGAAATGGACGGCGGACAGGACGGCTGCGCCAACCTGACGCTGATCCAGCAGGTCGTGCGATACAGCGTCGGCATTCCCCGCTATCAGCCTTACTACTATTACGGCAGCATTCAGGAGCATTACGGTCTGATGAACCTTCTGCCGAACCTGCTGATGACCGACCGCTACGCGCTGCTGCTTTCCTCCGACCTGAATGCGGCGATCCTGCTGACGCAGGAAGAGCAGCTACGCTTCTTTCACGAAACCTTTGACAAAATGAAAGCGAAAAGCCGGCGCCTGACCCGGTCCTTTGACGGCTTCAACGAGGCGCTGACCTATCAGCTGACGGAGCTGATGCAGCAGCTGACCCCTGACAGCCTTGGGCTGTATCCGGGACTTTTCAGCGTCCCCTTCTGGGACAGGGAGATCATTCACACCTACATCAGCAAACAGCTCCCCGACTGGGAAAAAATGGCGGAGGGCTACTTCGCCTTCGCCGAATATCTCAACGGCTTCTTCTCCGCACAAAAGCTGATGAGCGCCGAAGATGTACGGGAGTTTATCCTGACCGGTGCTTTGAGGGAATATCCCTCCTATCTTTTCTCCGAGCCCTGCAGCGTCGATGACCGAAAAACGCTGGTTGAAAGAGCCGCCCAGGCAATCGAAGACGGCTGGTTCCATGCTCGACTGGTGCCGAAGGAAGTGTATCCGACCAATTACCGTTGGGAAATTGCCGTCTATCGCGCCAGCTTCATTCTGTTCTACCATTCCGATACCCAGTTCCGCGTCTTCCTGTTTGAGGAACCGGATATTCTGGACGCCGCCTACGACTATATCAAAAGCCTTTCGGAAAGACCGGAAATCCTCAGCACCGACGAAACCGCCGCACAACTGCGGCAATGGGTGCGGCAATATCTGAATTGATCCGTCCTTTTTGCGACAGAAAGGAGCCCTATGTCCATACTGACCGACCGACTGAACTATTACATCGACAAAAGGAAGGAACGCGTCAGCGAGCTTGCCCGGCGCTGCGGCATGGACCGCGCCACGCTGCACCAATATCTGTCCGACCGACGGCCGCTGAAAAACCGGGCGCATCTGGAAGCGCTGATGACAGAGCTGCACCTGACGCCGAATGAAAGAACCGATGTGGAGGAGGCGTTTGAGATCTACGTCGTCGGTGAGCGGACCTATCACCGCCGCCGCAAAATGGAGGAAATCCTCTCCTCCCTTCCTTTTATTGAAAACGAGCAGGAAGCGACCCCGACAGCCCGAGATATACAATTGCTGAAGGATAATGAAATCCCCGGGATCCTGGTCGGCGAGCTGGAAATCAACCGATTTCTCAGCCGCCTGTTTCAGGACGCGACAAAGCGGGAAAAAGACATCTTTCTCCTGACCCAGCCGGACGACAACGCCCTGACCGAATCGCTGATTTTGCTGCGTCGTTTTTCCAAAACCGCCCGGGTAGTGCATCTGATCTGCATGGAATCAGACTGCGGTCCGGACGGCTGCCGGAATCTGACGCTTTTGCAGGAGGCGCTGCGCTGCAGCATCAGCATTCGTAATTATGAGCCGCGCTATTTTTACGGCAAGGAAACGGAGCATTACGGCATCATGAATCTGCTGCCGCATCTGGTGCTGACCGACCGCCTTGCCGTCCAACGCTCCGCCGACCGCAAAACGGCGCTGATCCACCGTAATGCCGAGGTGATCGGCTATTTCATGAAGACCTTTCAGACCATCAGCCGCCGGAGCCGGCCGCTGATGCTGGGGCTGGACTTTTTATCGCAGCAGCCCGTCCAATGGGGGCTGACGAATATGAAGCAGCTGCTGAAATCCTATCACATCGAAATGTGCTTCGGTCTGTGCAGCGTCCATTACTGGGACCGGGAAATGGTGCATAAATACATCAACCCCGCCCTGCCGGGCAGCGAAGTGCTGGCGGAGCAATATGCCGATTATTTCCCCGCCGTGCTGGAGGCAAAAAAGAAGTATCAGACCTCCCTGCTTACCAACGCTTTCGGGGTAGAGGAATTTATCCGCACCGGCATCATCCGGGAATATCCGCCGATTTTTTTCTGTAAGCCTGTGGAGCCGGAGGACCGGAAAATCCTGGTAGGGAAAGTTATTCAAGCCATTCACGAGGGGTGGTACCATCTGCATATCGCGCCCCAGGATAAATTCCCGCTGACTTACCGATGGGAGCTTTGCGCCTACCAGACCAATAATTTTCTGCTGCAATATTCTTCCGTAGACCAGTTTCTTGTTTTCCAGATCGACGAGCCGGATATCCTCAACGCCGCCTGGGACTACGTCACCAACCTGCTCTCCCGCCCGGATATTCTGAGCGAAGAGCAATCCGCCGCCTTCCTGCGCGACCTCGCCGACCGCTATCTTCCCTGATTTCGCGCCACTCCCGATTTCACAAAAAAAGCACCGAGCCCCCAGCAAGGCGTTCGATGCTTTTTTTGTGTGCCGAACGGAATGGTCCCCGACCTTCCGGGCATAAAAAACGCTGCAGCCCGGTAAAAAATGGCTTGCAGCGGTGTTTGTGGCACCCCCGGCTGGGTTCGAACCAGTGGCCTGTCGCTTAGGAGGCGACCGCTCTATCCAACTGAGCTACGGGGGCATATACAAAAAATATTCCATTTTCAGGTCCAGCCAAAGTCGAACGAACTGCCGCTTTGGGGCGGACGCTCTATCCTGCTGCGCTGCCGGCGCATCGTACCATCAACGGATTCACCGCTCGGAAAAACAGCTTCTTTAGTGTATCAGACAAGCGCCCTTTTGTCAACCG
>CASFQZ010000023.1 GCA_949296825.1 uncultured Eubacteriales bacterium
GTCGTCGCCCATTCGTCGGAGTTCCTTTGCCACCTGGATGCCGTCGTCGCCGGGCATTTGGATATCCAGCAGCAGCAGATCAAAAAATCCGGGGTGATAGGAAAAGAGGAATTTTTCTCCGGACAGAAACGGAAAGACCGAGACGTCCGCCATGGACAGGACCAGCGCGCAAAGCGCCTGATTTTGCGCACGGTTGTCTTCTATCACAGCGATGTTCATTTTTTCTCCCTCAGGAGCCGAAGCCATATCCGTAGAAGTAGTAGCCGTCATAGGAGGTAAAGCCCAGGGCGGGATCAAAGCCGCTGGTGGGGAAATATATGGTATCTATGATCATGCTGCCCCGATAAAAGCCGAACATGGAAATGCCGCCATCCTCCAGGTAGGAATATTCAATACTGACCTCGTCGCCGTCGGACAGGTATTGACAGGTAGCGATTCTGCCCAGCTCATCGTAGGTGAACCGGATGTTTTCGGTGGAAATATCCTCCCTGCCGCCCAGATCCAGCGCCTCCTTATCCACCGGACGCTGATAGACCGCCTGTCCGAGCGAGTCGGTCGCCAGCGGCGCGTGGGTTTCTTTTGCGCCGCTTTCGGCGGGCGGATCGGTTTCGGGCAGCTCAATTTCATTGCGCTGGGCGGAAGGCTGCTCCCGATGAACGGTGACGCCCTGCGCTTCGGTTGTGCCGCTGCCGGTGTCCGTTTTGCCGCAGGCGGAAAATCCCGCCAGACAAAGAAAGAGACAGAACAGTAAAATTCCCGTTTTTTTCATTTATGCTTCCTCCAATAAAATCGTACGCAATTCGCCGACGGTTTTTGCGATCCGATCCGCGCCGGCGGTTTGCAGCTCCTCCGCTGTGCCGAAGCCGTAGCTCACGCCGATGGCAGCCGTCCCCAGGGCGACTGCCGCCGCCATGTCAAAGTGCCGGTCGCCGACCATGGCGATTTCCCGGGAGGCGGGCAGCCCCAGAAGCTGCAGCGCCCTTTGCAGCAGCGGCGCTTTATCGGCATTTTTATCGGCAAAGGTCACGGCGGAAATGGCGTCCAGCTCCGGCAGGATGCCAAGATTTTCCGAAATCTGGCGAACAAACAGCTCCGGCTTGCTGGAGCAGACAGCCGTGCGGATGCCCTTTTGCCGCAGCTCCTGCAGCAGCGCCGGAATGCCGTCATAAAGGCGGCTTTCCAGCGCGCCTTTGGTGCGGTACCGTTCGCGGTAATAGGACACCAGCCGGTCGGCGTCCGCGTCACTGACGCCATATAGCTCGCGAAAGGAATCAAACAGGGGCGGTCCGATAAAATAGGTCAGTTTTTCCCGATCCGTTTCCGCAATCCCGTATTTATGCAGCGCGTAAAGAACGCAATTGATGATTCCCTCGCCGGAATCCGCCAGCGTTCCGTCAAAATCGAAAACAGCAGCTTGGTATTTTTTCAAAATCCTCTCTCCCTCTCTCTGTTACATTCTCGGCTTTTCCCCGATAAAGACGCGAAACAGCGGGCCGCAGGCGGTAAAGAAGCTGCGGTATGCCTCGCAGTAATCGCCGCTTTGCCGCAGTCTTTTGCAGCCGCCCGCCCGACACAGAGGGTAAACGCGGCAAGTTTTGCACGGCTCCGGCACGACGAGGCTTTCGCGAATAAATTGCAGCGCGACCGGAGATTTTGCCATCGCATCAAAATCTGTTTCATGGATATTGCCCAGCAGATATTCATCGGTGCAATAAAAATCACAGGGGTACAGATTGCCGTTGCTTTCCGCCACATATTGGAAATTACAGTGTCCCTCCACGCCGCACTGCTCCGGCTTCTGGCGCAGGTACAGCCGCACCCAGTTGTCAAACTGGCGGACGCTGACATATTGCCCGCGCACATAGTCCTTGACATACAGATTAAAGACCCGGATCAGAAAATCCGCGTATTGCTCCGACGTCATATACAGCTCGCTTTCCTCCCGGGAATCGAAGGGACGCAGACAGGGAATGAATTGCAGATATCGGAAGCCTTTGGCGCGGAAATAGCGGTAAATCTCTTCGCCATGCTCCGCCGCGTAGCCGGTCAGCACCGTCAGAATATTGAACTCGGTCCGATGCTTTTTCAGAATTTCGGCGGCGGTGATGACCCGGAAAAAGGCATTCTGCCCGTCGGGTCCGACGCGGAAACGATTGTTTTTTTGGCTGCCGTCAAGGCTTAAGCCCACCAGAAACCGGTTCTCGGTCAAAAAATCCGCCCACTGGCCGTCGATGACGGTACCGTTGGTCTGGATGGAATAAAAAATGGGGCTGTTTTTCCGATTCGCCTCTTGGACGGTCCGGACAAAGAAACGGAAAAAATCCAGTCCCCGCAGCGTCGGTTCGCCGCCCTGGAAGGCAAACGCCACCGGCGCGCCGTCGGCAAAGGAAAGGGCTTTTTGAATCAGAAGCGCTGCCGTTTCCTCTTGCATCGGCGCAAAGCCGAGATGCTCCCGATGCTCGGAAACATCCCGATAAAAACAATATTTGCAGGAAAGATTGCACAGCGACGACGCCGGCTTGATCATCAGCGAAACGGGCGGCATCTCACGCCTCCGTTCCGGCTTCTTCCGCCGTCAAAATGCCGCGGCGGTTGTTCTTGAACGATTGCTGCACCTCGTCCAGCTTTTCGTGCATTTCGTCGGCAATCTCCGGATAAACCGTCGCGCGGTTATAGTTTTCGCCCGCATCGTCAGTCAGGATATGCAGCCAGTTGTTGCGGTATTTGTCAAAAAAGGCGGAATTATCGTTCTGGATGCGGTCAAAGTATTTGAAGGTGATCTGGTCATTTGCTTCCAGCACATCATACGTCTGCTGCGGGTACCGCTCTTTGACGGACGCGCTGGGCACGGTATACTGGATCGCCTTGATGTCCTCGCGCTTCATATGCAGGATTGGATGGTCTTTGGTGTGGATCACGGCATCGCTTTGCAGCACCGGCGTCATGGAAACACCGTCGATGATGCGGTCCTCCGGCAGGAAATTTCTGCGCTGTCCGCCGTCGCCGGTGATGCCGCAAAGCTCCACCAGCGTCGGATAGAGATCGACCAGCGTCGCCGACTGCTTCCGCAAGGTGCCGGTTTCGCCGAGGGCGCCGTTCGCCCTGTCCCAGCGGATCATAAAGGGGACCTTTTGCCCGCCCTCATATGCCAGATATTTGCCGCCGCGCAGATCGGCGACCGAGCCTTCCAGCGCCGGACCGTTGTCGCTGGTAAAGACAATGATCGTGTTTTCCATCACGCCCAGCTCCTCCATCGTGTTAAACAGCTCGCCCAGGCAGGTATCAAACTCCGTCATACAGTCCACATAGGTACCCATGCCGCTGACGCCGTCGAAATCGTCGCCGGCATAGACCGGCGCGTGGGGCCAGGGGGAGGTATAGCAGGCGAAGAACGGTTCGTTCGCCTCGGCTTTTTCGGAGATCCAGCTGACCAGCTCTTCGTGGATCCACTGGGTGGCGCGGGACTGGTCCTTCAGCTCATCGGTGCCGTGGGCGATGGTATATTGCCCGTTTTCTTCCCGCACATGGTAGAAGGGGGTCATGTCGTTGACATGATGGCTGCCGTAGAAATAATCAAAGCCCTGATTGGTGGGCAGGTATTCGCCGTAATCGCCCAGGTGCCATTTGCCGAACAAGCCGGTCGCGTAGCCCGCCGCATGGAAGGTTTCGGCGATGGTGACCTCATCGCCGAGCATTCCGTCTGCGTTGGCGCCCATTTCAATGGCATTGAACACGCGGGTCGCCGCAAAGGGCGCCAGGGTGTTGATCGTGGGATACATCACATTGTCCGCATATCCGCGGTAGGGGTACCTGCCGGTCATGGCGGCGAAGCGCGCCGGGGAGCAGACCGAGTAGGAGGAATAGAAATTTTCAAAATTCAGACCGTTTTCGCCGATGCTGTCAATGTTCGGCGTATCATAGATCGCGCCGTTCAGGGAAACATCGCCCCAGCCCAGGTCGTCCATTAAAATAAACAGCACGTTGGGGCTGTCGGAGGAGGCGGTTTTGTCCACACGGCTCAGGTAGTCGTCGTGCCCCTCCCAGAGCCGCTCGGTGTTGGGCTTGGAGCGCAGGTTCATCGTAAAGACATAAAATACGCAGCAGCCGGTCAGCAAAACGCTCAGACCGCCCGCCAGCGCTTTTTTGACGCGCTCTTTTTTCAACGCGCTTTTCGCCGTGGCGTACAGTCCCCAGACGCAGAGCAGGCAGGGCAGTGCCAGCAGAAGATTACCCAAAAGACGGGTGAAGAAATTTCCCTCGCCGCAGAACAGGCTGTTGTCTGTGGTGGCAAAGCCCGCCTTGCCGGAGGAAAACGCACCGAAGCCCGCGTCCGCGCCCCAGATCACATAATAAAGGATTACGCCTGCCAGCGCTGCGGTAAAGCCGTAAATCATCGGCGCGTACACCTTCTTTTTGACCACCAAGGACAAAATCAGCACCGCCGATGTGATGCAGCAATACAGAACGCAGACGATCGCCGCCAGGTTCAGCCGCAGAATCAAAAGCGCCAACGGGCAGGCAATGCCCAGCGCCATCCAGAGGAGGGGGAACCTCTTTTTGCTTTTATCTAAGTTTAATTTTTTCATCCTATACCGTCTCCGTTCCAGATTTCCATGCCTTGATTATACTTGCCGGACGGGAAAAAGTCAAGGCTGCCGGCGGCTGAAAAAACCGCGGAAAAGACCGGTCGTCTTTTCCGCGGTGGAATACCGTGCTTATTCCAATTCAAAAGCGCCGGTATACAGCTGGTAATATTTTCCCTTTTCCTCAAGCAGCTTTTCGTGGCTGCCCCGTTCGATGATGCTGCCCTGCTCGAGCACCATGATTACGTCGGAATTTTTGACCGTGCTCAGCCGATGGGCAATGACAAAGACCGTCCTGCCCTTCATCAGCGCGTCCATGCCCCGTTGGACAATCGCCTCGGTTCTGGTGTCGATGGAGGAGGTCGCCTCGTCCAGGATCATGACCGGCGGATCGGCGACGGCGGCGCGGGCAATGGACAAAAGCTGCCGCTGTCCCTGGGAGAGGTTCGCGCCGTTGCCGGTGATGAAGGTATCGTATCCGTCGGGCAGGCGGGTGATGAAATCATCCGCGCCCGCCAGCTTTGCCGCCGCGATGCATTCCTCGTCCGACGCATCCAGCCTGCCGTAGCGGATGTTTTCCATGACCGTACCGGTGAACAGGTTGGTATCCTGTAAAACGATGCCCAGCGAGCGGCGCAGGTCCGCTTTTTTGATTTTATTGATATTGATGCCGTCGTAGCGGATCTTGCCGTCGGCGATGTCATAGAACCGGTTGATCAGGTTGGTGATGGTGGTTTTGCCCGCGCCGGTAGCGCCGACAAAGGCGACCTTCTGTCCCGGCTCGGCGTAGACCGTGATATGATGCAAAACGGTCTTTTTGCCGTCGTAGCTGAAGTCTACGTCAAACAGGCGCACATCGCCCTGCAGTCTGGTATAGGTCACGCTGCCGTCCGCCTGATGGGGGTGCTTCCAAGCCCACATCCCGGTGCGGTGATCGGCTTCCACGATTTTGCCGTCCTTTTCCTCTGCGTTGACCAGCGTGACATAGCCGTCGTCCACTTCGGGTTTTTCGTCGATCAGCTCAAACAGGCGATTCGCGCCTGCCAGACCCATGACCACCGAGTTGACCTGATGGGAGACCTGCCCGATATTGCCGGCGAACTGTTTGGTCATATTCAGGAACGGAACCACCACGCTGATACTCAGCGCCAAGCCGGAAATGCTGAGGTTCTGCACCTGAAACAGCAGAAGAACGCCGCCCACAAAGGCGATGACCACATACAGCACGTTGCCGATATTATTCAGAATCGGTCCGAGCATATTGGCGTAGCGGTTCGCCTTGCGGGACTCGTCGAACAGCGCGTCGTTGATGCGGTCGAAGTCTTTTTTGCTTTCCTCCTCGTGGCAGAAAACCTTGATGACCTTCTGTCCGTTCATCATTTCCTCCACGAAGCCCTCTTCTTTACCGATGGCAGCCTGCTGGCGGAAGAAGTGCCGGGCTGAGCCGCCGCCGACCTTTTCGGTAATCAGCACCATGGCGACCACGCCGACCAGCACCGCCAGCGTCAGCCAGATGCTGTAGTACAGCATGATGAAAAATACCGTCAAAACCACCACGCCGGACATCAGCAGCTGGGGGAAGCTCTGGGAAATCATTTGGCGCAGCGCGTCAATGTCGTTGGTGTAATAACTCATGATGTCGCCGTGGTTGTGCGTATCAAAATATTTGATCGGCAGATCCTGCATTCCATTGAACATCAGGGTGCGCATTTTTTTCAGGCTCCCCTGGGTAATAATCGCCATCATCTGGTTAAAGGCTATACCGGACAAAAGCGACAGCCCGTAAAAAACGGCCAGCAAAATGACGTCCTTGATGATATCCGAGCGCACGGAAGCCCAGTCGCCGGTCGCCCAGCTCTGCTCGACCAGGGCGATGACATTCTGCTGAAAGATTGCCGGGATCGCATTAACGATGGCGCTGAAAATGATGCAGACCACTGTGATGGGCAGCATTACCGGGTAAAATTTGAACAGGGTTTTCAGCACCCGCTTCATGGTGCCCTTCTTAGCGGCTTTCGTTTTCATCGCTGTCACCTGCCTTATTCTGGGAGGTATAAACCTCGCGGTAAATTTCGTTGTTTTTCAAAAGCTCCTCGTGGGTACCGATGGCGTGGATCCTGCCGTTGTCCATGACGATGATCCGGTCGGCGTCCTGCACCGAGGAAATTCGCTGGGCAATGATGATTTTCGTGGTTTCGGGGATATACTCGCGCATCGCCTTGCGAATCAGCGCATCGGTCTTGGTGTCCACCGCGCTGGTGGAGTCGTCCAGAATCAGAATCTTCGGCTTTTTCAACAGGGCGCGGGCGATGCAAAGACGCTGCTTCTGTCCGCCGGAAACATTGGTGCCGCCCTGCTCAATATACGTATCATACTTATCGGGGAAGCGCTCGATGAACTCGTCGGCGCACGCCAGCTTGCAGGCGTGTTCCATTTCTTCGTCCGTTGCGTTTAGATTGCCCCAGCGCAGATTGTCTTTGATGGTGCCGGAAAACAGGATGTTTTTTTGCAGGACCACCGCCACCTGGTTGCGTAGCGCCTCCAGATCGTAAGTGCGCACATCCAGCCCGCCGACGCGAACCGTGCCCTCGGTGGTGTCATACAGCCGGGAGATCAGCTGGATCAGCGTTGATTTGGAGGATCCGGTGCCGCCGATGATGCCGATGGTTTCGCCGGAGCGGATATGGAGATTGATGTCAGCCAGGGCGAACTTTTTGGCTTTTTTGGAATATTTGAAGCTGACGTCGTCAAAATCGATGGAGCCGTCCTTCACCTCATACACCGGATGTTCCGGATCGGTCAGCGAGCTTTTTTCCGACAATACTTCCACAATACGCTTGGCGGATTCGGCGGACATGGTAATCATGACAAACACCATGGAGAACATCATCAGGCTGTTCAGGATCATAAAGCTGTAAGTCAGAAGCGCGGAAAACTGTCCGACGTCCAGGTCCAGCCCGCGGGAGGTGATGATCGTATAGGAGCCGAAGGAAAGCACGAATACCATGACCGAATACAGGCAGAACTGCATGATCGGACCGTTAAACGCCAGAATGCGCTCGGCTTTGGTGAAGTCCCGGCGCACATCCTCGGAGGCGGTGTTGAATTTTTCTTTTTCAAAGTCCTCCCGAACAAAGGACTTGACCACGCGCATCCCTTTGACGTTTTCCTGCACAGAATTATTCAGCTGATCGTATTTTTTGAAGACGCGCTTAAACATCGGCGTGACCTTGTGAATGATCAGAATCAGACAGAACGCCAGAAGCGGCGCGACAAACAGAAAGATCACCGCCATATTGCCGCCCATGACAAAGGCCATGACAAAGGCGAAAATCAGCATCAGCGGGCAGCGGATGGCGAGACGGATGATCATCATGTAAGCCATCTGTACATTGGTCACGTCCGTCGTCAGACGGGTCACCAGCGAAGAGGTCGAAAATTTATCGATATTCTCAAAGGCAAACCCCTGAATGCTGTAGAACATATCCTTTCTTAAATTTTTCGCCAGACCGCAGGATGCCGTCGCGCAGGTCGAACCCGCCCAGGCGCCGAACGCCAGCGCAAGTCCCGCCATTACGGTCAGCACCAGACCATACCTGACGATCACGTCCAGCTCGCAGCCGGCTTTGATCTGATTGACCAGCTCGGCGATCACAAAGGGGATGATGCATTCCATCACAACTTCCAGCGAAACCAGAAGGGGCGTCGCCAGAGAGGCTTTTTTATACTCCCGAATGCTTTTTGCCAATAATTTTATCATCCCGTTTTCACTCCTTTTCATAAAAATAACGACCGGAACCGCAGGCGGAACCACTCGTATTTGCCGTCATATTACCCCGTATCCTTTGAATATATTTTTATATGCGGGATCATGGGAATTGTACCGCAAACCCGGAAAAATGTCAACATACAGCCCGCGTTTTCACGGCAGAAAACCGGGCGGGAAACCGGCGTTTTGTGGAGAAGATGATTCTTTCCGGAAAAGCTGTGCCGCTTTTTTTTGTGGAATTCGGATAGAACGCCAAAATTTTTCCACGCTCTTTTTCGGCAAGGTTCCGATTTTTGCCTTTTCGGTTGCAATCCGGCGCAGGAGCGGGTAAAATATTGATGTTTTGCATTGTAAATACAGCTGCCGAATGAACCCCGCAGGAGATAAGGCGTATGCCTTTCCGAAGGAGCAAAACTCTCAGGTTTCCGCGCTCGGCGCGGGAGATGACCGCGGGCGGACGGCGATTCCGGAGAAGTCCGCTGGATGCGGGTGCCGAAGGGGCAAGGCGAACGCCAATCTCTCAGGCAAAAGGACGGTCTTATCATAGGCGGGGAAGCCCCCGCTTTTTATGAGCGTCCGGAAACGGGCGTTTTTTATTTTCAGGAAAGGAAGTTTGCATATGGGCTTTTTGGAGGGACTGACCAGGGTCAATGCGGTGGTCAATGACTTTGTCTGGGTCAAGGTTGGCTTGATTCTGCTTTTGGGCACCGGCATTCTGATGAGCGTAATGACCGGCTTTTTTCAGGTAAGACGTCTTGGGCACTGGCTGAAGCATACCGCCGGAAGTCTGCGCAGCAAAAAAGTCAGCGGTCACGCCGAAAAACATGAAAAATCCATCTCTCAGTTCCAGGCGCTTTGCACTGCGCTGGCGGCAACCGTCGGCGTAGGCAATATTGCCGGCGTTGCCGCCGCCATCTGCTCCGGTGGGGCGGGCGCGGTGTTCTGGATGTGGACCGCCGCCTTTTTTGGCATGATGACCGGTTATAGCGAAAAAGTGCTGGGCGTTTATTTCCGCCGCAAAAACAATAAAGGGGAATGGTCCGGCGGCGCGATGTATTATCTGCAGGACGGCTTCGGCGCAAAAAAGGGCTGCCGGACGCTGGGAAAAATCCTTGCCGCCGCCTTCTGTGTCTGCTGTCTGCTGGCGTCCTTCGGCATCGGCAATATGGGACAGGTCAATAAAATCGTCGCGAACATCGAATCGGCGTTCCCAATCGAGGCGCTCTCCTCCCGGGTTCTTTATGAAAGCGAAGGGGGCAGCGTCTCGCTGTATGCCCTGCTTTTGGGCGTTCTTCTGGTGATTTTGGGCGGGCTGGTGATTCTGGGCGGCTTGCAGCGTATCGCCGCCTTTGCGGAAAAAATCGTGCCGTTCATGGTGGTTTTCTTTATCGCCGGCTCGCTGATCGTCATTGCCAGTCATTACGACGCCATCGGCAGCGCCTTCCGCGCCATTTTTGTCAATGCCTTTGCGCCGCAGTCGGTCTGGGGCGGCGTTGCGGGCATTACGGTCAAAACCGTGATGACCTGGGGCTTTAAGCGCGGCGTTTTTTCCAATGAAGCGGGACTCGGCTCCTCGGTAATGGTTCATTCCACCGCTCGGGTCATTGAGCCGGTGCGGCAGGGAATGTGGGGCATTTTTGAAGTTTTTACCGACACCATGCTGGTCTGCACCATGACCGCCCTGGTCGTGCTGACCTCCGGCGTGATTGACCTGACCACCGGGCAGATCGCCCCCGGCGCGGGCACCGACGCGACGCTGGTCGCCTCGGCGTTTGACACGGTCTTTACCTTTGGCGGCATCAAATTCGGCAGCAAATTTATCGCCGTGACCATTTTGCTGTTTTCCTTCACCACGGTGATCGGATGGTCCTTTTACGGCACCAAAGCGGTGGAGTATTTGTTTGGCTTGAAGGCGACCAAAGCTTACAAAATCGTCTTTGTTGTCATGATTCTTTCCGGCGCGCTTTTGACCAGCGGCATCGCCTGGGATATCTCCGATACCTTTAACGGCATGATGATGATCCCGAACCTGGTGGGGGTGCTGTCTCTTTGTACGCTGGTGCGCAAAATCACGAAGAACTATATCGACCGGAAAATCAAAAAGAAAAAAGATATTACGCCGATGCTTTCCTATGATCCCGTTTTACAGAAGGAGCAGCTGGAACAGCTGCTGGAGGAGGAAGCGCAGGAAGCAAAAAGCTAAAATTGATCCGGGGACGAATTTTTTTGCGTTTTCCCCTTGCAAAAGCCCCCTGGGTTGTGTATAATAACAACATCCGCTTCTTTTGCGGATGGATGTGCCGGTGTGATGGAATTGGCAGACGTGCTGGACTCAAAATCCAGTGGTAGCGATACCGTACCGGTTCGACCCCGGTCACCGGCACCAGAGACCCGATGGTTTTTCTTTCGGGTCTTTTTTGTTTTTCCTGTTTTCTAATCTTCCGAACGGTTTTTTGGCGGCAGACAGGAAAACGCAAAAAATGAAGGGTGAGGCAAATGCTTTGGCTGCAGCCGGCTTCGCAGGAAAATGCAGGGGAGCTATTAGATACTTCTTATGAGAAAATGTCTTTTGCGCAAAAGCAGAAAATGCTGAAGGAGTCGCAAAAGCAAGCGCATCAGGGTCTTTATTTTGAACTGCTTGCCGTATATCGGGACGGTCATGTGATTGGGTGGCTCAATCTTTTTGCGCACACGGAGCACATCATCAGCTGCTGTCCGGAAATCAAAGAATCCTTCCGCAGACAGGGAGCCGGGACGGAAGCGGAAGCTCTCGCGCTGGCGTATGCCAAAAGGCGAGGGTATGCCATCGCTGCCGGCAGTGTAAACGCAAGGAATAAAGCGAGCGTCGCTCTGCATGAAAAGCTGGGATTTGAAGCGTACAGAACGTATATAAATCCGCACGGTGAGAAAATGATTTTTTATATTAAGGCATTATAAAAAAGTTTGCTTGTGAGGGATTCTGCCGGTTATTTGGAGAATTTTCACCAATTGTTCTTGACCGCAGGGGGAATCCATGGTAATATGAAATAAAAAATATCCGGCGTTTTTCGCCGGAGAAAAATTGAAATGAGAAGGGGTTATCGGATGGATTTCAGAGAAGATACCTTTATGCTGATCCTTGGTTTGATCGTTATCGCCTTTATTCTGGCACAGTCGATTTTCTTCCTGGTAAAGGCGATCCGGCGCGGCAAAGAAATCGGGATGGCTGGCTCGGTGATGAAGAACACGGTGGTGCAGAGCATTTTATTCACCATCACGCCCGCCCTTGCCATTGTCGCTACCGTCGTGGCGCTGGCGCCGGCACTGGGCATCATTCTGCCGTGGATTCGTCTTTCGGTCATCGGAAATATTACACAGGAGACCGCTGCAGCGACTGCCGCCATCGAGGCGGTCAGCAGCGGCAATCTGGCGACGCCCATCACCGATAAGCATGTGTTTTCCGTCGTGGCATGGGTTATGACGCTGGCAAGCTCGCTGCCGCTGGTGGTGCTGCCTCTTTGTCTGAAACGGCTGCAAAAGGGGATGAATAAAGCCATGAGCAAGGCGGGCGACGCCAAGCTGACCGATTCGCTGGCTGCCGCCGCCTTTATCGGTCTGATCGGTGCGTTTATCGCCCGGGCGCTGGCTGGCAAGGGTACCGCCACCCAGCTGGCGGACGGCACCGTGCAGATGAATTACGACGGCGCCGGTATTTTGTCTGTCGCCACCCTGCTGGTTGCCATTGTCGTGATGCTGCTTTTATCAAAGCTGGCGGAGAAGAAAAACATCGGCTGGCTGCAAAATTTTGCCATGCCGATCAGTATGTTTGTCGCCATGGGCGCGGCGATTGCCCTGTTCCATTTGCTGCCCGAAAGTCTGGCGACCTTTGAGTTCCGCGCGCCTGTGGTCAGCTGAGAGGAGGAGAACGCATGAAAAAAGAAAGAACCTACACCGACCGAATGCACCGGACCGGCTCGATTTGGTCCATTGTCATGTTCCTGGTGCTGCTGGGCGTGCCGGTGGCATTCAGCGCCTTTTACAACATCTGGCCCACCTTCGGCGAGGTGTGGAGCGGTCTGTGGCCCGTCGCCATGCTGTTTTATCCGACGGCGATCATTGAGATTATCGCCTATTCGCCCCTTTTGGGCACCGGTGGGATGTACCTGAGCTTTACCACCGGCAATATCAGCAACCTGAAGCTGCCCTGCGCGCTGGCAGCCATGGATACCGCCAATGTGAAAAGCAATTCAGAGGAGGGTGAGGTTATCACCACCATCGCCGTCGCCACCTCCGCCATCGTGACGACCGTGATCATGGCGGTGTTTGTGCTGCTGCTGCGCCCCTGGATCCCGAAGCTGACCGATCCGTCGTCTTTTTTCGCGCCGGCGTTTAAGCAGGTCATGCCCGCCCTGTTCGGCGCGCTGGGCGCCTCCTATTTTTCCAAGCATTGGAAAATCAGCATCCTGCCCATCCTGATCCTGACCCTGATTGTTGCCATCAACGGCACCGTCGCCGTCGGCGTTCTGATTCCCGTCGGCGTGGTCATTTCCATCCTGGGCGCGCTGCTGTTTTATAAACTCGGCTGGCTGTAAAAAACGGGGGCTTTGGAGTCCCCGTTTTTTGAAATTTTCCGTTGCTGCTTGTTTACAAAACAGAGGATTTGCTATATAATATAAACTGTAAAAATATAGAAAACAGGTGATCTTATGGCTGATATTCACGCGCTGTACGATTTATGGCTGCAAAAAGCCGATAAAGACCCCGATCTGCGGGAAGAGCTGCTTTCCATCCGGGGGGATGAGGAAGCCATCAACGATCGGTTCTGGACGACCCTTGCCTTTGGTACCGGCGGTCTGCGCGGTGTAATCGGCGCGGGCACCAACCGGATGAATGTTTACACGGTTTCTCAGGCGACCCAGGGGCTTGCCGACTATTTGAACGCAAAATACGACGAGCCGACCGTTGCCATTGCCCACGATTCTCGTATCAAATCCGATGTGTTCGCCAAAGCGGCGGCGGGTGTGCTGGCTGCCAACGGCATCAAGGTTTATTTTTATGACACCCTGACCCCCACGCCGATGCTTTCCTATGCCATCCGCAAGCTGGGCTGCGCCTCCGGCATCGTTGTGACCGCCAGCCATAACCCGTCCAAATACAACGGCTACAAATGCTATAACATCAACGGCTACCAGATGACTGATGCTGAGGCAACCGAGCTGTATGAGATCATTCAGAAGGTCGATATGTTTGACGGCGTCAGGAGCATGGATTTTGAAGATGCGCTGGCGGAGGATATGGTCGATTTTATTGAGGAGTATCTGATCCGGGAATTTTACGAGGACGAGCTTGCCTGCCGTGTCGAGCCGGGCATTGCCGCCAAGGCGGATCTGAAGATCATTTATACCCCCCTGAACGGCACCGGCAACCGCCACGTGCGCCATATTTTAAAGCGCAGCGGCTTTGATCATGTTGAGGTTGTCGCCAGTCAGGAAAAGCCCGACGGCACCTTCCCGACCTGTCCGTTTCCGAATCCGGAAATCCAGCAGGTTTTTGAGGAAGCCTTCAAGATGACCGAAGAGTTTCCGGCGGATCTGATCATTGCCACCGATCCGGACGCGGACCGTGTGGGGATTGCCGTGCGGGACGGCGGCGAATACCACCTGATGAGCGGCAATGAGGTCGGCTGTATGCTGACCGACTATCTGCTCTCCCGCCGCAAAGCCCACGGCACCCTGCCCGAAAAGCCGGTGATTGTCAAAACCATCGTTACCACCGAGCTGGTCAGCGCCATCGCCAAAGAATACGGCGCGGAAGTGGTTAACCTGCTGACCGGGTTCAAATACATCGGCGAATATATCACCGAGGCAGAGAAAAAGGGCGAAAAAGACCGCTATGTCCTGGGCTTTGAGGAGAGCTACGGCTATCTGAACGGCACCCATGTACGGGAAAAAGACGCGGTCAACGCTGCCATGATCATTGCGGAAATGGCTGCTTATGAAAAAACACAGGGCAAGACGCTTTATGCCTATATGCAGGAGCTTTACGCTAAATATGGGATGTATGAAAATACCCTGCTGAACTTCGGCTTTGAGGGCGAGGACGGCATGAAGACCATGCTCGCCATGATGGAGCAGCTGCGCAGCGAAACGCCCCGGCAGATCGCTTCGCTGGACGTCGTCTGCGTCAGCGATTATGAGACCGGAAAAGTCTATAAGAACGGCAGGGAGACCGGCGCGACCGGGCTGCCGATCTCCAATGTGATTGCTTTTGATTTGTCCGGCGGATGCCGGCTGGTGGTTCGCCCTTCCGGCACCGAGCCGAAAATCAAAATCTATCTGACCGCCCGGGGCAAAGATGAAACCGAGGCGAAG
>CASFQZ010000024.1 GCA_949296825.1 uncultured Eubacteriales bacterium
TACCGCGCTGCGACCGCTTATCCGTTCTTATGTGCGAAATATTGAGAAAAAAACCGCCCGCTATGAGCCGCCGAAGGGCATAAACAAAAAAAGAATCGCCGTACCGACAAAGGACGGCGAAATTCCCTGCTATCTATTGGAGCCGGCAGATACCGATGCGGCACTGCCCGCCATTTTGTATCTGCACGGCGGCGGTTTTCTGTTCCCCATCCTGCACAGCCGTTTAAACAACGCGGTGTATTATGCCCAAAAAATGAACTGCCGGGTGCTGATGCCCGAATACCGGCTGGCCTGGGACAATCCGTTCCCCGCCGCCTTTGACGACTGCTGCGCGGCGTATGAATATATGCGCTCGCACACCGGGCAGCTTCGCATCGACCCGGAAAAACTTTTAATCATGGGCGATTCCGCCGGGGGCTGTTTGAGCGCGGGGGTGACATTATATGCCCGCGACAAGGGAATCAGTCAACTGCGGGGGCAGCTGCTGCTTTATCCGGTAACCGATGACCGGATGAACGACAACACCCTGCGCACCTATAAGGACGCGGTTTGGACGACCTCCTCCAACCGGCACATGTGGAGCCTGTATACGGCAAAGGGTTTTTTTGACAGGCGGGAATACGCCGTGCCCTTTTCCAATCCGGATTTGTCCGGTCTGCCGCCCGCCTATATCGAAGCACAGGAAATGGACTGCCTGCGCCAACAAGGCGTAGATTATGGCGAAAAGCTGCGCACCTTCGGCGTACAAACCGAAATCCGCGTGATTGCCGGTTCGCACCACGGGTTTGATGTAGATATGAAAAACAAAACCGTACAGCGAATCTTAGACGAACGCTGTCAGGTTATGAAACAGATGCTGTCGCAGCCTTAACTGCGGTCGCCGCTGCCGCATCGCCGAATTGTCACAATCATTTGACAAACGAAAAAACAGACGGCAAACTTTTCCTGCCGCCTCTTGCAATAGACAACATCGTGTGGTATATTGGAATAGAAGACAACTGTGTCTATCAAATAAGCAAAGAAAAGAGTTGACCATGATGAAAAAAATGAAAAAAGCAATCGCGCTGTTTTTAAGCGTATTGATGGCCTGCTCCCTGCTGGGCGCTTCCGCTCTGGCCGCCGGTGAATCCATCGGGGTACGGGAAGCGGCCAGAATCGCCCTGGCGGATGTGGGAATCAGCTACGACCAGTTCGCAAGCGAGCATATGCTTCCTTTCCTGAGCGATGTGACCATGCGCGAAAACTTTGATGCCGGTATCATTCAGGGCTACGAGGTTTCGTTTGTCTATCGCGGCGTTTCCTATGATTATTCCTTCCTGCTGGACGGCACCGTTACCGCGAAAACCACGGGCAGCGTTCTGCCCGCAGTGACCGGCGGAACGAGCATTCCGGAAGATGTGGCAAAACAGCTTGCCGTTGCCTATGTGGGCTATCCGGACGCGGCAGATCAGGCGAAAAATTGGGAGATCCATACCGAATTGGATGACGGCAGATATATCTGCGAAGTGGAATTCCTGTTTGACGCCAGAAGCGCCAGAGTCGGCGAGCCGAACGCGATTTATGAGTTCGAATATGATTTGGAAATCGACTGCGCCACCGGCGAAGTTCTTTCCGCCTCCTGGGACGACAACACCTCTTCTTTCCTGAGCCTGCTGACAGATTTGTTTAATAAGATTATCATCTTCTTCCGTCAAATCTTCGGTGTGTTCGCTTAAAGTCAGCACAACCAAAAGGGGTGCAGCCAATCGGCTACACCCCTTGTTTTTATGCGATATTCCAATGAAACCGGCTGACGCCGGACGCATCCTTCGCCGCTTTATCAGCCCTTGGCCATGGCACCGACCAGCATCATGAATTCGCCGATCTGGGCGCCGAATTCCGGCGCGCCCTCCATGATAAGCTTGCTTTGCCGGGTGGATTCCATCATATCGTCGGTGGACAGCAAAATACCCAGGGCGCTGTCCAGCGAATCAAAACGCATAGTGAAGAAAGGCATGGCTCTTTTGTAAACGCCTCTGCCCGCCTTGGTTTTGCCCGCTTTGACGCGGATATAGGCGGAAACCGTCGGCTCATTGTCCACCGTCCAGGCATAGACCCGATCGGGGCTTTTCAGCGCCCAATCA
>CASFQZ010000025.1 GCA_949296825.1 uncultured Eubacteriales bacterium
TCCGCCGCCCTTTGCTTTGCGCAGGCGGCAAATTCCCGCAGCGGCGGTTGGGCGGTACAATCCCTTTTGCCGTAATAGGGCGGGGCAAAGCCTTCGGGCAGCCAGGGGCTTTCCGGTGCGACGGGCATTTGAGCCATGGGCGGGTTTGGGCTTTCCGGCGCTTTGAATAGTTCCGCTTTGGGCTGCTGCGGGGGGGCCGGGAATGGGAAGGCTTCCGGCGTTGGCAGGGCGGTTCGCTGCCGGGGCAGGTAGGCGGGCAGGCGCAGGGAAGCTTTGTTCCAGAGAAAAACATTGTTTTTCATTTGGATTTGCGCCTTCCGGTAGCGCTTTTTGTCGCAGACCGCCGTTCCCACCGGTTCCCCGGCGAAAATCCGGTTGTTTTCGATGCGGTCCCGGGCTTCTTCATAGGGAACGTGGATTTGTAAATTTCCCAAAAGCATGATGTTGTCATGGACATATCGGTCAAAGCCCTCCCGCAGCTTGACGCCCAGCCCCAACAGCAGGTTATGGTCGATTTCATAGCGGGAGGAGCCGTCGTCCAGATCGATGCCCCAGGAGTGGGGCGCGTCGGGGGCGTGGTGGAGACGGTTGTGGTGGATGCGGTTCGGCGCGAGCTGGTCCAGCGCGGACAGGTCAAAGGCTTTGCCGTCCTTCGGATAGCGGCGGAGCCGGCTGCCGTATTTCCCCATGGCGTTGTATTTCGGCACCGACCAGAAGCGGTCGCGCCCCCAGCTGTTGATGGGACCGTGATCCTCCGTTTCTTTTTGGGAATCAAACAGCTCGTTATAGCCAATCTCGTGCCCGCCGAAGCAGCCGTCGTTGATATTGAGCAGGGCGCGGGGGCTGTCATGGATGGTATTATGCAAAATCGAAACATTGCGGCAGATGGACAGATTGACGCCGCAGGATTGCTTTTCCAAAAGCCCGACCCCGGCGATATGATTTTCCGAAATTAAAATATCCCGGGGGTAATCCTCGGTGCGCGCGCCGCGCTTTTCCGGGTGCTCCACTTCATTGCGGTGGACCGGCAGGGCGGGGTAGTGCTCGTGCGCCCAGAAGGACGGCTCCCAGACCGCCTTTGCCTCGCCCAGAATCTGGATCGCCGTGGCGCCGAGGCGGCTTAGCTCGTTTTCGGTGATGGTGATGCGGGCGTTATACCCGGACAGCAAAATGCCGTTGCCGCCGATGTCGGCAAAGCGGCAGCGGCGCAGGGTGCAGTCCTCGGCGTTTTCGAGCCTGACCGCCGCCTCCCGCCGCACGCACCAGTCCCCCCGCAGCAGCGGCTCATAGGGCGAGAGCGATTGCCCCGCCAGAGGAAAGAGCGTCCCGGCGGTTTTTTCAAAGGTGAGGTTTTGGATGGTGATCTGCCGGGCGGGCTGCGTTTTCCCGGTGATTTGCAAAAGGGAGGCGCGGGTCGAGAGGGCAATCGGGCGTTCGACGTCCTCCGGCGCCGGCGGCATCCAGTACAGGCGGGCGGTTTTTCGGTCAAAGAACCACTCTCCCGGCGCGTCCAGCGCCTCCCGGACATTTTCGAGCACCGCGACGGCGCCGGGCTCGCTGCCCCGGTTGTTGTCGCCGAGCCAATCAAGACGCAGCCCCCATTCGCTCCGGGGGTCCTTGCCCACGACGGCAAAGCTTTCGCCGCCCCAGCCCGCCTTATGCAGGGCGCGCAGCCGTCCGCCGGCGGGGTCCCGGCAGGCTTCCGTCCAATGGCGCAGCTGCGCCCGGGTCGCCGCGCCCTCCAGCGGCAGCTTGCCCGGCTGCCGGTTTGGCGTGCGGCAGAGAATTTGTTCCTTTTCACCGGCGAACATCCGGTCAAAGGGCAATAAATCCCCCCCGTCGGAGGGGAACACCGAGGAAAGCTCGCAAGTTACCACGCCGGGCTGGTCGGCCTTTTGCCAGGGCAGGACGCCCAGCGCCAACGTGCCGGTCAGACGGGTGCTGCCGTCGGAGGTCAGGGTCAGCCCGCTGTCCGCCTCGGTCAGCGTCAGCGGCTCCGGCAAAAAATACCGCGCCCCGACAAAGCAGAGGGTCTTTTCGCCCTCCCCCGCCCAGCGGCGCCGGGCTTCCGCCAGGGAGCGCAGCGGCTCCCACGGCGCCGCAGCGGTGTTTTTATCGCTGCCGTGTTCGGAAATATAGAGAATCATAAAGTCTCCTGCCCTTTGGCCTTTGGCGTTAATGTCCGAAGGTATTGCTGGTGGGGTCGGCGGCTTTGGCGGCGCGGGTGTTGGTGGCGCTGCGCAGGCTGTCGGTGGGGGCGACGGGGCTTAAGAGCACCTTGCCGGTGCCGCGGAAGACGTTGACCAGCCCCTCGCCGCTGACCGCCGAGCCGATCAGGGTTTTGGTGGAGCGCTCCACGGTGAAATCCAGCGACGCCGTCCAGCAGACCGCCAGACTGCCGTCTATCTTTAATTCGTCGTTTTCCAGCCGGACCTCGATTAACTCCGAAAGGGGCACGTTGCTTTCCAGCGCTGCCACGCCCTGTCCGCGCAGCGAGAGGTTAAACAGCCCCTCGTTGCCCGCCAGCAGGGAGGAGGCGTTTTTCCGGGCGACCAGCTTGTGTTCCACCGTGCCGTCGCACGCCAGGAACATACCGTCCTCAATCGCCATGCCGGCGGCGCCCCAGGCGGAAACCTCCTGTAAAATAATAAATTTATAGGTCGGCTCCAGCACCAGCAGCCCCGCGCCGGTGTATTCGGGCTTGATCGCCGATTCGCCGCTGGCGGCGCCCCGGAACATCTTGCCGAACAGATCCCCCATGCCCTTGATGCCGGTGGTGGCGCGAATGCTGCCCGCCGACCACTGCATCGCGCCCGCCTGGGTCACCACGGTGTTGCTGCCGTCCAGCTCGACGGTCACCTGGCGGCGGCGGACGTCCATTTTACTCATGAAATATTCATTGACCGCATTGAACGGCGAAACGCTGGCGTCCCGCTCATATTCCATGACGCTGAAATGCCCCATCGACGCGACGGTCTTGCGGGTGTTGTTGGTCAGATTGTTGATTTGTACCATTTGAATTCCTGCTTTCTTTTTTGAATTTTGGAGATTAGAGATATTGGGGGGTAAAGAGGATGCCCTCGGGGGTGATGGTCAGGGTGGCGTAGCTGCCGTTCTTGAGGGCGCCGGGGTTGCAGAGCAGGACGCCGCCGGCGGTGGCTTGCTCCTGCCGGTGGGTATGGCCGAAGAGGGCGGCGTCGCAGCCGAGGGAGGCAGCTTTGGCGCTCAGCACCGAGAGGGTGGTCTTGACCGCCAGCCGGTGTCCGTGGCAGAGGAAGAGCTTTTTTCCTTCGACGGTAAGGAGCTGTTCCTCCCGATAGGGGCTGTAGTAGGAGCAGTTGCCCTTGACCCGGGCGATTTTTTTATCAAGAAAAATCATATTGACCCGATCCAGGTCCTCCTCGCCGTCGCCCAGGTGGATCACCCAGTCCGCGTCGCGGTTTTGGCGCAGCGCTTCCTGACAGGCGTAAAAATCCCCGTGGGAATCGGACAAAAGCAGCAGTTTCATGTATCGTTCTCCTTTCCGGCGCATAGATTGTAGGGAAGGCGGCAGCGCCGCCGGGCTATTTTTTTGAAAAAAGGGGGCGTACGATGGCAAAGGAGCTGGAACGCCTGCTTTCCGCCGTCAGGGGCGGCAAATTGTCGCCGCGGGAAATGCAGGAGGTCGGCGCTCTGCTGCGGCAGGGCTTGAGTGACGAACAGAACGCGCTGGTGGACTCGCTGCTGGGCGACCCGCAGAAGGCGCGGGATTTCCTGAACACCCCGGATGTGCAAAAAATTCTAAAGGATGAATAGGTGATACCATGGAGCTTTCCGATCTTCTCTCCTCCTTACGCCCGGAGGATATGCAGAAAATACAGGACACCGCCCGCCGCCTGATGGCGGAGACGGCAGAGACCGGGGCGCCGCCGTCCCCAGCCGGGCTGGACCCCCGGCTTTTGGGGCAGCTGGGCAGGGTCGCCGGACTTTTGAATACGCCGGACCCCCGCTGTGATTTTTTGCTCTCGCTCAAGCCCCTGCTGCGGGAGCCGCGCCGGCAGCGGGTGGACGAGGCGGCGCGGATGCTGCGGATGCTCGCCCTGCTGCCCCGGCTGAGCGGGGAGGGCGGCGCATGAATTACAGCTATGCCGAGATGAAGAAAATGCAAAAAGAGGCGTTCGAGCGTGTGAAGGAAATGCAGCGGCGGGCGGATCTGACCGCCCGGCAGGCGAGGGAGGAAATGGGCACGCCGAAGACGCCGCCGAAGCGGGTGCCCGACGAGCCGAAGCGGATGAAGCTGCCGGTGGAGTTTCCCCCGCCGCCCGCCGGGGAAGCGAGCGCGCCCTCCGGCGGGCAGCAGCCATTGCCGCTTTTGGGGCAGCTCGCCGCCTTAAGCGATGAGGAGCGGGAAAACGCGCTGCTGCTGACGCTGCTGTTTTTGCTCAACGGCGAGGGGGCGGACAAGGAGCTTTTGCTGGCGCTGGTCTATATCCTCGGCGGAGATTTTCGCTGAGCGTCTTTTTTCGGGGAGTATCCCGGCGCTCAGGGCAGGGGCTAACCTTGTAAAAGCGATCGAAGACGGCATTAAGGAGTATCCCGGCGCTCAGGGCAGGGGCTTTGCGGCATTTTCTTCTTTCATTTTTTGGGCTGCCCGGTCATAGGCGGGCGTCGGGAGCCGGTATTGCCGGGCAAGGCGGCAGACCCGCAGCACCAGCCCGTCAAACTCGGAGCTTTTGCCCGCCCGGATATCCCGCAGCATTGAGGTGGTGCCGTCGGGGTCCATATCGTGAAGCAGCGCAAGGTTCCGGGCGGCAAGGTCCAAAGGCAGCTCGATGCCCATCGCCCTGCCCAGCGCCGCCGCCTCCCGCACCAGCGCAAGGAAATAGGACTGAGGCTCGCCCGGCGTCCGAAAGACGCCGCAGGGGGCGTCATAGACATAGCCCGCCGCGCCGAGGGGCGAGACAAAGCTGAATTTGGTCAGCGCCTCCCGCTCGATCTCGTCGGTGAAGCAGCCGTCGATGCCGCTGTCCCTCAGCAGCGCCTCGACCCGGCGCAGCAGCCCGTCCGCGCGGTGGGGCTGCTGGCGGCGGCAGCCGAAGAGCACCCGGAAGATTGCCGTCGGCTGGACGATGACCCCGGGGCGCTCGATCATGCTGTAGATATACATACAGCCGTCGGTGACGGCGGCGGGCAGCGCCTGCTGCAATTCGCCGCCGATGCCGAATACATTCAGCAGGGGGATCACAACGGTCTCGGGGGTGGTGATTTTTTGTAAAAAAGGCAAAAGCTGCGGCAGGGAATAGGACTTGACGCAGACAAAGATCACCTCCGGCGTCCCTTCTCCGGCGGTAAGATATTCCTCTGTAGAAAAAACCTTGGGAAATACCGTAAAGCTGCCGGCGCGGGCGCTGTGGACGGTCAGACCCCTTGAGCGCAGGGCGTTCAGGTGCTCGCCCCGGGCGATCAGCGTCACATCCGCGCCCTGTTTTTTCAAAAATCCGCCGAGGCACCCGCCGGTGCCGCCGGCGCCGAGGATCAGAAGCTTCATTGGCGGTTCTCCTTTCCCGTTTCTTTAAGCATACGCCCATCGGCGGGGGATGTCAAGAGCGGTGTTTTTTGGGGCGGGCGCGCGCTTTTGCCTTGACCTTCCCGTGGGAATATGGTACGATACCCCTGTATGGGGCGCGGCTGCGGCAGCCCGGCAAAAGGGCTTGCCGCAGGGCAAGGCTCCAACGGGAGGTTATTGGATGTTTACGGAAAAAAAACAGGAAATTTTTGACCGCTATGAGGCGCTGCTGGCGAAGAAAAACGAGCCGGCGGATTTTTACAACGGGATTTTTACCCGTTACCGCGACCCGGTGCTGACGGCGGCGCATGTACCGCCCTTCTGGAAATATGATTTTGATGAAAAGACCAATCCTTTTTTGATGGAGCGGCTGGGGGTCAACGCGGTGTTCAACGCCGGGGCGCTCTGGCGGGACGGTAAATTTTATCTGGTCGCCCGGGTCGAGGGCATGGACCGCAAGTCCTTTTTCGCCGTCGCCGAGAGCGAAAGCGGCGTGGACGGCTTCCGCTTCTGGGACAAGCCGGTGCAATTGCCGGATGTCTGCGCCGAGGAGACCAACGTCTATGATATGCGCCTGACCGAGCACGAGGACGGCTGGATTTACGGCGTCTTCTGCTCCGAGCGCAAGGACCCGGCCTCCTCCGACCTGTCCGCCGCCATCGCCAGGGCGGGCATTGTGCGGACGAAGGATCTGAAGACCTGGGAGCGGCTGGAGAATTTGCAGACCGTCTCCCCCCAGCAGCGCAACGTGGTGCTGCACCCGGAATTTGTCGACGGGAAATACGCCTTTTATACCCGCCCGCAGGACGGCTTTATTGAGACCGGCAGCGGCGGCGGGGTCTGCTTTGGCCTGAGCGAGAGCATCGAGCACGCAAAAATCTCGGAAGAAAAGGTCATCAGCCCCCGGCGCTACCACACCATCACCGAGAGCAAGAACGGCGCGGGCGCGGTGCCCATCAAGACCGAGCGGGGGTGGATTCACATTGCCCACGGCGTGCGCAATACGGCGGCGGGCTTACGGTATGTGCTCTATGTCTTCGCCACCGCCCTGGACGACCCCTCCCGGCTGATCGCTTCCCCCAGCGGGTATTTTCTGGCGCCTTGGGGCGAGGAGCGGGTCGGCGATGTGTCCAATGTCGCCTTTTCCAACGGTGCGGCGGTGACGCCCGGGGGCGATGTCTATCTCTATTACGCCTCCTCCGACACCCGCCTTCATGTGGCTGCCACCACCGTCGAGCAGCTGGTGGATTATACCTTCCACACGCCCCAGGACCCGCTGCGCAGCGCCGACTGCGTCAAACAGCGCGTCGCTTTGATCGAAAAGAATCTTCGCCTGATGCGGGGGGAGTGAGATGGAGATCACCACCCTGTTTTGGGATGTGGACAATACCCTGCTGGATTTTACCGAAGGCTCCCGCCGCTGTATGATGGCGGGCTTTGCGGCGTTCGGTCTTTCGTATCAGGAAGAGATGTTCCCGGTGTTCCGCCGGCTGAACGACGAGCTCTGGCACCGGGTCGAGCGGGGGGAACTGACGCGGGAGCATCTGTTTGAAATTCGCTGGAACACGGTTTTTGCCGCCCTGGGGATCCACTTTGACGGTCCGACCTTTGAGGCGTTTTTTCGCAAAGAGCTGCACGAAAGCGCCGTGCCCATCGACGGCGCAGAGGAGATGCTCCGGCTGCTGCACCAAAGGCATTGCAATGTCATCACCAGCAACGCCGTCCGCGCCCAGCAGGTCAACCGGCTGAAAAAAGCCGGACTGCTTCCTCATATCGATCTTATCGCCACCAGCGAGGAAGCGGGCGCCGCCAAGCCGAAGAAGGAATTTTTTGATTATTGCATGACCCTTTTGCCGGCGGGGACAAAAAAGGAAAATATCCTGATCATCGGCGACAACCCCGCCGCCGACATCGCCGGAGGCAGTGCCTATGGCATCCATACCTGCTTGTTGGACCGCGACGGCACCCTGTCTCATGCGGGGGCGGATTTTGTGATCCGTTCGCTGTGGGAATTGAAGGAGTCGGGAATCATGAATCAGGAGTTATTATCATAGGAGGGTGTTACAATGGCTGAAAGAGTGCCGAATTATCGTTTTGCCACGCCGGAGCCGGATCATATTATGCTGTCGATCCGGGGGGATGCGAAGACCTCGATGGCGGTGACCTGGCGCACCGATCGGAGCGTCGGGTCGGGCTTTGTGCGCTTTTGGGAGCGCGGCAGCGACGTTGTGCGGGACGTCGCCGCCCAGACGCGGGTCTTTACCTCCGACGTCAACAGCTCCCATATCCACACCGCCTTTCTGACCGGGTTAAAGCCCGGCGCCCGCTATGAATATACCTGCGGGGACCGGAAGCGGCGCAGCGGGGTCTTTTCCTTTATGACCGAGGCGGCGGACGGCGGCGTATTTTCCTTCCTTCTGATTTCCGACCATCAGAAGGACAACGACCATTACAACCCCGATTACCGTCCCTTCGGCGAAAGGCTGAAGCGGATTCTGGCGCGTCACCCCGAGGTGCGCTTTTTGCTGACCGCCGGAGACAATACCAACTGCGGACAGCATGAGATCCAGTGGAACGCCATGTTTGAGGGCCTTGAGGGCGTGATCGAGTCGCTGCCCTATATGATGTGCTGCGGCAACCACGACAACCGGGGATTCCGGCAGTATTTCCCGACGGAGCAGGAGCGCTATTACGCCGAGCCGGCGGAATTTTTTAACGAGCAGCTATTGTTGTCCTACCCGCAGAACGGTCCCGAGGGCTGGCGTCCGGAGAATTATTCCTTTGATTACGGCGACGCCCATTTTACGGTCTACGGCGTCAACGAGCCGGCGCTGGTCAACCGGTGGTCGATGGAGGATCTGGACCGGAGCGACAGGACATGGAAGATCGGCGTCTATCATTTTCCGATCTATCCCTCCATCCCGGAGGGGCATAATTTTGACGCCTATCCGATGATGCGTCCCTGTGTAGAGCGGCAGGATCTGATGTTCGCCGGACACGAGCATAATTTTGCCCGCACCTTCCCGATGCGCCATGAAAATATGTACGACCGTCCCAGCGAGGGGACGATCCACTATATGCTCGGCAACAGCAATCAGAACCCCCCGGGCAGCGCCTCCATGCAGAAGGTCTGGCACGCCGCCTTTCAACCGCAGCAGGAAAAGGTCAGCATGTTCGCTCTGGTACAGGTGGAAAAGCAGCGCTTGAAAATCACCGGATTTTTTGATGACGGCCGTATCGTGGATGAGCTGATCGTGGACAAGGCGCGTGATTGTATCTATCCGCCCGCCCTGGCGCCGGTATACGACACGACCCGCCTGTGCTTTAAGGGACACGATATGGGGCTTGCCGCCGTCGCTGCGCCGCCCCGGCAAAAGGACGGGGTGTGGTGCATCCCCTTCGGTACCTTCGCCGCCTTTTGCGGCGGCACCGTCCTGAGGACGGCGCAGTCCTTTACCGTCCGGTTTTTCCGCCACGAGGCGACCTATACCCTCGGCAGCGACCGGGTGCAGACCGACCGGGGCGAAATCGCCATGGAGCTGCCCGCCTGGCGGGGGGACGCGGCGCAGATCTATATCCCCGTCTCCGCCGCCTGTCAGCCCTTTGATATGGACTGGACCTACAGCGAGCGCAACCATCTGATCAATATCCAGAACGAGGACGAGGGCAAGCCCGCGCCGGAGGCGTAAGGCGATCGCCCGGCAAAAACAGAAGGAAAAGGAAGGCAGCCGGCGAAGGGCTTCGCCCGCCTTCCTTTTTTGTTTTAAGAAACGATCTGCACCCGATAGCGGCGCAGCCAGAAATCGACCTGCACAAGATAGGCGATGGTCTGGGGCGTGTTCATCAGCTGCCCGTACCAGGGGGTGCCGGTGGTTTCGGTCAGCAATCGCTCCAGCGCCTCCCTTTTGACCAGCTGCAAAAGCGGCGCGTCGGGGTCGCCGAGGATTTTTTCCCGCAGCTCCCGCTCCACCGCCGCCCGGTACGCCGGATGATGGGTCTTGGGATAGGGGCTTTTTTTGCGCCAGAGCACCTTTCGGGGCAGGTAATCCTTCATCGCCTCCCGCAGCAGCCCCTTTTCGGTGTGGTTGTAATCCTTGTATTCCCAGGGCACGGTGTAGAGGTATTCGGCAATGCGCCAGTCGCAGAAGGGCACGCGCACCTCCAGCCCCGCCGCCATGCTCATGCGGTCCTTGCGGTCCAGCAGGGTCTGCATGAACCACTGGAAGTTCAGCACCATCATTTCTTTCATCCGCCGCTCCGTCGCGGAAAGGCCGGGCAGCCTGTCAACGTCCGCAAGGGTCTGCCGGTAGCGCCGGTCCACATAGGCTCTGCCGTCGATGACCTCTGTCCATTCGTCCCGCAAAAAGCCGAGGCGGTAATCGGTGGTCTGCGCCCAGGGGAAGCCGTATCGGGCGCGGATCTCGGGGTCGCGGTACCAGGGATAGCCGCCGAAAATCTCGTCGGCGCATTCGCCGGACAGGGCGACGGTCCCCTCTTTTTTGATTTCGCGGCAAAACAGCAGCAGCGAGGCGTCCACATCCGCCATCCCCGGCAGGTCCCGGGCGTTGACCGCGTCATACAACCCCTGCACCAGCTGCGGCGTGTCAAGGATCACATCGTGGTGGTCGCTCTTCAGATACTCCGCCATGAGCCGGATATACGCCGGGTCGGAACTGGGCTGGAATTTGCTCTTTTTGAAATATTTTTCATTGTCCCGATAGCCGACCGAAAAGGTTGTCAGCTCTTTCCCCTGTTTCGCCAGATACCGGCTTGCCACCGAGGAGATCAGGCTGGAATCCAGTCCGCCGGACAGGAAGGTACAGACCGGCACGTCGGAGACCAGCTGGCGCTCGATGGCGTCGAGAACCAGAAAGCGGGTCTTTTCGACGCATTGGGCAAAGGTATCGGTAAAGGGCTGATCCGTCAGCTTCCAATAGCGGCGCACCCGCAGGGAGTTTTTTTCATAGGTCAGAAAGGAGCCGGGGCAAAGCTCCCGGATGTCCCGGAACACGCCGCAGCCCGGCGTTCTGCCCGGACCCATCAGCAGGATCTCCGCCACGCCGTCTCGGTCAATGACCGGCGGGACGGCGCCGTGGGCAAGGATCCCCTTCAGCTCCGAGGCAAAGAGCAGCCCGCCCCCGGCTTCGGCAAAGAAAAAGGGCTTGACGCCGATGCGGTCCCGCGCCGCAAACAGCCGCCGGGCTTCCTCCTCCCAGACGGCGAAGGCAAAAATGCCGTTGAGCCTTTGCAGACAGTCCTCCCCCCAGTACAGATAGGACAGCAGCGCCACCTCGGTGTCACTGCGGGTCGTAAAGCGCGCGCCCTCCCGCCGCAGCGCGGCGCGCAGCTCCCCGGTGTTGTAAAGCTCGCCGTTGTAGACAATGACATAGCCTTTGCCGTCCACGACCCGGCGCATCGGCTGGCGCCCGCCCGCCGGGTCGATCACGCAGAGCCGCCGGTGCGCAAGCCCCGCCTGCTCGCTCAGGTACAGCCCCTGCTGGTCCGGTCCCCGGGGCGCCAAAACCTTCTGCATTCGCAGCAGGTTTTCCCGGTGCGCCCGCACATCATACGAAAAAGCAATTTCTCCGGCAATGCCGCACATGATGATCACCTCAAAGACAGCATATGCCGCGCCGCCCGGGGAAGCGATAAAAAAATCTCATTTTTTTTGAAAAAACCCCTTGACATGTCAGGGGCGGGCGTGGTATAATGCTAATATGAAGTAGTATACATAGATAAAAGAAAAAAACAAAAAGGCTCCGATCGGGGTCTTTTTTTATTGATGAAAACGAAAGAACCGTCCGGGCGGGATCGACGGCGCCATGCCGCCGGGAGGTTGGTGAAAATCGACTTGGGTGCCGGGGAAGCCCGCCCCGGGACGGGATTTCCGAACGCCCCCGCCGGGGTCAAAAGCCGTTCGGTGGGGCGAAAAAGCTGCCGGCGGGCGAACAAAAGCCGTCCGGTGGGGCGAAAAAGCTGCCGGCGGGCGGGTAAAAGCCGTCCGGTGGGGCGAAAAAGCTGCCGGCGGGCGGGTAAAAGCCGCCAGGGGGGCGGACGAGCGCGGGTGCTGTCCCGGGCGGTTTTTTTACCGGACAGCAATCCGTCCCCGGGGCGGGGAAGGAGAAAGAAAGGAGTGACGGTTTCATGGAAATCATTATGCCGGGTAATGAAATTTTCCGGGCGGTGCATGAATCGAAAAAGCGCTATATTATCATGAAAGGCTCCGCCGGGTCGGGCAAGAGCGTCGACACGGCGCAGCAATATATTTTGCGGCTGATGCGCGATCCGGGGCGCAATCTGATCTGCCTGCGCAAATCGGAGGTGACCAATCGCGATTCGACCTGCGCCGAGCTGTTGTCGGTGATCCGCCGGTTCGGTCTGGAGTCCTATTGGAAATTCAGCGTGGAGCCGCTGTCCCTGCGCTGCTGCAACGGCAATACGGTGCTGTTCCGGGGGATGAACGACGCGAAGCAGCGGGAAAAGCTGAAATCCGTCGCCTTTCGCCAGGGCAAGCTGACCGACGTCTGGTTTGAGGAACTGACCGAGTTTACGCGGCAGGATTTTGAAATTGTGGACGACCGCCTGCGCGGGCAGCTGCCCGAGGGGCTGTTTTATCAAATCAAGGGCACCTTCAATCCGGTGAGCGCCAATCACTGGGTCAAGAAGGTGTTTTTTGATACCTATGATGAAAACGTGCTGACCCATCACTCCACCTATCTGGATAATCATTTTTTGGATGAAGAATATAAGGCGAGAATGGAGCGCCGCAGGCGGCTGGACCCGGAGGGGTACCGCGTGTACGGGCTGGGGGAGTGGGGCGAAAGCGGCGGGCTGATCCTGACCAATTGGCGCGCCGTCCCCTGCGCGCAGGACCTTTCCTTTTACGACGATGTGGCGATGGGGCAGGATTTCGGCTTTAACCACGCCAATGTGCTGCTGCTTCTGGGCTGGCGGGACGGGGATATTTATGTGTTGAGGGAATTATCCATGCGGGAGCGGGACACCGCCGAAATCATCGAAGAGGCGCGCGCCTCGGACTTCCCGAAAAACCGGCTGATGTATTGCGACAGCGCCGAGCCGGACCGCATCCGGATGTGGCGCAAGGCGGGGTTCCGGGCGGTGGGCGCGCGCAAGGGCGAGGGCAGCGTCAAAAGCGCCATCGACTGGCTCAAGCAGCGCAAAATCCTTGTGGATCCCGCCTGCCGTCAGACCATCGCCGAGCTGGGACAGTGGCGCTGGCAGCGGGATTCGCTCAGCGGGGAATATCTGGATATGCCCGTTCCCTTTGGCGACGACGCCATGGCAGCCCTGCGCTACGGCGCCGAGGGCTGGCGCCGCCCCGCCGCGCTGGCGGTCATGAAGCCCGCGCCGTGACGGCAGGCGGTTTTTTGCCGCTGCGCCGCTTCAAAGGGAAACGGAATGCCGGCGGTGGAAAGCCGAAGGGATTCACCGCCATGGCGCCGCCGGCTGCCCGCCATGCCTGTGAAGCGCTTGCGATGGCGGGGAGGGGTGCGCCGCCCCGGCGGGCAAAAAATTTCAAAAATTTTTTGAAAAACCCCTTGACATGTCAGGGGAGGATGTGGTAAAATGCTAGCATGAAGTAGTATACAAACCCGAGTGAAAAACAGCAAAGTCAAGGACCTGCAAGGGATTGCGGGTCTTTTTTTCTGGATGAGGCGGATGGTGAGGCGGCCCAGGGTGGGGGTGAGCGCCGCGCGGAGTTTGGGCACGATGAAGCGATTGTAGGTGAAGCGGTCTTCGCGGCGGGCCAGGGAGAGGATGAGCAAGCCGTTGGCAAAGGATTCCACGGCCAGGCGGTGGCGTTCGGCGGGCGGCAGAAGGGCGTCCAGCGCGGTGTTCACGATGTCCAACGGGTCCTCGCCGCGCAGGTGCTCGGCCAACGCCTCAAGTCCCTTCGGCACGCTGTTGGCGAGAGGCGGGATCTCATAGGCGCCGATGGGGCCGGCCATCCCGCGGTCGCGCGGCAGGTCGGCGGGATTGAGCGCGGAGGGGTGGGGCACACGCGGCACCGACACGGGCGGCTCCCATTCCGGAAGCGCCCGCGCGGCGGGTACCCCGCGTGTGACATATGCCTGGGACTTCTTCATTGTGAGCATCGGCGGCTTGCCTTCGTCCAACTCCTTTCGTATTCATTGTAGCAAAGCTTCTGCCGACG
>CASFQZ010000026.1 GCA_949296825.1 uncultured Eubacteriales bacterium
GCCGACAAAGCCGCCGTAGGGGATGGCGGTTAGGGTGAGCAGCACCGCCAACAGAACAGAAAGTAGTTTTTTCCCGGTTTTCATTTGTATGCCCTCCTATGTTTTTCTCACCGCAGTATAACATATTCTGCACCGAATTACCATAGCAAAAAGGCAAAATTATGCTGTTTTTGTGAAAAATTTTTCTATAATTTATGACCTCAGGTCAAATCATATTTACGCAGGATGCGCCGGAGGATTCTGCGCCAGGGGCGGTACAGCAAAAAAAGAAAGAGGACGGTGGAGAAGGCATGGATCAGCGTAAAGGGCACGCCGGCGCCGTAGGCGGTCAGGGCGGCGGCGGGGGTCAAGGGGGAAATAAAGCCGATGATGGTCCAGCTGTCCAGAATCAGTCCATAGAGACAGCAGGCAGTAAAGCCCCAGAGAGCGGCAGAGGCTCTGCCGCGCAGCCAGCCCGCCTTTGTGAGCACGCCGGACAGATAACCGATCAGCCCCCAGGCAAACATCTGCCAGGGGGTCCAGGCGCCCTGGCCGAAGAATAGATTGGACGCCAGCGCCGCCAGCGCGCCGCATAAAAAGCCCTGGGAGCGTCCCAGGGTGGCGCCCGCCAGAATAACAACGGCGGTGACTGGCTTAAAATTTGGCGTGGCGGCAAACAGGATCCTGCCGACGGCGGCGACGGCGGACAGGATGATCAGGGGCATCAATTGCGGTGCGGTGGGCTTGCGATATTCAAAGGAGAGCAAAAAGGGAACGCAAGCCAAAATCGCCCCCAGGAACATCCAGAGGGCTTTTTGGGGCAGCTCGCAGACCGCGCAAGCAAGCAGCAGCAGGGGCAAAAGCAGCAATGCGGCAAGCTCGAGCGAAGAAAACAGCCGCTGTTTATTTTTCACAGCCGGTCACCTCCTCCGGCGACACCGCCGGCACGGTCCAATCGGCGGTCAATCGCGCCGAGGGGGTGGTAAAAAAGCGGTTTTCGAGCAAAAATTCTCTGGTGCTCTGTCTTTGGAGGGTCTGTCCCCGGGAGACCATGGTGATGACGTCGGCGGTTTCGGCGGCAAAGGCAAGGTCATGGGTGATCAGCAAAATCGCTCTGCCTTCCCGCGCCCCTTCGATGCACAGGCGGGAAATTTCTCTTTTGCCCGAGGCGTCCAGTCCGTTGACCGGCTCGTCCAGCAGGAGCACCTGCGCGCCGGTCAGCAGAAGCTTTGCCAGCGCGGCTTTTTGCGTTTCGCCGCCGCTTAAATCGTAGGGGTGACGCTTTTCACAGTGGGAAAGCCCCAGACGCCGCAGCATCGCCCTGGCGTCCGCTTCGGTGTAGAAAAACCGGTCGGAAAATTCCATCAGATCCGCCAGCAGCTCCTCTTTGACAAACAACAGCCGGGCGTCCTGCGGCAAGAGGGCGGTACGGACAGATTTTTCCTTTTTGATTGAGCCGCGCGCCGGACGCAGCGCGCCGCCCAGCAGCGACAACAATGTGGACTTTCCTTCCCCGTTGCCGCCCACCAGCGCGTGGATCTCGCCGCCGTACACCTCCAGACTTGCCCCCCGGATCACCGGCTGCTGCTGTTTCCGGTAGGCAAACCACAGCTCCCTTGCCCGCAGCAGGGGCTCTGTACCGTTTGCGGTGCGCCGCGGCTGCACCGCTGCCTTTTTCGCCCAGCCAGCCAACGCTTTTTTCCCTTCGGCAACTGTCAGGGGCAGCGGTTTTTGATCGGAGAGCCGATGGGCGATGCGGGCGCTTTCCGGCAACGACGGCGCAAGAGAGGGGTTTTCTTTGCTCAAAAAGGCGCAAAAGGACGGAGCGTCGCCGTCAAAGAGCAGACTTCCCTGCTCCAGAAACAAGACCCGGTCGCAGTCGCGCAGCAGATTTTCGGTACGATGTTCGCTGAGGAGGATGGCAATGCCGGTCTCCTGATGCACCCGACGCAGCACGGAAAGGAAGCTTTCCGCCGCGATGGGGTCCAGCCGGGCGATGGGCTCGTCCAAAAGCAACAGCTTCGGCGACAGGCAGAGCGCCGCGCATAAATTGCACAGCTGCCGCTGCCCGCCGGACAGCTCGTTTATTTTTTTGTCCAGAATTTCATTCAGCCCAAAATAGCAGGCGGTTTCGGCAATCCGGCGGCGGATGGCACCGTCGTCCCAATCCCCATTTTCCAACCCGAACGCCAATTCCCGATACACGGTATCGGCGACGGTCTGCGCTTCGGGGTTCTGCGCCACATAGCCGACCGACGCGCCGGTCTTTAGCTTTTCGCCGAACCACAGAAGAGAGCCGCTTTGCTCGCCGCCGGGGGTTATCTCCGGCTTCAAAAGGGAGAGAAGGGTGGTTTTTCCGCTGCCAGTCGCGCCGAACAGCAGCGTATATGACCCTTCCTCCAGAGAAAGGCTGATCTTTCGCAGTGCCGGAGTGTCCGACAGGGCGTAGCGAAAGGACAGATTTTTTATTTCGACCATCGGCATAACAGCGCATCCTTTCCGTCACAAAGCATCGGCAGCAACAGGAATATTGCCAGAAAAACGGCGCATAACGACGTCATAGGCGGGATCTCGATATAGGGATAAAACCCAAAGGAGCCGCAAAGCCAAAGGGATACGCCGCAGCCAAGCCCCAGCAGCAGAAGCAGCGCCGTCAGCAGCCGGTCGGAGGGGGGCATTTTCGGCGGTTTTCTTTTTTTCATCCCCCGCCGGTATCCCCGGGCGTTCATGCTTTTGGCGGTAACGATGGAATCCTCCAGACTTTTTTCCAATACCACCGTGGCGGTGCGCAGGGAAAAGCGAAGCGTTTCCTTTTTGCTGTTTTCCGCGCCGCAAAGGGCTTTTTGCGCCCGGTCCGCCTCCGATGCGGTGCGGATCAGGTCGGGGATATAGCGCAGAATCATCGCAAGGCTCATCGTGGTAGTGGGCAGCACGCCGGAAAAGGCGCCGAGCAATTTTTCATTGAGGGACAGGTCATTCCAATGGGCGAACCAAAGCAGCACCGAGGAAAGAGTCAGTCCCGACGAAAAGCCATAGAGCATCGCTTCCGCCGTGATGCTTCTGCCCCATGCCGTAAAGAGCACGGTCAGCCCGCCGGTATTGACCAGCGGGTTGATGATTGTCAGCAATAAAAGCACCGGCAATGAGAGCGCAAGGGAGGAGAAAAACGCCTTTTTGCCGCCGGTATACAGGCGGCTGAGCAGGGCGGAAAGGAAGGATACGCCGGTCAGAATCGGTCCGCCCGCCGCCATGGAAAACACCAGAACAAAGAACGCATACAACAGAACCGTCCGGTCGTTTCGTTTATAAAAAAAGTTGCGAATCAATTCATCACATCCCTGCCGCCGTCCAGCGTATAGACCCATTCCACCGTATCGCCGTCCTCCAGCACATAGGAGGAGCAGGACTGCTGCATCGATTGCCCGTTAACCAGATATATCCAACCGCTCATCGCCCCGGCAGCGCGCTCGGCAAGGGAGTTGATGCTGTAAACATAAGTCCCGTAACCGCTGTCCCGATAGCCCAGCACCAGTCCGGCGTCTTTGGTGATATCAAATACCGTTGTATTGCCGGTAATCGGAACGGTTCTTTCCGAAAGGATCACCCCGTCCGGCGCGATGGCGAGGGCAATTTCGTTTCCGGCGGCAACGGCGGTATCACAGCGGACCGAAAAGGTGATTTGCGCGCTCTGCGGCGCTGTGGTGACGGGAGGCTCGGCTGCCTGCGGCTTTGTCGCTTCGGTGGTTTGCGGCGCTGCGGTCGGCGGCGCGGGTTCCGCCGGCACGTCGGGTTTCGTCGGCGCGTCAGTTGTTTGCACCGCCGTCTCCGGCTGCGCATCCGCCGACTGACCGGCGGATGCCGTCGACGCCACTGTCTCGGAGGGGATGGTTTCTTTTGTGTTGTTTTCTGTTACGGCAACGGCTGTGCCGGTTTCGGTCGTACCGGGTTCCTGCGGCGGCGTTTTTTTGGCGCAGGAGACAAAGAGAAAGCAAAGCAGCAGGCAAATCAGGTAAATGACGATTTTTTTCACAGGACTCCCCCTCCATCCAAGCCGATCGCCTGACGCAGCAGCAGCCGGGCGTCGGCGGTGGTGATCGCCCCATCCTTATTTATATCGCCGAGGGAAAGAATCTGTTGCGGCATTTTATCCAGATGAACCGCCATGCGCAACAGCAGCCGGGCGTCGGACGTGGTAATTTCTCCGTCTGCGTCAATGTCGCCGGGAGCGGCAGGCTCGCTTTTTTTCACGGCGAACAGCGCACCGGAATCATTCCAGTAATATACCGCGCCATCGTCGGAAGCGATCGGCGAAGCGATACAATAATTCTGATCGCTGCCGGTGGGGACATAGACTTCGTCAACAGCTTTTCCGTCATAGCAATACAGCGCACCGGGGTAATTATTGCAGGTAAAATAGGCGCGGGTCCCGTTTTCGGTGCAAACCAGAGGCGAAGCCTTGACCTCAGCGGGAGCTTCCAATTTTTTCTCCAATGTCATGGAAGCCAGGTCAATGACGGCGAAGACACCTTTCGCGGGATTGGACCAATCCAAAGACGCTTCCCACAAGCCGCCGACATAGGCTTTGCCGCCGGAGATTGCCGGAGAGGAGGTGGAAGAATAGGCAAAGGCAACGGAGCCGGTCTGCGCTATTCTGCCGTCGCCGTCCACTGTAAATTGATAAAAAACGCCATCGGAGGCAACGGTATAATAAGCACCCTCCGCATAGGTTACCACAGCACTGACCGGCGCAGAAAGGGAGAGGCTGGAAAGCAAGCTGCCGGTCTTCGCGTCAAAGACGGAAACGTTCCCGTCCTGACCTGCCAGGATAACCTTTCCGTCCCGAACCGCAGCGCCGTTCCAGTTATAGCCGCCGTCGGTGTTGTCGTATTGCCAGCGCATCTCTCCGTTTTGGGCGTTCACGCAAAGCAGCTCGCCGCGCACCGGCGCATAGGTGGCGACATCGAAGCAGACGGTGGGAATATAGAGCGATTCGCCATCGAAGGCAATGGCGCTCTGAATGCTGTGATATTGCGCCGCACCGTTTTCGTCCATCGTAACCACCGGCTCGGTCTGCCAGACCGTTTCGCCATCGGCAAAGCGGATCGCCTGCACCGAAGCGTCGGCAAGCGGCACAATCACCAGTTCACCAGCCAGCGCAAGGCGGCAATTATAGCCGATCGCGGAAGCAAGGGCGTAACGATACGCAGCCTTTCCCTGCCGATCCAGTACCAACAGCTCATCCCCGACCGCGATCACAAGAGAGCTGCCGGACAATAACGGTTCGGAGATATTGGTCGCCCAGTCATCCGCGTCTTTCAACGAGAAACGATAGGCAAGCATTGCCTCGGCGGGCAGAGGCAGAGAGAAATCGACAACCGCGTTATTGTCCGCGCTGCCGCGAAAGCTCCCCCAGTCATCCCCCGCACCAGCCGCAGGAACAACGCACAGCATTACAAACAGCAAGCATAAAAAAACCGACAAAAGGGATTTAGAGATTTTTTTCACAACAAAGACCTCCGTTTTTTCTTATAACAAAGCAAAAAAACCGGCACGAATGCGCTTCGCTGCCGATTTTTTGTATGAGAAAAAGACGGGCGACCCGTTTTCTCTGTATCAGCGGCGATGGCGTTTTCCTTGCCCAAAACGCCTATCACTCGAAAAATACGGCAGGTCTCCCGGCTTGCGAGTGGAGAATCGCTTCCCCGATCAGGACGCCTTCTCGGATTTCTCCAATGGCATCTGTCCTGTCTGAAACGCTGACGGTAATGGCTGTTGCCGCGGATTTTCACCGCGTTCCCTTTTCACAAAGGCTTCCCTTTGCACCGTATTTTCCCGATTTTTTTATTTTGTTTGGCTTAGTATAGCACAAAAGAAACGGCGGCGCAAGCTTCTCCCGCTGCGCCGCGGTATAATTATGCGTTTTCTGTCGCTTTCTGCGCTATTGCTTTCTTCTTTTTGCGAATATATACAGCACCGCCCAAAGCAAACAGGACAACGGCGCAGCCGCCGGAAATCAACAGACCTTCCGTTAGTCCCTCGGTTTCATAGGAAAATTCCACCGTATGCTCTCCCGCCGGAACGCGCACCGCCGCAAGATACCCGTCAATGGCCTGGATTGGCGCCCGGACACCATCGATGGTACAAGTCATCCCCCGAGCGGGAATGGATGTAAACATCAGGGTGTTTTCCTTGTTGCTGATTTCGCAAACAACGCCGCGCGCCGTTTCTTTCGCCTCGCAGCTGCCTTGCGATATCATCTGATCATAGCAGGATTCAAACAGCGCCCGATCAAAATAGTAAAGCGCAAGGCCGGAGGTGCCGACACCGACATTCTCGGTTTTTACGGTAATTTCAATCTCATCCCCAGCCTGATATTCGCCGAGATATTTCATCGGCTCCCGGTAAAGGATCAGCGTGATATTTTCACCGTCGGCTTTGATGGTCATGTCGCCCTTGCTGTAATTATGACAAAGATATACCGGTCCGTCTTTGGGGAGTGTATAACGATATGTGATGGTGACCGGCTTCCCGGATTGACTGCGGATGTATGTCTCGCTCGTCCAGTTGGCTGCGGTGGACGAAAGCGTCGCGTTTTCGGTCTCAATCCTCCGATCCTCAATTTTCTGATACACCGGCGCGTTTGTTCCGGTCAATGCGGAAAAGAATCGATTCTGCTCCTCATAATTTTCCAGGGTGCCTGCCGGCGCCCAATCCAGAATTTTCTCTGACGCAGGAAACATTACCGGCAGCAATTTTTCGTTTTCCAGAACCTCAATATCGTCTTTTTCGTCGATTTTCTGCAGATAATCCGGTTCCTTTTGCATGGAAACGCCCGCCACATAACGGACATTCAAAACGGAATTAAGCATGGGAGAATACGGACAGTATACCGTGCTCACATTTTTGGCGTAAACGCGGTACCCGAGCCCCTTGTAAAACTCATACGCCTCGCCGTCCATCGTGGAGGAATAATAGGTCAGCCCTTTCAATCCAAACAGCTGACAGTGATCAAAGGTCCAGTTATAATACATCTCCGAGCGGTAAAACGCATCGTTCTCACTGTCGGCATATGTCTCGGTGAAATAGTCCATCTCGTCGTCATAATTGGTATAGCGAGACACACTGCCGACCTCTGTTCCGGAAAGCAGAACCATGGAGGAATTGGTAAACACCTCAACCAGCATACAGGCAGCCAGCAAAAGCGCGGCGGTTTTCTGAAAGGAATCGCCGTGATATTTGGAGTGCAGGATCAGGATCACCGTGTAAAGGGCAAGGAAGATTGCGCCCATCGCAATGGATTCAACAGATAGTTGTTTTTCTTCCGGCAAAACCAAGGTCAGAATAAAAATCGCGACGACAAACAACGCGGAGGAAAGAATCTGCCCCACCGGCATCCCGTCAAGCTTACGCAAAAGCTCGTAGCTCATAATCAGCAGCACGAAGGAGAAAATAAAGGTCCATCTGCCCGGGAGCTGATTGGGGAAGTGGAAGCCGTGCCAGGCATAATCCAGATAATTCAGATTCATGGAAAAATACAAAAAAACCACAAGCAGCGAATACATGATTTTACGCGGCAAAGCGATTTTTTTATTCATCAAAAACAGTGGCAGCAAAAGCAGCACAAAAAAGCCGCTGTAGATATTGGGCACATCATATTGCAGAGAAACCGGTGCAGATGGGAATAAATTGGCAAGATACTCCCAAATTGAGTTATAAAGCTCCGGCGCGGAGGGCGCGGGAATGTCAGAGGCAATGGTATGCTGCAGCCCGAAATATACCGGCAAAAGCACAAATGCGGCAAGCCCGCCAGCCAGCAGCGAAAACAAAGAAAACCGCAGCCCACCGAAGAAAATCCCCCTGAGACGAAGCTCTCCGGCGTGCTCAGCGGCATAAATCAGAAAATACAGAATCAGGAACAGGCAGATGCTGAAGCTGATATAAAAACCGGAATAAATGGTCAGCGCCAGAATCAGACAATAGAAAAATGGCTTTTTCTCCTCCATCAGCCGCTCAAAGCCCAATAATATTAGCGGGAAAAAGATCACCGCGTCGAACCACATGACCTGACTGATAAAAGCAAGACAATATGCGCAAAGCGCATAAGCGGAGGATACGCCGACCGTAAACCAGTCGACCTTTTTAAATTTGCGGCGGCAATACAAAGCGAAGCTCAATCCGGCAAGCCCGAATTTAAAGAGGATCAGATAATCCAGTGCGTCAATCAACAAGGACAGCGGCGAGAGCAGCGAAAGCAAATTAAAGGGGCTGTTGCAATAGTAAGCGTTTTGAACAAAGGTATCAACGCCCATTGCCCCGTCCCAGGAAAACAAGTCCATCGCCAGCTCCCGCCGGCTTTCGTATTGATGGCGCAGCATCGGGAAATACTGACTCCACAAATCCATGCCCAGCAAAGAATTATCGCCGAAAGGACGAATTCCCAGGCGAATGAAAGAAATCAGTATCAGTAAAACCGGCACCGCAAAGCAAAGTGCCAGAAAAAGCAAAGACCGCTTTTGCTCTTTGGATAGCTCCGAGATTTTAGGAAGCAGGGGATGAGATGGTTTTTTTATTGTCCGCATGGTCTGGCTCCGTTGTATATTTCTTTTCTACTTATCTTATCGGATTATGACGAAAATGTCAAGAACTGCGAGCAGAGATGCAATGAGGAACGGCTGTACAAAATTGAGAAAAATTTTCCTTATTTTTTTGTAAAATCAGTGGAAAGGAGAGAAATTATATGATATACTGAAGCTATATTTTATCAGGAAGAAGGGGTTTCTGTGGCAAAAGAAAAGACCAAGGCGCCGAACAAGGCCGGCTGGGTTATGCCAAAGAAAGAAATGTGGATGTTTGCCCTCGGCGGCTGCGGGCAGGGCATGATTTATGCCATGATGTCCAGTTATGTCAGCGACTATTACGTCAACGTTTTACAGCTGCCGCTGCTTTTTGTTCTGCTTTTGATGCTGCTGGCGCGGATATGGGACGCGATCAATGACCCGCTGATGGGCATGATCGCCGACCGCAACACGACAAAATGGGGCAAAATGAAACCCTATATCCTTTTTGCAGCCGCACCGATTACCATTTTGACCATTCTGATGTATTACGCTCCGGAAGGCTTAAGCCAGACCGAGCTGATGGTCTACACCGCCTTTGTTTATGTCTTCTGGGGGATGTTCTATACCATGGCGGATGTCCCGTTCTGGAGTCTGCCCAATGTATTGACGCCCAACGCGGAAGAGCGTTCACAGGTCATATCTTTGGGCCGCACGGTCAACGGCGTCGGTTCCGCCGTGCCGGAAGTGCTGTTCCTGGTCGCCGGTCTGGTACTGCCCGGCATTCTGGGCACCACCGGTGTGGAATATTTCAAGCAGCAATATTTGATTATCGCGCTGATCACGGTGCTGATTGGCATTGTGATGTATGTCAATACCTATTTTCGCGTCAAAGAGCGGTTTGTACCGCCGCTGCGCAAGCGGGAACCCGGCGAACCCGGTCAGCTGAAACGGATTTTTACCTGCAAACCTCTGATGCTGGTTATGATTATGGGCGTATTGTCCAGCGGCAGATATATGGTGCAGGCAGCCGCCGTCCATGTGGCACGCTACGCCTTCTATATCGGACCGGAGATCACGCCGAACATGTCCCTCGCCGACAAAACCGCTTATATTTCCGCCAGCGTTTCTACGGTAAAAACCATTTTCCAGGTTTGCGCCATCATCGGCATGTTTGGCGCAATGCTGGTGATGCCGGTGCTGATGAAAAAATTTGATTACAAAAAAATTGTCATCACCACCTGCCTTGCGGGCTTTGTCGCCAGTATTTTCACGACGCTGATCGGCTGGTTCACAGCCAACCTTTACGCCTGCATTCCCTTCGTTCTGATTACCTGTATTCCGTTGGGCGTATTGAATGTCATTTCCTATGCCATGATCTGCGACTGTTTGGATTATATGGAGCTGAAAACCGGGTTTCGCGACAATGGTCTGGGGGCGGCGTGTCAGGGATTTATCAACAAACTGGGCAATGCCTTTGCAACCTGCGGCATTATTGTGATGTATATGTTTATCGGCTTTGAACCGGAGCAGATGCTCTCCTCGGATGTCATTGTCGCCGCAACGGAACTAACCAGAACACAGAATTTCGCAATGTTCTCCCTGGTCTCCATCGTCCCCGGCGTCAGTATGCTGCTGTGCGCCATCCCGATGTTCTTCTATCCGCTGACAACGAAAGTCAAGCGGGGCATTGCAAAGGAACTGGATGAAAAGCGAAAAGCGCAAGGCATGCAGGTCGAATAATTTATCTGTCAAAGGAATTTCATTTATGCGAGACCGTAAAAAAAAGCATTTACGCGAGAGGCTGGAAAAGTGCGCGTCCCTCCTGTACATCCCCGCGCCGGAGGACCTGAATTTTGCAACTTCGGTACAAAAGCCGGAATACATCGACACGGCAGCTTACTTTGGGAACAGCAATCCGCTGCACCTGGAAATCGGATGTGGCAAGGGAAAATTCATCTGTGAAGCGGCAAAGCGCCATCCTGATATCAATTTTATCGCCGTCGAAAAAGTCGCAAACGTCCTGGTTATGGCATGTGAACGCGCCAGGCGCGACGAGCTTCGTAATGTGCTTTTTCTCAAATGCGATGCACATATGCTGCCAAAATATCTGAAAGATCACAGCGTTGCGCAAATTTACCTGAATTTTTCCTGTCCCTATCCGAAAAATCGGGACACAAACAAGCGGCTTACCTACCCTGCTTTTCTGGAAATCTATCGCCGCCTTCTGCTGCCAGACGGAGAAATCCATCAGAAAACCGATAATATGGGGTTCTTTGAATTTTCCATCGAGCAGTTTTCACAAAACGGTTTCGGGTTGAAGCATGTATCGCTGGATCTGCACGGCAGCGATTTTGAGGGCAATATTATTACTGAATACGAAAAGCGTTTTTCCGATCTCGGGCAACCGATCTACCGGCTGGAAGCTTATGATTTGAGAACGGAGCAATCGGTATGAACGGCGGCGCGGAGCAGCAGCTTCTTGAAAAAAGACTGAAAGAGCTTTCCGACCGAAGCTTTGTCCGGGGAATCTATACGGAAACGGACTTCCTCTCCCCTGCCGCGCAGGCAGTTGCGGAACGCCTCCAAAGGAGCGCAGATGTGCGTAGCCTGTCCTTTTTCGGCTTATTTCCGGAGGCTGAACGCAATCTTGCCGTCTTCGGGAAGGAAGAGGAATTGGGCTACCCCTATGCCCCGCCCATCGACTGTCTGCAAATCACCCCGCGTTCGGACAAATTTGGCGAAGAGCTGCGGCATCGGGATGTGTTGGGCGCAATGTTGTCCCTGGGGATAAAAAGAGAAAAAATCGGCGATATTTTATTGGACGGCAAAATCGCCTACGCTGCCGTTCTTCGTGGAATCACACCGTTTTTGCTGGAAAATCTTACGCGCATCCGACACACGGACATCCGCCTGTGCGTAATGGATACCCTGCCGGAAGCTGCAAAAAAAGAGCCAGAAGCCAAGGTGTATTTTGTATCGTCCGAACGGCTGGATTGCCTTTGCGCTGCCGTTTACAAGCTGTCGCGCGGCGAGGCAAAAGAGCTATTCGAAAAAGAGCGGGTCTTTCGCAACAGTCTGCCTGCTTTGGATCCGGCTGCCGTACCAAAACACGGGGAGCTGATTTCCGTGCGCGGATTCGGGCGATTCCGGTATCTTGGCATCAAAAAAGAGACAAAAAAACACCGCCTTCTTGTGCAGGCGGCGGTATGGGAATAAAAAATCGCCTTCCCTTTCCTAAAAAGGAGCGGGAAGGCGAAATTTTTATTCTTTAACGCTGAACCAGGGGGCGCCTTTTTGATACGCCTCAATGGAGCCGAAATTTTCCATCCGGAAAGGATAGGAGCGAAGCACCATCAAAAGGGTGTGCATGGCGCAAGACTGAATTTCCCCCCTGGTAATGCCGTCTTTTTTGCCAAGGCTTTCCAGCAGAGAATTGTCATAGTGAGCATGGCGGGTTCCCGGAGCGGCACCGGGCATCAGCACATCGACACCAGCGCGGACGCGGTATGCATTGTCGCGCAGCAACGGAAAATCAGGATCTTTGGAAGCACGCATCCACCAATCTGTCATCACGCAGCCGTCAAATCCCCATTCCGAACGAAGAATGCCCTGGATTAATTCATAATTATAATGCGACCATGCGCCGTTGATTTTGTTGTAGGATGTCATGATATTGCGCGGCTTTGCCGTTTTGACGCAAATCTCAAAGCCCTTCAGATAAATCTCCCGCAGCGCCCGCTCGCTGACACGCGAATCGTTATGGGTACGGTTGGTTTCCTGGTTGTTGCAGGCAAAATGCTTTGGACAGGCGGCAACTCCGTTTTTCTGGATACCAGCCACAAAGGCGGCACCCATGGTGCCGGTCAGCAGAGGATCTTCGGAAAAATATTCAAAATTTCTGCCGCAGAGCGGATCACGATGAATGTTCATGCCCGGCGCCAAAAGGACATGGGACCCCTTTTTCGCCATTTCCTGCCCTATCAGATCATAGAGCGACTCCACCAACGGCGCATTCCAGCTGCAGGCGAGAGCCGTGCCGATCGGAAGAAGCGATGCCGTCGTCGCGAGGCGAATGCCGGAAGGACCGTCAGTAGCGGTAACCGGCGATACACCGCGCTCGCGCAGACTCTGCTCTGTGCCGCCATACACTGCGGCATTACCCGGCGCGCCTAAGGGGCTGTTCATGATATAATCGCCGCGGGTCAACGCTTCCAATTCCCGGTCGGAAAGCTGCGCGGTAAACTTTTCCAGGGAAATCTTACCACTTGCGACATCTTCCAGGCGATAGCCCATATCGCCGGTATCGGGCAGCGCTTCCGGCAAATTTTTCAAAATACGGTCTTTGCGTGATATCCGGCGCAGCGGCACCGGCTCAAACGCGGCAAAAACTTTGTCCTTGCCCCAAACTGCCGTCATCCGGGAAAAAGCGCCGCAGGGCTCAGGAGCGCAGTATTCGCTGAGCTGTTCTATTATCTTTTGTTCACGCACACGGTAATGATAAACCGCATGACAATCCCGTACACTGCTGCCGAGATAGACGGTGTAGCTACCAGCTTCCAGCACATAACTGCTGCGGCTGCCGGTCCTGCCGTCGTCATCATAGGACGCCATATGCGCAGCCGGGAACGAAAGAGTCAGACTCTGACTTTCACCAGGTTGCAAGACTTTCGTTTTTGCGTATGCAATCAATGACTTTGACGGCTTTGCCAGAAGACCTGCCGGCGCGCCGAAATACAGCTGCACAACCTGCTTACCGGCAGCGGCGCCAATATTGCTTACCTTTACCTGAACGGAAATCATTCCTTTCTGGCAGCCGGCGCTTTCGGCATCCATGGAAAATTCGGTATAGGACAAACCGAACCCGAAAGGATAGAGCACCTTTTCCGGCGCAAAGGTTTCAAAATACCGATAGCCGACAAACACATCCTCAACATATTCGCTGTATTCTTTTTTGCCGAAGTGACCGGCAGAAGGATAATCCTCATAATGTGATGCGATGGTATCGGACAGCCTGCCGGAGGGATTGACTCTGCCGCAAAGCACATCGGCAATGGCTCTGCCGCTTTCCATTCCGCCCTGCCAAACATACAGCACCGCCAGATCGCAGTTTTCGCCCAGCGGCGCAACCCATGACATATCAATGACGCTGCCGCTGTTAATCAGAACAGCGACTTTTCCGAACGCCTTTGTAACCGCACTTAGCATATCCCGTTCGGTGTCCGTCAGATAGAAGCTGCCCTTTTCCAATGCGTTTTCCCGATCCTCACCGCTGGATCTGCCGATAACAACGACCGCCGCATCGCTCTGCTCCGCCGCCGTTTTTGCCAACTCATCCGATACCGGCATTTCCTCGTAAAAGCGGGGCCAGTGTCCCCAGAATCCGTCGTCGCGCGGGTGAGCGCCGATCCAATCGGCGTAAAGGTCTTTCAGCGTTTCATTAAGCTCCAGATATTCGCAATCCGCAAGACCATCGATCAGATTAAATTGATATGGCTTATTGACGTCACCGCCGCTGCCGTAACCGACGGCAAAATAATCGACCTGAACTCTGCCGAAGACCGAAAGCACCGTTCCATTGGCAAAGGGCAGAACCTTTCCGTCATTGCGCAGCAGAACCATGCCCTCCGCCGCCGCCAGACGGGCAGCATCGCTCATTTCCGGAGGGATCCAGTCGTCCTCTTTCATCGGCTGCACTTTGGTCTGCGCCACTGAACTGGTGACCGCGTTGACAATTTTTCCAATGGTTTTCTCTAATTTCTGATTCATAGGCTTCCGCGGCAAAGGCACCGCGCTCTCCTTTCGGATTCATTCGATCCTATTATACCGAATTCCGGCACCAGAATCAACCAAAAGATGATTCAAACAAAAGAAAAATACCCGCCGGCGCCTCGCCGACGGGTAAAAGACATTATTGGATAGAAAAAAGCTCTCTGGCATTATCCGCCGTCATGCTCAAAAGACTTTCGGCACGGACGGAGCGCACTTCAGCGATTTTTTTTGCCGCGTAAGGGATCATGGAGGAATCGCACCGCTTGCCACGGAAGGGTTCCGGCGACATATAGGGTGCGTCGGTCTCCAAGACCAAGCGATTCAGCGGCACCTCTGCGGCGACCTGCAGCGGCTTTTTCGCATTCTTAAAGGTCACAACACCGCCAAGTCCGATATACATACCCAAATTGATGATCTCGCGCATCATTTCCACACTGCCGGAAAAACAGTGCAGAACGCCGCGCGGTTGGTATTTTTTCAACAGCATTAACGTATCGGCATGGGCTTCCCGATCATGAATGATCACCGGAAGATTCAGATACTTCGCCATTTTCAGCTGTTTTTCAAAAACAGAGAGCTGCGTTTCGCGTGGTACATCCTTGTAATGATATTCCAGTCCGATCTCACCGATGGCAACACATCGTTTGTTTTTCAGCATTTCGGTCAAAATGGCGAAATCGCCCTTTTTGACCCGCTGGGCTTCCTGCGGATCGATGCCGCAGGCGGCATAAATATAGGGATATTTTTCCGCCAATGCAATAGATTTTTCCGAAGACGCAATATCAACCCCACAAGTAACAACACCTTCAACGCCCCGGGCGGGCAGGGAGACAGACAACAGCTCGTCCCGATCAAAATCGAAACGGCTGTCATCATAATGCGCATGGGTGTCAAAAATGCGACTCATCGGATTTTCGCTCCCGGTTCCATGCCGTCAGCAAAAAGAACCTTGACTCCATCGTTCGTATCACCCGCCAGAATCATGCCGCGGCTTTCCACGCCGCAAAGGACAGCAGGTTTCAGGTTAGCCACCACGATCACGGTTCTGCCGATCAGATCTTCCGGCTTATAATATTGGGCGATGCCGGAGGCGACGATGCGCTCTTCGCCGCTGCCGTCGTCCAGCGTCAGCTTCAACAGCTTTTTTGCCCGTTTCACCGGTTCGCACTGTAGTACCTTCGCGGCGCGAAGCTCGACCTTCGCAAAATCATCGATGCTGATCTGCTTTAGCTCTTCGATCACACGCTTTTCCTTTTTCTGCTGTGCCTTTTGCTTTTCCTGCAATTCCGCCATCAGTTTTTCGCCATCAATACGCGCAAATAGTGGCTTTGCTTCGCCGACTTTGGTCGTCAGGGGCAGCGCTCCGAAAGCTTTCAGAGAATTATAATCGCGAATGTCTGTACCGATCTGCGCAAGGATTGCGTCAGCGGTTTCCGGCATATAGGGCGTAAGCTCCACCGCCAGGATACGAATGCTCTCCAGCAGGTTATAAAGAACCGTAGAAAGGCGATCTTGATCCGCTTCATTCTTTGCCAACGCCCAGGGCATCGTCTCATCGATATATTTATTGCTGCGCTTCGCCATATTCAAAACGGTTTCTACCGCGTCGCTCATACGGAACGCATCAATAAATCTTTCCACCTGCGGCACAGCAGAAAGAATCGTTGTCTTAAACTCCTCATCCGGGGCGGCAGCGGCAGTATTGCAGGGCAGAACTCCGCCGAAATACTTATTGACCATGGCGACGGTACGGTTGACCAGATTGCCGATGGTATTCGCCAAATCGGAATTATACCGCTCTATCATTGTTGAATAGGTAATCGACCCGTCCGAAGCGTGAGGCATTTCGGACAAGAGGTAATAGCGCACCGCGTCCACACCGAAAATAGAGGTCAAATCGTCGGCATAAATAACATTGCCCTTGGATTTGCTCATTTTGTCATCGCCAAACAAAAGCCAGGGATGACCGTACACCTTTTTCGGCAGAGGTTCACCCAGCGCCATCAACATAATTGGCCAGTAAATCGTATGAAAGCGAATGATATCCTTGCCGATGATATGCACATCGGCGGGCCAATATTTTTTGTATTTCTCGCTGCTGCCGTCCGGGTCGTAGCCCAGCGCAGTGATATAGTTGGACAACGCATCGATCCAGACATAAATCACATGTTTATCGTCAAAATCGACAGGAATGCCCCATTTGAAAGAAGTACGGGAAACACAGAGGTCCTGAAGACCGGGCCTGATGAAATTGTTGAGCATTTCCTTTTTCCGGCTTTCGGGATAGATGAAATCCGGGTTGTCCTCGATATACTGTTCGAGCTGTTTTTGATACTTAGACAGGCGCAGAAAATAAGCTTCCTCGCTTGCCATCTGCACTTCCCTGCCGCAGTCGGGGCATTTGCCGTCCTTCAGCTGGGTTTCCGTAAAGAAGCTTTCACAGGGCACGCAGTAATAACCGGAATAGGATCCCTTATAAATGTCACCCTGTTCGTAAAGCTTGCGGAAAATTTTCTGCACGGTTTTTTCATGATAATCGTCGGTCGTGCGAATGAAATGATCATAGGTCGTATGCAGCAAATCACAGATCTGGCGAATTTCCGCCGAGACCTTGTCCACATATTCCTTTGGCGAGACGCCAGCCTCTTTGGCATATTCCTCAATCTTCTGTCCGTGCTCATCGGTGCCGGTCAGGAAAAACACATCGTAGCCCTGCATTCGTTTAAACCGCGCAATGGCGTCAGTCAAAACAATCTCATAGGAGTTGCCGATATGCGGTTTTCTTGAGGTATAAGCGATGGCTGTGGTAATGTAAAACGGTTTCTTTTCCATTTTTATCCTCCTAAAGTTGCAGGGTTGCTTATATTTTATCATTATATTGCGCGGTTTGCAAGCAATATAACAGGAATTAGCTGAAATTTATTGTTGTTTGCGCAGGGAGAAGAAAGCCTCGTCAAATCGCTCACGGCATACCAAAATCAAATGCTTCCCGCAAACAATACATTTTGATATCAAATCACCAATTATTTCACCCCAACAAGCAAAAAATAACAACTCGGCACAGAGACAGAATTTCTGTACCGAGTTTGTTTGTATACCGTGGTTATCTTTCTTCCCGGAAATAGGAAAGTCCCAGGTGCTCGGGCGGCTGGTACTCTCTTTTTTTCCGCATACTGACAACGATCAGAACTATGATGGTTACTACATAGGGCAGCATCTTAAACAGCTCCTGCGTACTGCGGGCAAGGTTCGGAATAAACAAATAGATGACATACAGACCGCCAAACAGAATGGAACCAAGAATGCTGACATTGGGCTTCCATAGAGCGAAAATAACCAGCGCAATGGCAAGCCAGCCCCGGTCGCCAAAGCCCCCGTTGGTCCAAACGCCGCTGGTATAGTCCATGACAAAATACAGACCGCCCAGACCGGCGATAGCGCCGCCGATAATGGTTGCCGCATATTTATAGCGCGTAACGTTGATACCTGCCGCATCCGCCGTCGCCGGATTTTCACCGACGGCGCGCAGCTGCAATCCGACTCTGGTTTTTTTCAAGACATAAGAAGCGACCAAAGCGATAATGATAGCAAGATACGCCAAAAAGCCATAGGAAAAAAAGATGGTGCCAACGGCGCCAAGCTTTTCGGCGAAAGGCAGCGAAGTCTGGAAAGCAAGGCTTGTCTTCGTCAGCGCAATGGATCCGCCCTCGCCAAACAGCTGCGCCATGGAGCCGCCAAAGAAATTGCCAAAGCCGGTGCCGAAAATGGTCAGCGTCAATCCGGTGACATTCTGATTCGCCCGCAAGGTGATGGTCAGAAAGCTATAAATCAGCGCCATCAGACCGGAACCGAGGAGCGACGCCAGAAGCGGAATCAACACCAGCAGCACAGAGGAGGGATTTTCGGTCGAGCGTTCATAAAAAAACGCACCGATAACGCCGGAAATACCGCCGACATACATGATACCGGGAATGCCCAGATTCAGGTTACCGGATTTTTCGGTGATAATTTCACCGGTGGAGCCGTATAAAAGCGGAATGCCCTGCACAACCGCTCGCTGAATCACCAAAGCCAAAGTCTCAAGCATCCGCAGCCGCCTCCTTCCGTTTTTTCGTAAAGACGATTTGGTAATTGACAAAGAACTCACAGCCGATGATAAAGAACAGGATGATCCCGGTCAGGATATCGGCGATAGATTCATTCAGCCGGAAATCTGTCGCGATTTCGCCGGCGCCCCGCTCCAGGAAAACAATCAGGAAAGAGGTCAGAATCATCAGAAGCGGATTGAACTTTGCCAGCCATGAAACCATAATAGCCGTAAAGCCCATACCACCTGCCGAGCTGGTTGTCAGGGTATGATCGGTACCGGCAACCAGCAAAAGACCGGCAACACCGCAAATTGCGCCGGACAGCGCCATCGTGCGGATAATGATCTTTTTGACGTTCATGCCCACATAGCGGGCCGTATTCTGGCTTTCACCGACCACAGCGATTTCATATCCATGCTTGTTATATTTCAGATAAATATACATGCCGACGGTCAAAACCAGAACGATCAGGATATTGAGCAGGTATTTCTGACCGAAAAGCGAAGGAAACCAACCTGCCTTACTGCTCATATTGATCATGCCGATGGTTGCGGAGCCTTTTGGATTTTCCCAGACGGTGCAGAAGAAGGAAACCAGCTGAATTGCAACATAGTTCATCATCAAAGTAAACAGCGTTTCATTGGTATTCCAATAAGCCTTGAAGATGGCAGGCAATACGCCCCAAAGGGTGCCGCAGGCGATACTGACCACAACCATAATCAGCATCAGCACGGGAGACGGGACCTTATCGCCGATCAGGATCATACAGGCGGCGGTGCCAAGGCAACCGACCATGACCTGCCCTTCAGCGCCGATATTCCAGAATCGCATCTTAAACGCCGGAGTCACGGCGAGGGAAATACAAAGCAGAATAGCGGTATTTTGAAGCGTTGACCAGATTTTACGGGAGGTGCCGAACGCGCCGTCGAACATGCTCTTATACACATCCAGCGGATTCAGATCGGTTACGAAAACCACGACGATTGCCGAAACCAAAAGAGCCAGCAGAATAGCAACCACTCGGACCAGAATGGATTTCCATAGGGGCAGCGCGTCGCGTTTAACGATATGAAACAATGGTTCGCGCTTTGCCGGTGTGGGATTAGGCATACATTTCCCCTCCTTCGGTTTTGGTCATCAAAAGACCGATCTCTTCTTTGGTTGCGCCACGCGCGTCAACGATACCGGTGATTTTTCCGGAGCCGATGACCATAATACGGTCGCAAAGCTCCAAAAGCACGTCCAGATCTTCACCGACGAAAATCACGGCGACACCATTCTCTTTTTGCTCGTTCAGGAGCTTATAAATCAGATACGAGGAATTGATATCCAATCCGCGCACCGGATAAGCAGCCATTAGCACCGAGGGGGACGACGCAATCTCACGCCCGACCAGCACCTTCTGCACATTGCCGCCGGAAAGGCGGCGAACAGGGGTGGAAACGCCGGGGGTCACAACTTCCAGTTGTTTAATGATCTCTTCGGCAAGAGTGCGCGGCTGTTTCTTTTCCAGAAAGATGGATTTGCCGCGCCGATAGCTGCGCAGCATCATATTATCGGCAATATCCATATTACCGACCAGGCCCATACCAAGACGGTCCTCGGGAACAAAGGAAAGGCGCACACCCATTTCGCGGATTTGCAGAGGAGTTTTATCTCTGAGATTCTCTTCCTTTCCGGTTTTTGGATCAAGATAGAGAATTTCACCACTATCCAAATGCTGCAGCCCGGCAATGGATTCCAACAGCTCCCGCTGTCCGCTGCCGGCAATCCCTGCGATGCCCAATATCTCACCGCTGCGTGCCGTAAAAGAAACATTATCCAACAGCTTAACACCCTCTCGGCTGGAGCAGTTGATATTTTTCACCATCAGGCGCTCGGTGAGATTTTTCGGCTCGCTGCGGTTGATATTCAAGCTGATTTTCTTGCCGACCATCATTTCCGTCAGGGCTGACTCGCTGGTTTCGGCAGTAACAACGGTGGCAATATGCTCACCCTTGCGCAAAACAGATACGCGGTCCGAAAGGGAAAGGACTTCGTGCAATTTATGAGTAATGATAATGATCGCTTTTCCGTCGTCGCGCATCCGGCGCAAAACGGCAAAAAGCTTCTGGGTTTCCTGGGGAGTCAGAACCGCCGTGGGTTCATCCAGAATCAGAATATCCGCACCGCGATACAGAACCTTGATGATTTCGACGGTCTGCTTTTCGGAAACTGACATTTGATAGATTTTCTTATCCGGATCGATATCAAAGCCGTATTTTCCGCTGATTTCACGGATATTTTCAGCTGCTTTTTTCAAATCAATCCGACCCTTGTCCCGCAAGCCGAGAACGATATTCTCTGTTGCGGTAAACACTTCAACCAGCTTGAAATGCTGATGAATCATACCGATCTTATGCTCATAAGCGTCCTTCGGCGAACGAATCACCACTTCGCTGCCATTGATGAGTATCTGTCCGTCGTCAGGATAATAGATCCCGGCAATCATATTCATCAACGTGGTTTTACCGCTGCCGTTTTCGCCAAGCACCGACAGAATCTCGCCCTTGCGCACGCTCATGCTTACATCATGATTGGCAATAACACTGCCGAAACGTTTGGATATATGTCTTAGCTCCAATGCCGGCGTCTCACTCACACTGTTACCTCCCATCCAAAAAAACAGAGCTTCTGCCCGAACCGGCCGTCCGGAAGAAGGCAAATAAAATCACAAGGAGGCGGAGCTTACGCCCCGCCCCTGTGAATCGGAACTTAGATTATTCTTCCACCGGAGCGTCAATGCCGTCGATGATGATATCAAAATACGGCGCGCTGCGGTATTCGGACTCGTGGAAGTAACCGTCGGAGATCGCTTCGGTATCCGGCGTATAGGCATCGTCGGTGTCAACATCCGCCATATAGCTGGTCAGGGTTTCGCCATCCACGGTGAAGGTGGAGGTATCAAAAACATGAAGCTCGCCGGCTTCCAGCTTGGCTTTCGCCTCGGCAACGGCTTCTGCGGTGCCTTCCGCGACGACGCCTTCATTCAGCTCGGAAAGCTCAACGGAGCCGCTCTGCAGGCTGCCGCACCAGTCGGCATCAATCGCTTCGCCCTTGGCAACACAGTTGATCATGTACTCAAAATAGGGCTCCCAGTTGACACGGGAAGAAACCAGCGCAGTGTTCGGGCAAGCGGAGGCGGTGCTGCCATTATAGGAAACATTGGGAACGCCAGCCGTCTCACAAGCAGTGGGAGCGCCCATGGAGTCGGCGTGCTGGCTGATCAGCTTGCAGCCTTCCTGAATCAGCGCATTGGCGGCTTCCTTTTCCAGCGCCTCATCAAACCAGGAGCTGGTGTATTTAACCGTCATGGTAACGGTCGGGCAAACGGATTTGGCGCCCAGATAAAAGGAGGTGTAACCGGAAATAACCTCAGCATAGGGGAACGCACCGACGTAACCCATTTTGGCTTCCTCGGCGGTGAATTCACCGGCTTCGATCATTTCATTCAGCTTCATACCGGCGACAATACCGGCAAGATATCTGCCTTCATAAATGGACGCGAACGCGTTATGATAGTTGGAAAGACCTTCCGTATGTGCTCTGGTACCGGTGGCATGGCAGAACTGAACCTCGGGGAACTCGGTCGCAGCCTGGATCATATAGCTCTCGTGACCAAAAGAATCGGCAAAAACCACGTCGCAGCCTTCATCCACCAGCTCGGCGGCAGCCTCATAGCACTCCTGACCTTCGGGGATGTTGGTCTTGAAAAGGACCTGCTCATCGCTCAGGTTCAAAGCAGCCTGGGCAGCGCGGGCAGCGTCGATAAAGTTTTTATCATAGGTGGAATTCTCATCATGAAGGAAGATAAAGCCAACCTTAATGTCGGAATTCGAGAGGTCCTCGGCAGCGCCGTCGGTCAGATTCTCAGCGTTGGCGGAAGTGCCTTCGTCGTCGGTGGGCTGAGTTTGCTCACTGCAAGCCGCAAAGGCGAAAAGCATCGCAACGGAAAGAAGGACCGCAATCCATTTTTTCATCTTTCATTACTCCTGTCAATAAATTTTATATGTCATAAAAAACATATACAAAAGCAGAAAACGGGCGAAGCCCAAAGTCCGGTCAATCAAAGGATTGCCGCAAACAGCGCATACTGCGGGAACGCCCGGAATAAAAACGAAAAAAACATTCTCATTCATATTCTGTTAAGATTTTAGCACACCGAGGGACAAAAGTCAACAAAAACTGACTCATTTCCGCAAGTTTGTCACAATTCACAACAGAACCCATCCGAAAGGAAGCAAGTTTTCCCAAAACCACGAAGTCAAGAGGCAATCCTCGGCGACCAAATGAAAAAGACCGGCAAAACAGAACGCCGAAGCATCTGCTTTGCCGGAAAAATTAACCTTTATTGCTATTGCCGCGGCGATGACTTCTGCCCTCGCTGCCGCGGCGGAGATCGCTCATTTTTTCATCACTGCTTTTTTTAAAAGCAGCCATCATTTCCTCAAAAGACAGGGAAGAGGAATCGGTATGTTTCGTTCCCTGCCAAATTGGCGGGCGGTTAGCACGGAAAGAGGTATTTTTCTTTGCGCCCGTATTCTTTTGCTCGGACTGCGGAAGCGTCTGCTTAATGGACAGACTGATTTTCCCTTTATCATTTTCGCCGAGAACTTTTACCTTTACATCCTGCCCAATGGTTAAAAAATCATGAATGTCACTAACATAAGACGCCGCGACTTCCGAGATATGCACCATACCGGTTTCGCCGGTGGGCAGCTTGACAAAAGCGCCGAAGTCCTTAATTCCCGTAACTTTGCCATCAACGATTGTGCCGATTTCTACCTGCATAAAAAATTGTCTGCCTCCTGAAATTCTGCTTCATGCAAATCATCCGTTTCAAGGCGTAAGCACATAAACTTTTTCGTCCGGATACACATAACCGTAACGCTCTCGGGCTGCCTTTTCAAAATTTTCGGCGTCCTGCCCCTTGGACAAACGATCCTGCATCTCAGCGTTTTCATTCAGCAGTCTGGAGTATTCGGCGGTGAGCCCCTCCAATTCTGCCTCTTCGGCGTTTATTTTAGATTGCGTAGCAAAGAAACGAATGCAAAAATAAGCAACTGCAATAACCATGCAGAGAATAAAAATGCGGCTTCTGAAAAGTTTAGGCTTTTTCATCAGAAGTAGCTCTCTTTCTTTTTCTCGGTGAAAGCCGAGGATATCTGCCCTTATTATACAATAGATGTTTCCGCTTTTGCAACAGGTTTTTCAATTTTTTTTGAATTTTATTCCCTGAAAATCCAAAAAATTTCACCGCTTTTTCTCCAACAAGAAGAAAACCGCGAATTGGCAGCGAAAGAACCCTCAAGCAAAGCGAATAAACGCTGCCGAGCCATCTTGCCGCCTTCGCCGCCGTTTGACGGAAAAAACCGTCGAATGTGCAGTAAAAGACAAAAAACCGAGTAATTCCGCCAACAGCATATACAAATGAAGTTCGCCGTAATATACGGATAAGGAGAAGCAGAATGTAAAAAGAGCACTCAAGAGAACAAAAAAAAGGTCGAACCAAAAGAGCAGACGCTTGCTCCGGCTGAGAGATAACCGAAGAATGCGCAATACATCATACAATAGTCCCAGAAAAAATCCCAGTCCCAGAAAGGGGAACAGGGATTGCAGCTGACGGGAAAGCGGGAACCCGAACATTTATCGAAACACGCGGCTCCAGAAGCTGCCGCCTTCCTCTCTCGTCTGGGAATAGGTCAGGGAAATGATATTGCCTTCCACAACCAGCTCCCCCATATCGACGCTCATACGAATGATTTTCAGATCACTGCCGTGGATCGCAAGATCTCCCATCTCGGTCTTCGCCGTAATGTTCTGTTCGTCATAGCCCGCAATGTCCGAAACACCATCCACGGTCAGCTTCTTTCTGTCTTCCAGTGTTATGCAATGGGAGCCTTGCACTGCCATATTCTCCGCCATAAAAATCCTTCCTTTTTTTATATTGAAAACACTTCAACGTTTCCTGTACAATCTATGACGGAAAAGGGTAAAAAAGAACGGACAAAACGCCTCGGTTTCACAGCAAGTGTTTTTGATGATAAAAGGAATTCAATTTCCGCCTGTTGATTTTAGCCTCACAGCTATGATAAAATTATACCAATAGATTTTCTGTTTTTGGGAATAAATATGCGGATAATAGAAACAACAGACAAGACGCCGGATTGTATCGAAGGGCTGTTGGCGGTGTGGGAAAACTCCGTAAGAGCCACCCACCTGTTCCTGTCAGACGATGAGGTCAAGAAGATCAAAAAGTATGTCCCGCAGGCATTGAACGAAATCGCCCATCTTATCATTGCGAAAGATGAGACGGGACGACCCGCTGCCTTTATGGGAATTGAAGACGGCACATTGGTAATGCTGTTCATCTCTTCGAAAGATCGGGGCAAAGGGCTGGGGAAATGTCTGCTTCAATATGGA
>CASFQZ010000027.1 GCA_949296825.1 uncultured Eubacteriales bacterium
AGTTTACCCGAGCACAATACACCCTTTCGGGCAGTTTTCTACGCAGGCGCCGCAGGCGGTGCAGGCATTGCGGTCGACCTCGGCCAGGTTGTTCGTTACATGAATCGCATCGCTCGGACAGGTCTTTTCGCATTTTTTACAACCGATGCACGAGACCTTACAGACCTTCATGGCAAGATTGCCCTTATCGGTGTTTTTACATTTGACGATGGCAGCCGCTTTATCCGCGGGCAAAATCTCAATGATCTGCTTTGGGCAGGCGACGACGCATTTGCCGCAGGCGCGGCATTTGCTCGGATCAATGACCGCCGCACCGGCGCAGAGGGAAACCGCATCAAAGGGACAGGCTTCCACACAGTCGCCGAATCCGATGCAGCCGTATGGACAGCTTTTCGGTCCGCCGTATAGCTTTACCGCGGCACGGCAGGTATGCGCACCCCGGTATTCCATTTTGATTTCTGTCTGCGAAGCGTTCCCCTGACAGAGTACCACCGCAACTTTTTTTTCTGCGGCAGAGGCGGCAACGCCCAAGACCTGCGCCAGCTGTTCAGGCAGATCCGCGTCCCCGGCGACACATTTTGCCGTGTCGGTCTCTTTGCCATCCGCCAACGCCTCGGCATAGCCCGAACAGCCGGAAAACCCACAGCCGCCGCAGTTTGCGCCGGGCAGCAGCTCTTCCAGGGCTGCGGCTTTTTCATTTTCCGGAACAGCAAATACTTTGGAGGCAATGCCCAGCAAAAGTCCGGCAGCCACGCCGATACCGGCAACCAGAAGCACCGCCAAAAGAATCGGATTCATCGCTCTGCCTCCTTACATCAAGCCCATGCCCTCGATAATCCCGGTAAAGCCCAGGAACGAGAGCGAAACCAGAGCCGCCGCCACCAGGGTAATGGGCAGCCCATCCATAAACTTCGGAATATCATTATTTTCGATCCGTCCGCGCACACCGGCAAACAGGATCATCGCCAGACCAAAGCCCAGACCGGCGGCAATGGAGTTGACCATGGACTGCGGGAAATTATAGCCGTTGTCCACATTCAAAATAACAACACCCAGCACCGCGCAGTTGGTGGTGATCAATGGCAGATAAATACCCAGCGCCCGGTACAGCGGCTTCATATACTTTTTCATGACCGTCTCCAAAAACTGCACCAGAGCGGCAATCACCAGAATAAAAACAATGGTCTGTAAATAGGCAAGGTCGTGACTTTCCAAAAACAGATTGATCGGGTAGCAGACCGCAGTGGAAAGACACATCACAAAGATGACCGCAGCGCTCATGCCCGCCGCCGTATTGATTTTTTTGGATACTCCCAAAAACGGACAGATACCTAAAAATTTTGCCAGAATAAAGTTCTGTGTCAAAAGCCCCATCAAAAGGAGGGCAAAATAAAACTTCATGCGCTCTCCTCCTTTTTCGTCTCTTCGGGCTTCATCCCACAGGAAGCTGCCATCGGGCAGGTCGCACAGTCATGCAGCTCGGCTTTTTTCTCGCCCTTGCCCTCAGCGATACGGTTGGTAATCGCCATAAGCACGCCAAAGGTAAAGAATCCGCCGGAGGGAAGCAGGAATAGCGTGATCGGCTGCAGCGACAGTTTTTCCAGCGCCGGGAAGACTTCATACAGATCAATCCCGTCAAAGCCGCCCAACACATTGTCGCCAAAAATCGACAATAGACTTTGCAGCCCGCTCATGATCGTGCCGGCACCCACCAGCTCCCGGAACAGCCCCATGGTGCAAAGCGCCGCAGTAAAGCCGATGCCCATGCCAAGACCGTCCAGCGCCGAGGCGATCACCGAGTTTTTACCGGCAAAGGCCTCCGCTCTGCCGAGGATGATACAGTTGACCACGATCAGCGGCAAAAAGATGCCCAGCGCCTGATCCAGCACCGGCACATAAGCTTTGACAATCATCTGCACGATGGTCACAAAAGAAGCAATAACAATAATATAAGCCGGGATCCGCACCTTGTTGGGAATCGCCTTCCGCAGAAGGGAAATGACCACATTGGAACAGACCAGAACCACAATGACCGCCAGCCCCATGCCAAGACCGTTGACAAAAGAAGTGGTAATTGCCAAAGTCGCGCAGGTACCCAAAACCAGCCGCAGCACCGGATTCTGCTGAATGATACCTTTGGTGAATTCTTTATAAAGGGGTGTTTTCCGTTTGCTCATTTCTGCTCCCCTCCCGTTATTTCCTGCCAACCGTCCAAAGCGGCATTGACCGCTTCCGTCATGGCGGTCGAGGTAATGGTCGCACCGGTCAGCGCTTGGATCTCATCGCCGGATGCATTTTTAGAAAGCGTCAGACTTCCGGATTTTTCCAGAAACTGAGAAAGGAAGCTCTCCTCCTGCGCCTTCATTCCCAGACCCGGCGTTTCGTTGATCGTTAAGATCTGAATTCCGGTGATTGCGCCGGTCATATCAATGCCGGTCATCACCGAAATCTCGCCGCCGTAACCGGAGGCGGCGGTGGTCAGCACATAACCGACGATATTTCCGGACTCATCTGTCGCTTCACTGTAAGTATAGCCGTCCGCCGCCGTCTGCTCGGAAAACTCCGCAGCCTGCGGCAGTACCGCCGACATGGCTTGTGCCGTCGCTGCTTTTTCCTGCTCGGCAATAACCGGCGCGGTCACGCTGTTCACATAAGCCAGCAGGAAAGACGAAACGCCTGCAATCAGCAGCAGAGCCAGCGCGGGAAGCAGAATCGCCTTCGCGGCGCTGTCTTTTTTTTCTTTGCCCTTGGCGGGCGCTTTTTTGATCTGTTCCATCTCACGCCTCCGCCTTTTCTTTTTTCTCTTTTATCGTACCGAAAGGCTTCGGCAGCGTCACCCGATCGATCAGCGGCGTAACGATATTCATAATCATAATCGCGTAGGATACGCCCTCCGGCAAATTACTGAACAATCGAATTACCGAAGTGATGAGTCCGCAGCCGATGCCAAACAAAATCTTACCCAGCCGTGAAACCGGACTGGTGGCGTAATCCGTCGCCATAAAAATCGCACCAAGCATCAGACCGCCGCTGAACAGCTCATACGCCATAAAGGAAAGGTTCCCCTTGCCGGCAATCAACATAATGACCGCCACCGTCCCGATAAAGGATACCGGCACAATTGGACTGATCACCCGCCGGGCCCAGAGATACAGCCCGCCAATCAGCAGCGCTGCGGTACAGACCTCGCCGAGACTGCCGCCAATCAGACCAAAAAACATCTGCGACATGGTCGGCAGGTTCATGCCTGCCATCTGTGCGGCAATGTCTCCGCCCAGGTCGATGCCGGACAGAGACGCCAGCGGCGTCGCAGTGGTTACCGCGTCCGCGCCCTGCGACCACGACAGCGGCTTCGCGAAGGTGGTCATCGCCGTCGGGAAGGAGACCAACAGTACAATGCGTCCGGTAATGGCGGGATTCACAAAATTCTGTCCCAAGCCGCCGAACATCTGCTTGACAACGGCAATCGCCGCCACTGCGCCGAAGACGACCATCCAAAGCGGAATATCCACCGGAAGATTATACGCCAGCAAAATGCCGGTCACCACCGCCGAAAGGTCACCGATGGTGTTTTCGCGCTTCATGATCTTACGGCTGACATACTCGGTCAGCACGCAGGAGCCTACCGAAACGGCAACCACCAATAATGCGCGAAAACCGAAGATACGCACAGCGGCAATCAACGCAGGCAAAAGCGCGATAATTACATCCAGCATGATGCCCGTTACCGTTTCGCCCGAACGGACATGAGGCGACGCGGTTACCATCCACTTTTTCATTCCTTCTTCATCCCCCTTACCAAATCCTTTGCCTCCCGCATATTCTGCACCAGCGGTTTTGCCGCCGGACAAACATAAGAACAGCTGCCGCATTCCATACAAACCATGGCGCCGAGCTTCGCCAATTCTTCCGGCTCTCTGGTTTTTCGCAGTTTTTCCGAGATAAACACCGGCGAAAGTCCCATCGGACAAACCTGCGCACAGCGGCCGCAGCGGATGCAGGCGCGCTCCTTTTTGATTTTCATTTCATCCTCCGCAAACGCCAGCAGCGCATTGTTCTGCTTGGTCAGCGGCACGGTATCGTCATACAGCGCAAAGCCCATCATCGGACCGCCGACGATCATTTTATAAGGAGCAGAAGCAAACCCGCCGCAAGCGGCAACAACCTCGGACGCCTGGGTACCGACGGGGATGCGTAGATTGGACGGCTCTTTGATCGCGGAACCGGCGCAGGTCAGCGTGCGGCTGATCAAAGGTCTGCCGGTTTTCAAATACCGGGATATAAACGCAACGCTCGCCACGTTCATCACCGCGCAGCCCACATCGGAGGGCAGCTTTCCCGGCGGGACCTTCCGACCGGTAACGGTATGGATCATCACTTTTTCTGCGCCTTGGGGATATTTGGAGCGCAGCGACATCAGATGAATGCGGTTGTCGTTTTTATTGTCGGTAGAAGCAATGCGCGAAAGCGTCTCGATCGCCTCCGGCTTATTATCTTCCACGGCGATTACTACTTCGCGAAAATCAAAAAACTCCAGCAAGGCGTAAATTCCGCCAAGAATATCCCAGGAGTTTTCCATGCACTCCCGGTAATCCGTCGTCAAATAGGGCTCGCATTCCGCCGCGTTGACAATCAAAGTGTCTACCTTCGCCCCCTTGGGGAAGCGCAGCTTGGCATGGGCGGGGAAGCCTGCGCCGCCGAGTCCGACCAACCCCGACTCCCGCACCGCCCGCAGAAATTCCTCCGGATTGCCAACTCTGGGCGGCTCATTGGACGGGTCGTGCTCCATGTTCCCGTCGCTTTCGATGGTAACAGATACGATCCGTCTGCCGCCGACCGTGACCACCGGCGCCACTGCCTTCACTATGCCGGAGATCGACGCGTGGACCGGCGCGGAAAGATAGACGTCGGTGTCGCCGATTTTTTGCCCCGCCAGCACATGATCTCCAACCTTCACCAACGGCTCACAGGGAGCGCCGATATGCTGAAGCATCGGAATCACCACCCGTGCGGGAGGATCGATGCGGCGCACAGGCGAATCCGCCGTACCTTTTTTGTGCGCAACAGGTACGCCGCCCCTGGATCGAGCCTTGGGCTTGCGCACCTCTTCCGGAAATTTTTGTTTCATAACAGTTCTCCTTCTGCCAGGTTTCATCGTTTTTCTATCGAATATAAAAAGCATGTTGCATTTTAAGCAAAACGGGCATGACAATTTTTAGCACCACGCCTGTGACCACGCCAAAAACGGCGCCGAAAACCAAAAGCGCGGGCAGATATCCCCAAAGACCGGTACCACTGATCACCGACGCCGCCGCCAACTGCCCGATATTATGAGCGATCGCGCTGCAAACAGACAGGGCAATCATACTGACGGGGAGCCGGCGAATCTTCAGGCAAAGCAATAAGACCGCTGCGCTCAGTAAGCCTCCGCAAAGGCTGATAAAAAAGGCGCTCAAGCCGGAATGAAACAGAGAAAAGACAGATTTAACCAGCACCACAGCCAGCGTCTGGGGTACATTCGCGGTCAGCGCCGAAAACATCACAACGATATTCGCCAGTCCTAATTTTGCGCCGGGCGGCAAAAACGGAACGGCGGGCAACAGACTTTCCAAAAAAGAAAGCGTCAGTGCCAACGCGCCTAATATACCGGTCACGGCAACAAGCCGCGCCCTGGAAGTTTTTTGGCTGCTTTGTTTTTGCTTTTGCTTTCGCATTCCCCTGTCAGGGAAATTGTTTTTTTCCATCTGTGCCATATTCATTCTTAATATACGATCGCGTCATCCTGTTTTTTCTCACTGCCAAGAATTTTTACGACCACCCGCTGCGGCGCGCAAACCGCGGTATCTCCATTTTCTTCCAACCGCCCCCGCTGCACGCAAAGCTGATCCGGACAGGGGGAGGATTTTACCAAGGCGCCCTCGGACGTGACCTCAATCACCACAGCGTTGACCTGATATTCCTCCGGTGCGGAAAGAGACGCGCAATCGATCTCATAAATCCGCTCCGAATCCGCATAAATTTCCACGGATTTTCGCGCGCCGCCCGACGCGCGGAGCAGCAAAAAACAAATACCCGCCGATAGCAGAATCGCCGCAAAAAGGAAGATATCATATTTTGAAAAAAGTTTTCTTTCCATATCACGCCGCCCGCAAAATCAAAGCGTCCCGCAAGCCCTCGGTGGGGATCACTTCATTGGTATCGGTAATAAAAACCGCCTGCGCATCAAATCGCGCCAACGTCGTCAGGCTTTTTTCATACCCCAACACAAAACAGGCGGTGGAGAGAGCATCGCTAAGTGCGCCGCTGTCGGAAACAACCGTTACACTTTTTAATCCGGTGTCGGCGGGATAGCCGGTCTCGGGCGAAAAGATATGGCAATACCGCTTACCGCCGCTCATAAAATATTTCTGATAATTCCCGGAGGTAGAAACGAAGCATTCGTCCAGCCGCAGCTCTGCAATGGTCTCACCGATGGCTTTATCCGGGTGCTGCACGCCGACCGTCCATTTCCCGTCGGGCGCCTCCCCGTATAAAAGCACACTGCCGCCGGATGAAACCACCGCGCCGGTGACCGCCGAATCCGCCTGCAAAACGGTTTTTGCCGCGTCGCACGCCATGCCTTTTCCTACAGCGCCAAAATCCAGCGCCATTCCTTCGGGAATCTGCACCGCATTGCCGTCGATGCGCAGCTGCTCCCAGCCACAAACCGCCAGCGCCCCGGCAATTTCCGCTTTCGAAGGAATCCGTTCATTTTCACCGCCGATATCCCACAGGGCGCTGACTTCTCCCATTGTAATATCAAAAGCTCCGTCGGTCTGCTCTCCCCATTCCTTCAACCGGCGCAGCAAATCGGCATATTCCGCATCCGTTTGCGCGAAAGAATCGCGGTTGAGCGTCGAAGTAAAGGAATCCGCAACGGTCGGCGAAATCCGCTTTTCCAACCGCTGAACCTGCCGAAGGATTTCCGTTGCCGTCTCCTCCTGTCCGCCGTATTGAGTGACCGTCAATGCGGAACCCATGGCGAACGCGGTTTTTTCAATCGGCTCGCTCCGTTGCGGCAGGAGATCCCATAACACGGCAATCACAAGAAACAACGCCAGCGCAGCCAAAAGAAAATACCGTTTATTCTGAGAAACCTTGAATTTGCGCAAGTCGTTTTTCTTCTTTCATGTTTTGTCTTTGCCGTTCTACGGTTTTTCCGTCCGCTGTCCTTTTCAGAAAAACAGACATTTCCCGCAACGCCCGAGGCGAACAGCCCGACCAGTCCTCCGCCGGCGCGGCGTGGATGCCCATCGATGCCAGCAGCGGCAAAAGCCGTTTCATGTTTCGCACAAACGAGGGGTAATTTTTATGTTTCTTTTCTGTCCAGCCAACCTCCGCAGCAGCGGCAATGCGCGGAAACGCCATCTCATGCAACCGCGCTTCGGCGGCGATGTATTCCGTCCACAGGGTGGTTTCCACACCAAGAACCGCCTCGGGATGGCTGGGGAACGGGTCATAGCTGTATGTCTTCCACAGCGGCGTCATAAAAAAGGGGTAATCGGCATACATATATCCCATTTCCGAGGCGATAACACTGCCGCCACCCGCAATATGCGCCAACGTTGTTTTTTTGCTTCCCAGCCAGTACTGCACCGTGATTTGCGGCGGCAGCGCGCCCGCCTTCAGGCTGTCATTCCAGACGATGGCACGCCTGCCCTTGCTGTGCAGGTACTCGCAAACCTCCATGGTAAAATACTGCTGCAATTCTTCCGCATTTTTCATGCCCCTGTCTCGCATCAGCCGCAGGCAGTCCTCACAGGTATACCATTGTCCCTTCGGCGCTTCGTCGCCGCCGATGTGAATAACGCGAGATGGGAACAGCTCCAGCATTTCCTCCAAAAAGGATTTGATCCAATCCAATACCGCCGATTTGCCCGCGCAGAGCAGATCGGGAAAGATCCCGCCGCCGGTCTGCACGGAATAGGGACCGCCCCGACAGGATAACTCCGGATACGCCGCCAAAATCGCGCTGACATGACCGGGCATATCAAATTCCGGCACGACTTCCATATATTTTGACGCGGCATAGCGAACGATTTGCCGCACCTCATCTTTGGTGTAATAGCCGCCGGTTCTGCCCGTTTTTATCTCGCCGCCAAAGGTATCGCCGTCCCGATATGAGCCGACGGTATTCAGCAGCGGAAATCTTTCACTTTCAATCCGAAAGCCCTGATCGTCGCTGACATGCCAGTGCAGCCGGTTCATTTTAAGCAGCGCCGCACCGTCAATCATGCGCAAAATCTCGTCTACCGACTGCATATGCCGGGCGCTGTCAATCAAAAAAGAGCGCACGGCAAAACGGGGGCTGTCTTCGATTACCACGCAGGGAAGCCTGCCGTCCTTCGCCAGAAAAACCAGCTGTTTGAGTGTCTGAAAGCCCCGGAACAAGCCGCAGGAGGTGGAAGCGGCAAGGCGAATCGCCTCCGGTGTAACGGCAAGACGATAGCTTTCTTCCCCTAAAATAGCAGGGTCAATTTCCTTTTTCAACAAATGGACCACGTTGCCGCCGGAGGGAAGTAAAAAAAAGCCGTCGCAACGCCGATAGCTGCGCGGGGCCGGAATAATCGGGCAAGGATTCACAACAAAAACCTCCCGTCGATCTTTTTCAAACCATACCTTTTATTTATCATACACTAAAATCGCGCAGAAGTAAAGAAAAAGTCGGCAAATTTTTTCCATTTGGGCTGAGCGGCAAATGTAAAATAAATATGAACATTTGAACAAATGTTTGCATCCTATTCCACGATATGCTATACTGGGAACAGAAAGACAAAGGAGGCGCTCCGCGTGAAAGAACTGAACGAAACCCAAAAAAGGATTTTTGAATATCTTTCCTCCCGCACGCAGGACGGCATCCCCCCCACTGTACGGGAAATCGGCGCGGCGGTCGGGCTGAAATCCACCTCCTCGGTGCAGGCGAATCTGATTGCGCTGGAATCCGCCGGCTATATCGAGCGCAGCCCCATGCACAAGCGCTGTATCCGGATCGCAAACCGCCCGGCGCCGGCGGTCAATGTGCCCCTTCTGGGCACGGTAACCGCCGGTCAGCCGATCCTGGCGGTGGAGCAAATCGAAGGATACATCCCTTATTCCGGCAACGTCACCTCCGACAAAAATCTATTTGCCCTGCGGGTGCGGGGCGATAGCATGATCAACGCCGGTATTTTCAGCGGCGACATCATCATCGCCGAAAAGACGCTGACCTGTGACAATGGCGACATTGTCGTCGCTCTGCTCTCCGACGAAGCGACCGTCAAGCGCTTTTATAAAGAAAAAGGGCATTTCCGTCTCCAGCCGGAAAACGACGAATACGAGCCCATCATCACCGACGAGGTTATGATCCTGGGCAAGGTGATTGCGCTTTACCGCCAATACTAAGACAAACAAAAAAACTGTCGGCTGCAGCTGTTTTTCGCTGCAGTCGGCAGTTTCACTTTTTATGCAAAGCAAACCAAAAGCGCCTGCTTTTGCGCGATGGCTAAATAAAACCTTCCGTCCCGCACGGGAACGGTGCGTAAATATCGATTCCCCTCTTCCGTAATGACATAAATATCCGCCTTCGCTGCGCCGGATTCAAAAACCCGCCGCACCCGGGCGTCGCCGGTTCTGCTATAGGCGATCCACTGTTTTTCTTTTTGTACCAGCGGCAAAAACACCGTTTCTTTTTCCTTCATTGTTTCCCCGCGCCAGGTAATCTTTTGATGTTTCGCATAAGAAACGATGTCCTCCGAAAAATAACAGCGGGTCGAGGCGCCGACCCCTTTGATCGCCATCCGTCGGTGGGCGTTCAGAAAATGACCGGGGACCTGGTAGGTCGCAAAGCATTCGAGAAATTTCTCCGCCCAATGGGGATCGCCTTTGATTATAATATCCTCGCCGTGCATATTTCCGTACAGGTATTGATTCCGCCTTTTCTCACGGAAAACACCGCCGCAGGAAATTTCCGGTGGAATATCCAGCAACTCTTTTCGCGTTTCCCTATAACGCCACCAGGTCATTGGGATCCAACCGACGGTATCCTGTCTCGCCCACTTCCAGTGATCCCGCGGCAGACCGAAAATCGGACGGTTCGGCAAAAGATTATTTTCTTTATAGGTGAATTCGGATGTAATATCCATCCCTTTTTCGTAAACATAGGCGATCATTTTCCGCCGGGCGTCCTGCATTTCCTTAATGCTGACCTTTGGCGCATAATTTTTGTAGCATTGAAAATTATCCACATGGATCGTTCCGGCTTTGACAAGAAAAGGAAATGTCTGCGCAAATCGATCAAACTGACGGCAAAACAACCCCGACTCCCAATAGGTCTTGTGGCAGATCTTGTAGCATTTTCTTCCGTTGTATGTTTCAATCGCGTGAATTTTCCCGCTGCGCTTGCGAATCAGCGCCCCAGCCCGCACAAAATCCGGGAACGACGGCGCGTTGTCGTAGGCGTCGTTAAAATTGATATGCACGCTGACCACGGAATGATATTTTTCCGCTTCTTCGCAAAGCCGGCGAAAACTGTCTGCCGCCGCTGCGTCCTGCGGACTTTTCAGCGCTTCGTTTACTTCAAAATAATCCGGATATTTGTCATCGTGCCCCAGGTACTGCCAGCCAACCAAATAATAAATTTTCCTAATCCCCTGGGTCATCGCGTCAATTTTCCGGATAAAAGCAAGGGCGTCGTCAAAGCTCATCAGGACTTTGCTTTTTCCCGGTCTGTCCGGGTCCGGATATGCAAGTCCCAGCTTCATAACCATACACTTTTCATAAGGGTATTGATATGCAAACACCGGCTCCATCGCCGCCGCCTCCTTTTTGAAACAGCATACCATACATTGGCACCGGTTACTTTCAAAATCCGTGAAAAAACCTTAGAAAAAACAGCGGCGTCTTATATTGCCGCCCTTTCTATGCGCGGCAGACTTTTTGCATTAAAATTTCAATTTCCGGAACTTTCTTGGAGAAACGCCGACATTCTTCGTAAAAGAATAAATAAAATTTGATTCACTGTGAAAGCCCACATCATAAGCAATGGAAGATATCGAAAGATCCGTCTTTTGCAGCAAATCCTTCGCACGATTCAACCGGGCGATTAAAATATACTGGTACGGCGACACGCCGGTCCGCCGCTTGAATACGCGGGAAAATTGAGACGGACTCATATACAGCTGCGAAGCCAACTGCCGGACGTTCAGATCCTCATGCAGATGTGCGATAATATAGTTTTGGATCACGCTGACGTCGGCGTTCTCGCTCTCGACCAGCTTTCCGCCCGCATTCTGCGGATTCAACAGCTCCGCAAACAGCTCATACAGCTTCAAAGACAAAAAGATCTCCGTTGGCGGCATCCCGCTGCCGAGCCCCTCCAAAACAGAAAAAAGCAGCCGCTCGATATATTGCGGATTTTTGCAGCACAAACAGCTGCCGCCGTTGTGCGTCAGCTCTTCAAACAGAGAAAAGGTATTCAGTCCACACACGTGAACCCAGACACATTCACATCCCGAATCCGTATAATACTCATGCGCCCGATAACAATCCAGCACCACTGTTTCGCCTTTTTGCGCCGTAACGGAAATACCGTGCTTCCTATAAGTAAAGGCTCCGTCGATCACATGAAGAATCAAAAGGCTGCCATAGGTCTGTCGGGACAGGTAATACTGCGCATCATAGTAATAATGACCGGCGCAAAGCGGATAATAATATCTCTTTTTCGCCAGCGGCGACGGAGAATAAAAGTAAATTTCTGATTTTTCCAGAATACCGGATTCCCTGGGGATCATGGCTTTTTCTCCTTGTAGAAATATTTGCGGATGGTCTTAACATGTCACACATTGATTCGCTTTCAAATATCCGCAGATGATTCGGCAGCTGTGCTATCATACCTCAGGCACAGGTTTTTATTTTCCTGACAAAAACAAGGCTGATTCAAAGAAATGCCATTGCCCTGTATCAAAAGCCGGATAAAACCCATTGGCTGCTTGCCTAAGACAAAATTGCCCTGCCGCAGTGCAGAATGGAGCATTGGTTTTTTTGCAGGGCGTCCGATATGCTATCCCTCGGCAGCTTTTTCGCAGAAGTTCAAAAATACAGAGCATTTTTTCTAAATCCCTCTGCGATACCCATTATATAATTGAGTAATCCGCTTTGTCAATGTTCTGTTCCTTTTTATGCCAAAACCGGGTAAATTCCGGTTGCATTTTACTGCTGTTTTCGCTATGATTAGATATAAGATTTACAAACCAGCGAGGTGTACCCATGAAAACAACCGGAACCTTTTTCCAAAACAGCAAAACCGAACCGCTCTGCTACGGAGAGGTCCATCTGATCAATCCGCCCCGCAAGCGCCTGCGCGGCGAAGAAGAAAAAGAAGGGATCGAGGCGGTTCCGGTGTTCTGCGGCTTCTGCGGCACGGACTATGAGCTGATGCAGATGGGAAGGCGCGGCGAGCTGGACGCCAAATTTCCGGCGGGTCAGCACCGTTTGATCAACGGGCACGAGGGCGTGGTCTGGGTGCCGTCGGAAAATCGATTTGCCATTGTGCTGATTCGCGGCGGCGACAGCTGCGACCCGACCCGCTTTACCGAAGACGAGACCTATTTTGAATACGGCTGCGACGGTGCCGACGGTATTTTTGCAGATCGGGGATTCTTCCATCCGGATATGCTGCTTCATCTGCCGCCAAAATACAAAGAGATAAAAAAGCTGCCCCTTTCCTTGGCAAAAAAACTGGTCTTTTCCGACCCTTATGCCTGTGCGGTCTTTCAGCATGAGCGGATGTGCGATATCGGCGAAGCGCAAAATTTCCGCGTGCTGATGGCAAAGCGCAAGCTGACGGAATCAGAAGCGCGCAAGCAGGCGGTGGAAGAAACCTTCAGCCGGACGGTGATTTTCGGACTGGGCACGACCGGGCTTTTTATCGGCGATCAGATCCGCCGCCACCATCCGCGCGCAAAAATTCTGTTTGCAGCGCGCAGCGCGGCGGATAGCGAAAAAGCGCGCTTTGTCCGGGAAGAGTTGAAAAGCGCTTATTTTTCCACCGCCGGACTTTCGGAAGCGCAGACGGCGCAGGCGCTGCGGGACGAGCTGGGCGGCACGGCAAGCGTCTTCGTCGGCACCTCCGGCAGCGAAACCGAGCACCGCGTCGCCTTCCGCGAAGGGGCGCTGGGCTGCAACGGCATTTACAACAGTTTTTCGCTGGGACCGCAGGTTCGGTTCGACACCATGCCCTTCGGTTTTAAGAACCAGGTCATTTTGTCCTCCATCAATTTTACCCGCGCCCATATGCAAACCGCCATTTCTCTGCTTTGCGAAAGTCAATTTGATCGGCTGGTTTCCCTGATTGATAAAAAAACCTTCCTTTCAGATCCCATTGCCGCATATGAAAATATCATTTACGCCAAAGGCGCGCCCCTGAAAACGGCGGTCGTCTGGAACGAAACCTATATGGATCGGGAGGCATAATATGAAAGCCATTCAAATCACCGGACCCGGCGAAATTCGGGTCGTCGAAAAAGAAAAACCCGTTGCCCAGGTGGGTGAAGCACTGCTGCAAGTGCTGTACGGCGGCATCTGCGGCGCGGATCTGGCATCCTATACGGGCAACCAGCCCTTTACCACCTATCCGCGCATCCCCGGTCATGAGTTTTCTGCCCGCGTGATGGAAGTCCCCGATAACGAACGGGGAATTCGGGCGGGCGATATCGTCACCTGCAACCCCTATTTCAACTGCGGCAGCTGCTATGCCTGCCAAAGGGGACTGGTCAACGCCTGTCATAGCAACCAGACCATGGGCGTGCAGCGGGACGGCGCGTTTCAGGAATATATCACCATGCCCGTGCAGCGCATCATTCCCGGTAAGGGGCTTTCCGCCAAAGAGCTGGCGCTGATCGAGCCCTTTTCCATCAGCTGTCACGCCCTGTCCCGGGCGTCGATTCACAAAGGAGATCGGCTTCTGATTATGGGCGCGGGACCCATCGGGCTCTTCGCGCTGCTTCGGGCGAAATCTCTGGGCGCAAAGGTGCTGATCGCCGATCTGTTGGAAAGTCGCCTGACATTGGCAAAAAGCTACGGTGCGGATGCCATTGTCCCGGTCAACAATGAAAACCTGCACGAAGCTTCTTCTGCCTTTACCGGAGGCGGCGGCTTCGACGTCTGCGTAGAAGCCTGCGGCGCACCGGAGACCTTTTTGAATTGTATCCAGGAAGCCGCCCATGGCGCGAATCTGATCCTGATCGGCAATGGCAAGCGGGAGGTCACTTTCCTGCATTCCATTCTGCTGCAAAAGGAACTGAATGTGTTCGGCAGCCGCAATGCTCTGACTGCGGACTTTGAAACACTGATCGATTTGGCGAATACCGGCGCCGTACCGCTGACACGCATGATCAGCGGCGTCTACCCGCTCATGCGGGCTCCCGACGCCTTTGAGGCGCTGAAACACAATAACGGAACGCTGGCGAAGCTACTGGTTCAGATCGGAGATGAATGAGATGAAAGAAACCGTTCTGCAATTTGGCACCGGAAATTTTCTGCGCGGTTTTTTCGATTCCTTTCTGGATTTATTAAACAAACAGGGCTTATATGACGGGAAGGCAGTGATCGTCTCACCAACCGATTCCGCCGCAGTGGAAAAAATCAACCGCCAAAAGGGGCGGTACCATCTGATTTTACGCGGACTGATAGACGGAAAGCCCATCGAAAAAACACAGCTCGTTGAATCGATCACCCGGGCGATAAACCCTTATCGGGAGTTTGACGCCTTTCTGGCGCTGGCGGAAAACCCCGACCTGCGCTTTGTGATTTCCAACACCACCGAAGCAGGAATTCGATGCGATCTGCCCTGCGATATTTCCGATCGTCCCGCCGACGCCTTCCCGGCAAAGGTAACGCAATTTCTCTATCATCGCTATCAAAAGAAGCTGCCGGGGCTGGTGTTTTTTGCCTGCGAGCTGATCGACCGCAACGCCGACGCCCTGAAAGTCTGCGTCCTGCATTATGCCGAACGCTGGCAGCTGAGCGCTGATTTTATCCGCTGGCTCGAAACGGATAACACCTTTTGCAATACGCTGGTTGACCGCATCGTCACCGGTTATCCGACAGAGGACGCGCCGCAAATTTTCCGCTCCCTCGGCGAAACCGACAACCTTTTGGACACGGCAGAGCCCTTTCATCTATGGGTAATCGAAGGAAACTACGAAAACGAACTGCCGATGCAAAAAGCGGGGCTGCGTGTCATCTGGACAACGGACTGCGCGCCCTATAAAAAGAGGAAGGTCCGTATTCTCAACGGCAGCCATACCGCGTTGGTTTTCCCCTCTCTGCTATGCGGCATGGAAACAGTGCGGGAAAGCCTTGATGATTTACAGCTGCGCGCTTTTCTGGATGCCTGCCTGTACGACTGTATTCTGCCAGCCTTGGGCGATACGGAGGAAAACCGGCGCTTTGCCGCCGATACCTTGCAGCGGTTCGCCAACCCCTATATCCGCCATCTGTGGCAGTCGATCTCTCTGAATTCCGTCAGCAAAATGAACGCGCGAGTGTTGCCGACCGTTTCGGATTTTGTAAAGACCCATCCGACCGCACCCCGCCCGCTGCTGTTTTCCCTGGCGTGTCTGATCGTCTATTACAAAAGCCATGATTGTTCGGACGAACCGGAAAAGCTCCATAGCATCCAAACCTCCTGCGTGCCCGCGATCTTGACAAACGCGACGCTCTGGGAGGCGGATTTGTCCGCCTATACCGATTTTATCGTTGACTGCGTGGACCGCATCCAAAAAGACGGCATTCGGGAGGCGATTTCATGGGTCTTATCCTGATCCATCCGAGCGATACCGTTCTGGTGCAGACGGAAAATGGACATAAATATGCCCGACAAACCATTCACAAAGGCGATGTTGTGATCAAATATGGTTTTCCCATCGGCGAGGCGACCGAAGACATTCCCCGGGGGCAGCCGGTGCATACCCACAACCTGAGCTCCCGCCTTTCCGGCGCCAGAAACTATCTCTATACCCCCGATTTTACGCCTCTTGCCCCAGCGGAAAGGGTTCCGGTCTTTTCTGCCTACCGGCGCAAAAACGGCAGCATCGGCATTCGCAATGAGCTCTGGATCTTGCCAACGGTGGCTTGCGTCAACGACACGGCGCGAGTGTTGGCAGAAAAAACCGGCGCCTTTGCCTTTTTACACCCCTACGGATGCAGTCAGCTGGGTGACGATCTGACCCGCACCGCCGAAACGCTCTGTGCGCTGGCACGGCATCCCAATGCCGGCGGCGTGCTGATTTTGGGTTTGGGCTGTGAAAACAATCGCCTTGCCGCTCTGCGGGAAAAACTATCCGATACCGACCCTGCGCGCGTTCGCTTTCTGAACTGCCAGGATTGTGAAGACGAATTGCGGGACGGGGAAGCCATCCTGCGCGAGCTGCGACAGCTGCTTGTACAGGACAGGAGAGAACCGGTGCCGCTCTCCGCGCTGAAAATCGGCTTAAAATGCGGCGGCAGCGACGGTTTTTCCGGCATCACCGCCAATCCGCTCTGCGGCAGGATCACCGACCGGCTCGTGTCCCTGGGCGGCACGGCGGTTTTGAGTGAAGTGCCGGAAATGTTCGGCGCGGAGGAAATTCTGCTGAACCGCTGCGTCAGTGAAAAAATTTTTCAACAGGCGGCGGCGATGATCAACCGCTGGAAAACCTATTTTCTGTCCCACGGACAGCCGGTCAGCGAAAATCCGTCGCCGGGCAACCGCGAGGGCGGCATAACCACATTAGAAGAAAAATCGCTGGGCTGCGTTCAGAAGGGCGGCAGCGCCCCTGTCACTGCAGTTCTAAACATCGGTGAAATCGCCCAATCGCCGGGACTGAATCTTCTGGACGGTCCGGGCAACGACCCGATCGCCGCAACCTCCCTAAGCGCGGCGGGCTGCCACCTGCTGCTGTTTACCACCGGCAGAGGCACGCCGCTGGGGGCGCCGGTCCCCACCATAAAAATCGCTTCCAACACTGCCCTTGCCAAACGAAAAAGCAGCTGGATCGATTTTGACGCCCAAACCGGCAGCGCCGATATGCTTTGGCAGCTCCTTTTGCGGATCGCAGAGGGCGCGCAAACAAAAAATGAGCAAAATGGCTGTCGGCAGATCGCCATATTCAAGGACGGTGTGACCTTATGATTTTAGACGCTCATGTTCATCTATGGGAAAAACAAAGCGGACAGGTCAACGGGAAACCGGTGTTATCCATCGGCAATGGCAAAAGCAATTTCGGCGGCGAAGTCCGGCAAATGATGCCGCCCTATATGACCGACGGCAAAAACACCGCCGAGCGCCTGCTGGCAAACATGGACTATGCCGGCGTCAGCGGCGCGGTGATCACCCAGGAGCAAATCGACGGCAATCAGGATGAATATTTGCTATCCTGCAAAAGAGCCTTTCCCCGGCGATTCAAAATCTGCTCGCTGTATGAAGAAAATAAGCCTTTCCGTACCGCGGGTTTTGACGGAATCAAGCTCTGCGCCGCCCGCTTTTCCTCAAAGGATATGACCCTTCATGAGCCGGTCTTTCGACAAGCGGCGAAGGAAGGAAAATTCATTTCCGTTGATCTGATGGACGGCGACCGGCAGACCGCCTCACTGCAGGAAATGATTACGCAGTTCCCCGACCTGCGCATTGCCATCGGACATTTCGGCATGGTCACGCGCCCCGGCTGGACGGAACAGATCAAGCTGGCTCGTTATCCAAATGTATTCATCGAAAGCGGCGGGATCACCTGGCTGTTTCATCGGGAATTTTATCCCTACCCCTCTGCCGTTCGGGCAATCCGTGAAGCAGCGGAGCTCTGCGGCATGGAAAAATTGATGTGGGGCAGCGATTATCCGCGCACCATGGTTGAAATTACCTATAAAATGAGCTTCGATTTTCTTCTGAAAACGACGGAGCTGTCCGAAAAGGAAAAACAGGAATTTTTGTTCGAGAATGCCCGCGCCTTTTATCGTTTTGATGCGGTACAGCCCTGCGCGCCCATCGGACATATGCTGGATTGATCTCGGAAAAGAAATCCATCCTCCTTTTCTTAGGCAAACTCTCGCGCCGCTTAAGAAAAAAAGCACCGAACCGCTCGCTCGGTGCTTTTTTCTTTGGTAAATCCAATGCTCAACTGTATTTCGCCAGCAAGTTCATATAATCCGCTGCCAATTCTCTGACCTTGCGCTGACAGCGGATTTGAAAATACCGCACGATCCGACAAAAGAACTCCACATCCGTCGGGTCGGTAGAAATATCCGGAATCACCACGACACCGTCATCCGTTTCAATGATAATGCCGTGAATATGAATTTTCTCCGTCCCGACATGGCGCCAGCCGTCGATTGATCGCATTCTTCTCCCTCCTCTCCAGTGCTTCATATGTGTACTTTGCAGAGATAATATAGCACGTTCAGAGGGCGTCGTCAAGACTTTTTGCAAAAAAAATTTAGTTTTTTTCGTGCCGAATCAACACGATGTGACAATAATAGGAAAAAATATAACTTTTTATACACAGAAAAAGGACAATTGTCTCCGTTTTACGCAGCAGCGATCTCCGTCAAACCAAAAAAATCTGCTATGAAAACTGACTTAACGGAACAATTTCTCCGTTACTTTCTCTGTTTTCGCCGGTTGTCGGCTTTTTTTGTCCTCTGCGGCTTTTATCCGTCCGATTGACCACTTCGTTCACAGAAAAAAACCTGAGCTCCCCGCGAAAAAATACATTGTCGCATTTTCTTATCTTTGGTCGACAAAAATCTTTTGGTAGTTGTCGATGGCCTCTTGAATGATGCGCACCGCATCCTCCCGACCGGCAGCCTCATCCACCACCGTTTCTTTCCCTTCCAAATCCTTATACACCGTAAAGAAATGGGTCATTTCCGAAAAAAGATGCGGCGGCAGCTCGCCAATGTCCCGGTACATGCTGTAAGTCGGGTCGCCAAAGGGGATGGCAATGATCTTATCGTCATTTCTGCCGCTGTCAAGCATGGAGATCACGCCGATGGGATAGCTGCGGACGATGGTCAGCGGATGAATCGGCTCCGAGCAGAGCAGTAAAACATCCAGCGGATCCATATCATCGCCGTAGGAACGGGGTATAAAACCGTAATTCGCCGGGTAATGGGTCGAGGTATACAGGATCCGATCCAGCTTCAACAGACCCGTTTCCTTGTCCAGCTCATATTTATTTTTGCTCCCTTTCGGGATTTCCACCACCGCCAGAAAATCCTCCGGGGTGATATACTCCGGGTTCACATCATGCCAGATATTGGTCATGAAAATCGCTTCCTTATCAGGTCATTTTTTCCTGTTTGACTTTATGGTCAATCACATGGCGGGATGCCAGCTCTTTTTTAATATCCTCCAGGCTGATCCCCGCTTCAATCATCAGGACCATCACATGATACGCCAAATCGGCGATCTCGTAGATGGTCTCTTTTTTATCCTGCGCTTTGGCGGCAATGATCACTTCGGTGCTCTCTTCGCCAACCTTTTTCAAAATTTTATCCAGCCCTTTTTCGAACAGATAGGTTGTATAGGAGCCATCCTTTGGATTTTCTTTTCTGCCGCGCAGCAGCTCCATCAAGCCTTCATAGGAAAAGGAGGGGTTTTCTCCCTCGTAAACCGGCTGAAAGAAACAGGACTGTGCGCCGGTATGACAGGCGGGACCGTCTTTTTTGACCCGCACCAAAAGTGCATCCTTATCGCAATCTGCCGTTATGGAAACGATATGCTGCACATTGCCCGAGGTCTCGCCCTTGCGCCACAGGCATTGACGGGAGCGCGACCAAAAGCAGGTGCGCCCCTCCTTGATCGAAATGGCAAGGCTTTCACGATTCATATATGCCAACGTCAACACCTGATCGGTCTCATCGTCGGTCACAATGGCGGGAATCAGTCCCTTTTGATCAAATTTCAGTTCATCAATGGAAAGCATGAAAGATCTCCTTTCTCTTACAGGCGCACATGGATTCCAGCGTCGCGCAGCGCCAGCTTCAAATCGCGGATGCACACCTCTCCGAAATGAAAAATAGAGGCGGCAAGCCCGGCGTCAATCCGCGGCAGCCTTTGGAACAGCGTGATAAAATCTTCGATGCAGCCCGCACCGCCAGAGGCAATCACAGGGACATCCACCGCCTGCTGCACCGCATCCAGCATCGGCAAATCAAAGCCGTTTTTGACGCCGTCGGTGTCAATGCTGTTCAGCACCACCTCGCCCGCACCGTTTCCGACACAACGGCGAATCCACTCCACCGCCTCCATGCCGGTATTTTCTCTGCCGCCCTTGGCAAAAACCGTGTATTGCCCATCCACACGCTTCACGTCCGCCGAAATAACGACGCACTGATCACCGTAACGCTTGGCGGCCTGTTCGATCAGCGAGGGATTGGATATTGCGCCGGAATTAACGCTGACCTTGTCCGCGCCGCATTTAAGCACTCGGTCAAAATCCTCCAGCGTATGAATCCCGCCGCCGACGGTCAGCGGGATGAAGACCGTCTCTGCGGTTCTGGTCAAAATATCGGTGAACAGCTTTCTGCCCTCCGCCGAGGCGGTGATATCATAAAAAACCAGCTCGTCCGCACCGGCGCCGCTGTAGTAAGACGCCAACGCCACCGGGTCGTTGACATCGCCAAGCCCCTCAAAATTCACGCCCTTAACGACCCTGCCGTCCTTAACATCCAGACAGGGTATGATGCGGTTGGTGATCATGCCGTTTCTCCTCCGAATCGCCGAATCGCTTCGGCAAGATCAATTTTTCCGGTATAAAGCGCTTTTCCGAGAATGGCGCCGTACAAATTCATCTTCCGCAGCGTTTGCAGCTCATCTATCGCTGACACACCACCGGAAGCGACAAGTTTCATCGAAAAACGAGACGAAAGCTCGCGGTACAGCTGCGTATTTGCTCCGGAAAGCAGCCCGTCGCGGGAAATATCGGTACAGATCACCGTATCTACGCCCATCCGCTGCAATCTTTCAAAAAACGCAAAACAGGACCAATCGGCAGTCTCCATCCACCCTTTGATGGCGACTTTGCCGTCCTTAATATCTACGCCAACGGCGATTTTTTCTCCGTAGCGGGAAAGCATTTCCTCCAAAAAAGCGGGATTGTTCACCGCCGCCGTGCCGAGAATCACCCGAAACACGCCCAATTCCAGATATTTTTCCACCGTTGCCCGATCTCGAATACCGCCGCCAATCTCCACGTGAAGCGCCGTGTTTTCCGTCACGGCTTTTACCGTGGAAAAATTCGGCGTGCCGCCGTCCCGCGCGCCTTCCAGATCAACCATATGCAGATACCGCGCACCGGAGGACTGAAAGCGTTTTGCGACCTGCAGCGCATCGGCGTCATAGACGGTCATCTGCCGATAATCACCCTTGACCAGCCGCACTGCCTGCCCGCCGATCAGGTCAATGGCAGGGAATAAAATCATTTTTTTTCCTCCCCCCTCAGCGCAACAAAGCTGCGCAGGATCGCAAGTCCCGTATCGCCGCTTTTTTCCGGATGGAACTGTACGCCGTATACATTCCGATTCTGCACCGCAGCGGTCAGCTCCGCACCGTATTCCGTGGTAGCGATCACGGCGCTGTCACAATCGGCGGCGTAATAAGAATGCACAAAATAAACAAAGTCCTTTTCCCGAAGCGAGGAAAAAATCGGAGCGCGATTTTTTTCCCGCGGGAAATGCAGCTCGTTCCAGCCAATGTGCGGGATTTTCAATGCGGGGGGAATCACATCCCGAATCGGGCGCACGGCACCGGAAATCAGTCCCAATCCGCGATGCTCCCCGTATTCATAGCTTTTTTCCAGCAGCAGCTGCATCCCAAGGCAAATACCCAGCAAGGGCTTGCCGTCTGCCGCTTCCCGGCAAATAACTTCATCCAGTCCGGCGCTGCGCAGCTTTTGTGCCGCGTCTGCAAAGGCGCCCACGCCGGGCAATATCATCCGTTCACAGCCGGCAATCACAGAAGGATTGGATGTCACGACCGCTTCGGCGCCGATGGCGGCAAGGGAACTTTTCAGCGAAAATAAATTCCCAACGCCATAATCGATGATCGCAGTTTGGTTCTTCACGACCGCTCTTCCTTTCCTGTTTTACAGAATGCCCTTCGTGGATGGAATCTCGTTGGCAGCGTCCGGATCGACACGAACCGCTTCACGTAAAACCCTTGCAAAGGCTTTGAACGCCCCCTCAATGATATGGTGACTGTTTTCGCCATCCAGCTGCTTCAGATGCAGCGACAGCTCTGCGCTGCGCACAAAGGCTTCAAAAAATTCCTTCGTCAGCTCCGTATCAAAATCGCCGACCTTTTGCGCCGGAATTGCCAAATCATACCTCAGACAGCTTCTGCCCGAAACATCCGCCGCGCAGAGAAGCAGCGCCTCGTCCATCGGCAGGATTGCGTGGGCATAACGGCAAATACCGCGCCGCTCGCCCAGCGCCTCTTTAAATGCCCTGCCGAGACAAATACCGATGTCCTCCACAGAATGATGACTGTCCACCGCAGTATCGCCGACACAGCGGACGGTCAGGTCAAAACGCCCGTGGCGGGCAAACAGGGTCAGCATATGATCCAGAAATCCGACGCCGGTCCGGATCTCGCTTTTGCCGCTCCCTTCCAGCGTCAGGGACAGGGAAATCTCAGTTTCCGCAGTTTTTCTTTGGATGTCGGCTTTTCGCATTGTATTCACTCTCCGTTGTTAATGATCCCTTGACAGGCGGTCAGCAGCGCCTGCATCTGCTCCGGCGTGCCGACGGTAATGCGCACAAAGTCGCGAATTCGCTCTTTCTCAAAATGGCGCACCAGAATTCCTCTTTCCTTCAGCGCCTCATATAATGCTTTGCCTCCGATTCCCGGGTGGCGGGCAAACAGGAAATTTGCCCGGGAATCCGTAACGGAAAAGCCCATTTCCCGCAGCGCGGTTTTACTTTTCTCCCGCGCCTCTATAACCTTTTCGATACAATCTTCGTAATACGCGCGGCTCTCGACTGCTTCTTCCGCCGCCGCCATGGACAGCCGGTTGATGTTATATGGATTGGTGGTATTTTTGATCCGGTTCAAATCGCGAATCAGCTCCCGGTCGCCGATGCCGAAGCCGATGCGAGCGCCCGCCAATGCACGGCTTTTGGAAAAAGTGGAAACCACCAGAAGGTTCGGATACCGTCTGGTCAGCGGAATGGCACTTTGCGCGCCGAAATCCACATACGCCTCGTCAATCACGACAATATGCTCCGGATTGGAGCGGACCACGGCTTCGATCTCATCAAGAGAAAGCGTCAGTCCGGTGGGCGCATTGGGATTGGCGATTACCACCATTTGATCACAGGAAAGATAATCCGCCGGGTCAATGGAAAAATCCTGCCGCAGGGGCTTGACGGTTATGGGCAGATCATGCAAAGCGGCAAAGACCGGATAAAAACCGTAGGTAATATCCGCAAAGCGCACGCCGTCGGCGCCGTATGCCCAAAAAGCGAAATTCAAAACCTCATCGGAGCCGTTGCCGACAAAAACCTCGTCCGGAGCGACCTTGTACCGCACCGCCAGTTTTTCCCGCAGCACACGGCAGGTCGGGTCGGAATAGAGCCGCAACCCTTCGATTTCGCCCCGCCCCAGCCGCTCGGAAACAGCAGGCGCGGGAGGATAGGGAAATTCATTGGTATTCAGTTTAATATACTGCATGTCCTGCGGCTGCTCGCCGGGTACATATTCCTCCAACTGCCCGAGACGGGCATCCATCCAGCGGCTCATAGCATACTCCTTATTTTTCTTTTTTTCGGACGAGAACCGACCGGGCATGGGCGGAAAGCCCTTCCGTTTCGGCAAACAGGGCGATATCGTCCGCCGACCGCGCCAGCGCGCCGGCGGTGTAATAAGTAAAAGAATATTTTTTCACAAAATCGTCCACCGAAAGGGGGCTGGAAAACCGCGCGGTGCCGCCGGTGGGCAGCGTATGGTTGGGACCGGCATAATAGTCGCCCAGCGCCTCCGGACAGCTTCTGCCTAAAAACACACTGCCTGCGTGACACACACGATTCAAAAGATCAAAGGGCGCGTCAACACAAAGCTCCAGATGCTCCGGCGCAATCTCATTGGCAATGTCCACCGCCGTTTCCAGCGAATCGGCGACAATGATTTTACCGTTGTTTTCGATCGATGCGCGAGCAATGTCCTCCCGCGGCAGTTTTTTCAGCTGTTTTTCCACTTCTTCGGCGGTTTTTTCGGCAAGATCCATGCTGTCGGTCACCAGAACGGCAGACGCCATCCGGTCATGCTCCGCCTGAGACAGCAAATCCGCCGCCGCGTAGGCGGGATTTGTTTTGCCGTCTGCCACAATCAGAATTTCACTGGGGCCGGCAATCATATCGATGCCGCAGACGCCGTAAACCTGTTTTTTCGCTTCCGCCACAAAAGCGTTGCCGGGTCCCATAATTTTATCCGCTCTCGGAATGCTTTCGGTTCCGTAAGCCAGCGCGGCGATTGCCTGTGCGCCGCCAACCTTGAATATGCGGTCCACACCGGCGACTTTTGCCGCCGCCAGAATCTGCGGACGAATTTTTCCGTCTCTGCCCGGCGGGGTAACCATAACCACATTCTGCACCCCGGCGATTTTTGCGGGAATAGCGTTCATCAGCACCGAGGACGGGTAGCTTGCCGTGCCGCCGGGCACATAAAGTCCGACGGTTTGCAGCGGCAAAATTTTCTGCCCCAGAACAATGCCATCCTCCTCATTGATGACGAATCCCGTGCGCACCTGTTTTTCATGAAAAGCGCGGATACGGGCAGCGGAGCGCTGCAGCACCTCCAAAAACGCCGGCTCCACCTGTCGGAGGGCGTCTCGGATCTCTTCTTCGCTGACTTCCAGCGTCTCCGGCTCGGCATGGTCAAATTTTGCCGTCAGCTCCGCCAGCGCCCGATCGCCGTTTTTGCGTACTTCGGCAAGGATTTCGGCAACCGTGTCCGACACGTCGGCGACAGCCGTACCGCGGTTGAAAATTTCAGCGTTATCAATCTCGCCGTATTTGAAAATTCGGATCATTTTGTGTCTCTCCCGTTCTCGCACAGAGCTTCCATCTGCTGCGTCAGCGCTGTAATCTCCTGATTTTTGAATAAAAAGCCGGCTTTGTTGGCAATCAGCCGCGCACTGATCGGTAAAATTGTTTCCAATGGAGTCAGATCGTTTTCCAAAAGGGTCGTACCGGTTTCCACAATGTCAACAATCACATCCGACAGCCCGAGAATTGGCGCGATCTCGATCGAGCCGTTCAGCTTAATGATGTCGATTTGCCGGCTTTGTCGGGCGTAATGCGCGCGGGCGATATGAGGGAACTTGGTGGCGACCCGCAGGGTTTTTTCCCGGTCATCCAAAAAATCCTTTTTTCCCGCGACACACATCCGGCATTTGCCAAGCCCCAAATCTAAAAGCTCATAAACATCCGGGCTGTATTCTTCCAAAATATCCTTCCCGGCGACGCCAATATCCGCCGCGCCCCGCTCGACATAAATCGCTACATCCGAGGGCTTGACCCAGAAATAGCGCACGCCGGTCCCCTCGCATTCAAAAATCAGCTTCCTGCCGCCCTCGTGGATGGCGGGACAGCTTCTGCCGGCTTTTTCAAACATCGTCAGCACTTTTTCGCCGAGCCGCCCCTTCGGCAGGGCAATATTAAGCATCTGCATCCGCCATGCCCTCCTTTGTCAGGCGAAGCTTCCGAGCTGCGGCGCTGCCGTCATCTACCGCCTGCACACGCACCCGCAGTCCCTGCTCCCGCAGCGTCTGCGCTTCTTTCAGCACCTTGCCGATCGGCACGTCGCGATCAGCGGATAAAAGCACCGACTCGTCCTCTGTTTCCCCGGGGAACAGGCGCTCCAGCAAATCCAGATAAAGGGCGAATCCGATGGCGTTGGCGGATGGTTTTCCCATCTCCGCCAACAGGCGGTCATAGCTGCCGCCCGCAAGGACGCCCTGGGGAATGCCGTTGATATAACCGCGAAAAACGATCCCGTTATAATAGCGCATATCATTTAACAAAGAAAAATCAATCCGCAGCCGCTCTGCCGCGCCGACCGCAGCCAGCGCTTCATATACCGCGCACAGGGTCCTATACGCTTCGTCGGTTTTTTCGTTCCTGTTCAGCACCCGCAGTTCTTTTTCCGTCTCCGGGAAAGAGCCGCACAGCCCGGTCAGGGTGATCAGTCGATCGCCGTCCGCTGCGGCGAGACCACTTTTGCCGCAAAGAGCGCGCAGGGCGGGCATGTTTTTTTGGCTGACCGCGCGCAGGATCTGTCTGCGCAGCGGCTCGTCCGGCTTCATCTCGTCCAGAAGTCCTTCCAAAAAACCAAGATGCGAAAGGCTCAAAATGGCATCTCTGCTGATTTTTTCCAGGCTTTGCACCGCCAGAAGCAGGACCTCCGCCGTATCATAAAGGCTTAGATCGCCAACACATTCCAGCCCGGTTTGGGTAATCTCGCGAAACTCGCCGCCGTCTTTTTCGGGGCGATAAACGCTTTCGGTATAATAAACCTTTTCCGCGCCGCCGGGCTGCCAGCGGGCGTTTTTCACAATCGAAAGGGTAATGTCGGGTTTCAGCGCCATCAGCCGTCCGTCCGGGTCGGTGAAAGTAATAACATTGCCGCTGACCAGAAAATTTTTATTTTTGGCATAGAAATCATATTCTTCAAACTTGCTCATCTTATAGTGACGATATCCGCACCGGCGATACAACTCGCAAAGCCCCTGCTGTGCTTCAGCGGCGGACCGGAAGATATCTTTTTCACCGTTTTTCATACTTCTTCCCCCTCCGATGGACCAAAAATAAAAGCTACCATTTATCATACAACACTTTAGCGTAGTAGTCAAGTAAAGTAACGGTTATTTTTCGCATTTTTTCCCGACTGCCAGTATATCATAATTTTGACAAATAAACCAGACGAGGCACCGGTTTCTTCCGCTCATCCTCAAAATTTTCCCCTTTTTCCGGAATCTTGCGTTATTCTTCAAAATTTTCTGTATAAAAAGATGGGAAGTTTTGTAAGGGAGCGGTAAAATTATCGTAAAATATAGTTCTGCTCTCTTGATAATACATATGATAAACATTATAATAAACACGGAGCCGGGGGAAAGAAAAAAAGCGGCTTTTTTTTGTTGCACCGCCTCTCTTTCCCCTTTTAATCCTTTGAGGAAGGAGCAGAAGCAATGGAAGTAAAAAATCTGTTTGAACGAACAGAAAAAAAATATATCATCACCGCCGCCCAGCAGCACGAGCTGATGCGCAGGATCGGCGCACACCTGACGGAAGACGCCTATCCGCGCAGCACCATCCGCAGCCTGTATTTTGACACCGACGATTATCGCATGATCCGCACCTCCATCGAAAAGCCGGTATACAAAGAAAAGCTGCGCCTTCGCTCCTATTGCGCGCCGGAAGACGATACGCGGGTTTTTTTAGAGCTGAAGAAGAAATTCGACGGCGTGGTTTACAAGCGCCGGGTCAGTATGCCCCTGAAAGAGGCGCGGCAGTTTATTGAGACCGGCGAGCCGGTCCACGACAGTCAGATCGCCCGGGAGATCCGCTGGGTTTTGCGCTCCTATCCCAATCTTGCGCCAAAAATGATGATCAGCTACGACCGCTTGGCGCTCAAGGGCAAGGATGAAAAAGAGCTGCGCATCACCTTTGACTCCAATCTTTTGTTCCGCAATACGGATTTGGATTTACAGAACGGCGTTTACGGCAGACGGCTTTTGGCAAAGAACCGCATGATTATGGAAATCAAAGCGCTGAACGCCATGCCGCTGTGGCTGTGCGACGCACTGGACCAGCTGAAAATTTATCCGGGCTCTTTTTCCAAATACGGAACGGCATTCCGGATTTGTTCGCGCGGCGCCGCGCTTTTGAAAGGAGCAGATGGTTGTGCCTGATATCATAAACGGGTTATTTGCGCCGATTTATACCGAAGAAGTTACGCTGAGCGTTTATCTGCTCTGTTTTCTGGTTTCTCTTTTCTGCGGCGCTTTGATTGCGCTGGCAACCTCGTTCCGCGCCCGCCTGAGCCGCAGCTTCCTGTTGTCGGTTTTTCTGATCCCCGCTGTGGTGCAGACGGTCATTATGCTGGTCAACGGAAGCATCGGCACCGGGCTTGCGGTCATGAGCGCCTTTTCCCTGATCCGTTTTCGCAGCGCACCGGGCACGGCGAAGGAAATTGTCGCTATTTTCGCCGCTATGGCGGCAGGTCTTGCCTGTGCCACGGGATATATTTTCCTTGCGGTGATTTTTTCTGTCATTGTTACCGTCATTTTGCTGATTGCGGCGGTCGTCCGCCTGCCGGAAAACGATGATCTATCCCGAGAGCTGCGTATTACCGTGCCGGAAAGCTTAAACTATGCCCATGAATTTGATGATTTGTTTGCGCAATATACCGCGTCTCACAAGCTGACAACCGTCAAAACAACCAATATGGGCAGCCTGTACAAGCTGGTGTATGATATCCGCCTGAAAAGCGAGGACTGTATACAGCCCTTTATTGATGACTTGCGCTGCCGCAATGGCAATCTGGAAATTGCCATTGCCCTTCCCTCCACCACCAAAAATGAGCTGTAAACAGCAAACCAATCAAAAAAGGACGGCGTCAAACCGTCCTTTTTGATTTACATAAAAAATTTCCGGGAAAGCCAGGCACGGAAGCGTTTGCTGTCTGAGGCAAAGCGAAGAAAGATTGCCAGCACCGCCGTGGTGAAAAATATGCTCAGTGCGGCACAGTCAACAATCAGATTTGGCATACTGATCAAAAAGATAAATTCGGTGGCAGCTGCATACAGGGCGACCATCACCAGCGCATAAGCGATTTTTCGTATGCTTGGCGCTTTTTTGTTTTTCGTCAGATAACGGATCAGGATGCAGCCGAGCACCACAAAGGCGCCGATCATCGGAAGGGCAATGCGCAAAAACCAGCTGCCGGAGCTGTTGTAATGATACATCACATAAATATACGCGGCAGTGATCACCCCGTCCAGCACCAGTGAGATATAGGGCGAGTGCGGCAGCTTGCGCCGAATCAAAAAGGGAGTGACAAAATAAATCCACAAAAGAATCAGCGTTGCCGCCACATAGACCGACCAATATTCACCGGGGGTAATAAAATAGTTAATTGGAATGCAGACCAGAATCGGCAGCAGCATCACCAGGCTGGCAATGATTGCGCCGTAACGCTTGCGTTCCTCCAGCGGCAGCACGACCGTTTGCGGGTAGGGAGGCTCCGCCGCGTCGCTTTGCGGCTGATTGGGATTGAGAACCGGCGTTCCGCAAAGGGCGCAAACCTTTGCCGAATCGTCCAGCTGCACCCCGCAGTTGACGCAATAAGACATCATATGACCTCCGTTATGTAAAATTGCTGATGATTTTGACCGGGATTCCATCCCGGATCAGGAAGCGGAAAAACTCCCGCTCCACATCCGTTTCCCGGTACCGGTCCGCCACGGTGACGGAAAGGGTATTGCCACAGGAAACCGCCCCCATTCTTCCGCCGTTGAGCTTGCCGACCGAGGGCATAAAAATATATCCTTCCACAAAGGGCTGCATATCCTCCGGCAGACGGATCACGCCCAAGTTGGTAAACAGCGCGGTATTGGTTTTTTCCGCCGTAAAATGGAAGGAAAGCCGGATGCCGAAATCCTTGATAAACAGAGGAATGGCGCGCAGCAGGGGCGAGGTTTGCAGCTGGACATTGCTGTTGAACATCGCGCCCAGCGTCTTTTTGTTGTTGACATAGCGCAGCCACAGAGAGGTTTGCCGCACCAGCTCCTCAAAGGTATATTCCCCTAACTTCGGGTCGATACCGACGGTGTAGCAGACCGACATATTGCGAAGCGTCTTTGAGTCAAAGACATTTCTGCCGTTGACCGGCACCTGGATGACCACTTCTTTCTGTTTGCCCGCTTCCTGCCTTTGAAAATCCAGGTAAATTTTCAAAAGCACAGCGGTAAAATATTCCGTCACTGTCGCGCCCCGCTCGCCGGCACGCTGTTTGACCCGATCCACCGGCATGTGCCCGGTGATAATGTGGAAGGTATGCGCGGGCAGGGGGATGCCGGCTTTGTGATACACATCGTGAGTACCGCGCGGCAATGTCGCGCCGGGGGTCGCGTTGCGGATAAAGGAATCCTCCAGCTCCTCCGGCTTCGGCGCCTCTTTGATGTCCAGCACCATGCCGCCGCAGGAAACAGCGTGTCCGCAAAGCCGCAGATATTGCGCTGCCAGCGTGCTTAAAAACACCGCGCAGCCATAGCCGTCGGTCAGCGCGTGAAAAGCCTCCAGCGCGATGCGATTACGGTAATAAAAAACACGGAATAAAAACCGGTTGTTTTCATGATACTTGATGCGAACGCCCTGATTGTTGCTGTCCGGACGGATGATCGGTTCGTTATCATTTTTTTCAAAATAATACCAGAAGAAGCCGTTTTTCAGCTGCACCGCCATCGTTGGAAATCGCGGCAGAATGTCACAGAGCGCCTGTTTCAGCTTCTCCGGTTCAATCGTAATGGTCAGATCGACGGAAATGCGGATAACATTGGACCATTGCTCGGAATTTTGCCCCGGAAAAATCAGCGCGGCATTGTCCAGTCGGAACCAGGGCTTGTCCGCCCACTGCTTTTCTTTTTTTCCGTTTGACAAGACGCCTCCCTCTTTTCCTGAACGATTTCTGTTTTTATTGTAGCACAGGATCCGGTCGGATGCAATCGGATCCCGACAGCTGCGGCGGTATGAACCGATTAAAAATATTCTACCTTCCGGTTGATCGCAACCAGTCTGGAAGCGACCTCCCGGAACGGCACCTTATCGTAATTGCGATCAAAATTAAATGTCGTATAAATCACCAGCACACAGGGGATCTCCGTAAAAATCACGGCAGTGTCATGATACCCGAGCGTCATATTGGAACCGCTGCCCATTTTGTTGATCACGCGAATCCCGCTCGGCACACCGGCAGCGATACGATTGCGAGAGGTATTGTTTTCCATTTCATTAAAAAGAAAATCGCGGTAAATCCCGTCGTATCGGTACAAATCCAAAAACAGCTTCGCCATATCTGCCGCGGTCGTCTCTCCGAAAATATAACTGCCCAGCCGGAGCTTCGCGCCCGCTTTGCGCGCGGTCTCGTTGAAATGCGCATTGCCGAAATAATCAAAAAGCATCTGATATGACGTATTATCGCTGTAACGCAGCGTATGGGTAATCAGCTTTTGGATCGTAAAGCGCGTCCCGGCAGGATAATCGCTCAGCGGGTGCCCGTTCCACTTCTGACTGTTGCGCAGGGTCAGCTGCGTAGAAAGAGGAATATGATTCGCCTCCATATAGGCGAGCATACTCTTCACATACGGCGCTTTTATGGTGCATTGTGTGCGGAAAACCCGATTGCTGTTGTATTGGATATAATAAGTTTGCTCCACGTCGGTATAGTAAAAAGTCAGGGTTCTGCCAAAGGAGGCGCAATAATTTTCCAGCTCCCGCAGTGCATCAAAAACGAGCGGGTCCTGAATATTGGTTGAAAAACCGGCGTGCGAGGGTGTATAAGGCTTGCGCTTGTCAAATATCGCGTAAACGGTCGTATCGTCCGTGTAGGTTCCCACAGGAAATGTTTGCGGCTCCGTCAACCGGACAGCTGTCCGAAGTACCGCTCTGGCGTCGGAAGAGCTGATCGACCCGCTTTTGTCCATATCCGCCAAGCGGCATTGCCGCCCCGTCAAGGTTCTTAGGCGAACGCAGAACCGCAGCACCTCCCTCGCATCACCGGTGGAAACGTTCCCATTTTCATCCAGATCCCCATAACAGATGACCTTTGGCGTCGGCGCAGTTGTCGGTTCGGTCGTCGGCACTTCTGTCGGTTCGGTCGTCGGCGCAGCGGACGGCGCCGTCGTTGCTTCCGCTTCGCTTGCCGGAGGTACGGACGACGGTTCGGTTGCCGGCGCTTCTGCAGACGGATCAACAACCCGCACCGGTTCGGCGGTCGGTGGAGATGGCGGCAGTATGGTCGCTGCTTCCGACGACCTTTCCGTTTCCGATTCGGTCACGGTCCGCAAAATGTCTTCACTCATTTCCTCCAGGTGCGCAGCCGGATGTTCAGTTGTTTCCTGTGCTGCGGCAGACAGCGGAAAAAGAAACAGGAAGCAGCCGCAAAGTACCAGACAAATACTTTTTTTTAACATGGAAGCACCATCCCTCCCCTTTTATTTTTATTGTATCGTATGATTTATATTGCTGTCAATACCGGAGCTTCCCATATTTTTTGATTCGGAAAAAAGCGGGCTATTTTTTTGGCAACCCTGTCCAATCGGCAAAGCGTTTTCCGCGAAAAAAGCCCCATTATCACGATTTTCCGGAAAATGAGAAAAAGGGATAGCTTTTTCTCGCCGCATATGGTATGCTAACCTCAATGAAACAATGCTTGCGTGTCTGACGGATGAAAGCGGAGTACCGCGGAGATGCGCCAAAAAAATGCCGACCGTCTGGGCGACTTCGTGGGAAGTTGTCCGGATTTTCTGTATTTGGAGGAATGTAAAAATGACGGAGCAGTGGAAGGGCTTTGCCGAAGGCGTCTGGCAAAAAAAGATCGATGTGCGCGATTTTATTCAAAAAAACTATACCCCCTATACCGGCGATGCAAAATTTCTCTGTCCGGCAACCGAGCGGACCAAATCCCTTTACGCCCGGCTGCAATCGTTGTTTGACGAGGAACGGGCGCGCGGCGGCGTGCTGGATATCGACACCGAGACCGTTTCTTCGCTGACCGCCTATCCGCCCGGCTACCTGGACAAAGATAAGGAAATCATCGTCGGCTTACAGACCGATGCACCCCTGAAAAGAGGCGTCAATCCCTTCGGAGGTATCCGTATGACGCGGCAGGCGTGCGAGGCATACGGCTATCGGCTTTCCGATAAAATCGAGGAAGAATTTCGCTACCGCACGACCCACAACGATGGCGTTTATCGCGTGTATTCCGAGGAAATGCGCCGGGCGCGGAAGATCGGCGCGCTGACCGGCTTACCCGACGCCTATGGCAGAGGACGAATCATCGGCGACTACCGCCGCGTGGCACTGTACGGCACCGCCCGACTGATGGACGCAAAGAAAAAGGATAAAGAGGAAATTTCCCGCCAGGACATGACCGCTGAGCGTGTGCAGCTTTTGGAGGAATTGTTCCGCCAGATCGACTTCCTCGGAAAATTGACCGAGATGGCAAAGATGTACGGCTTTGATATTTCCGTGCCCGCCGCAAATGCCAAAGAAGCCGTACAGTGGACCTATTTCGGCTATCTGGCAGCGAACAAGGAGCAAAACGGCGCGGCGATGTCTTTGGGCAGGGTCAGCACCTTTTTGGATATTTATATAGAGCGGGACCTGAAAAGCGGTGTTTTGACCGAGGAAGGCGCCCAGGAGCTGATGGACGATTTTGTGATGAAGCTGCGCATGGCGCGGCATCTGCGCACGCCGGAATACAACGAGCTGTTCGGCGGCGATCCGATGTGGATCACCGAAAGCGTCGGCGGCATGGGAGAGGACGGCAGAACGCTGGTTACAAAAAACAGCTATCGAATCCTGCAAACACTATATAATATGGGGTCATCCCCGGAGCCGAACCTGACCATCCTCTGGTCGCGCAATCTGCCGGAGCCCTTCAAGCGCTTCTGCTGCCGCGTTTCCTGTGATACCGACTCCATTCAATATGAAAACGACGATCTGATGCGCCCGATCTACGGCGACGACTACGGCATTGCCTGCTGTGTTTCCGCGATGAAAATCGGCAAACAGATGCAGTTTTTCGGCGCACGCTGCAATTTGCCCAAGCTGCTTTTATTGGCAATCAACGGCGGATACGACACCTTGAGCGGGCTGACGTTGGGCCCGCAAAAAGAGCCGCTGCAAGGTGAAACGCTGCAATACGACGAGGTCTGCGAGCGGCTCGACGAGTACCGCGCCTGGCTTTGCCGTCTGTACGTCAACACGATGAATGTAATCCACTATATGCACGATAAATATGCCTATGAAAAAATTCAAATGGCGCTGCATGATACCAATGTGCATCGCTTCATGGCGTTCGGCGTGGCTGGGCTTTCCGTGCTGGCGGATTCTCTCAGCGCGATCCGCTATGCCAGCGTCAAGCCCATCCGGGATGAAAACGGCTACATTGTCGATTTTGAAACCGAAGGCGATTTTCCGAAATTCGGCAATGACGACGACCGGGTGGATGCCATCGCGGTGGAGCAGTTCAAACGGATGCATAAAGAACTGCGCAAAACGCCCGCGTATCGCGGCGCGGAGCATACCCTGTCTGCCCTGACCATCACATCCAACGTGATGTACGGCAAAAAGACCGGCGCGACCCCCGACGGCAGAAAGAAAGGTGAGCCCTTTGCCCCGGGTGCAAACCCGATGCACAACCGCGAGCGCAACGGCGCGCTGGCGTCGCTGAATTCCATCGCAAAGCTGCCCTACCGCTACGGCAGAGACGGTATTTCCAATACCTTTTCCATCGTGCCGGATACGCTGGGAAAAAACCCAACGGAGCGGGCGGAAAATCTCACCACCATTCTGGACGGGTATTTTTCCAAGATGGCGCACCATATCAATGTCAACGTACTGGACCGGCAAAAACTGATTGACGCTTTCAATGATCCGACCCTGTACCCGAACCTGACCATTCGCGTCTCCGGCTACGCGGTTAATTTCCACAAGCTCTCCCGCGAACAACAGCAGGAGGTCATCCGCCGCACCTTCCATGAGGCGCTGTGATGAAAGGATATATTCATTCCGTTCAGTCCCTGAGTACAGTAGACGGCCCCGGTGTACGATCGGTGGTGTTTTTGAGCGGCTGCCCGCTGCGCTGCGTTTATTGCCACAATCCGGACACCTGGCGCAAAGAAGACGGCACGGAGCGAGAAGCCGCCGAGGTCTTTGCGCAGATTTGCCGTTTTTCCGCCTATTTCGGAGAAAAGGGCGGCTTGACTGTCAGCGGCGGCGAACCGCTGGCGCAAGCCGCCTTTGTCACGGAGCTGTTTTCGCTCTGCCGGGATCAGGGAATCGGCACCTGTCTGGACACGGCAGGCAGCATCATAAATGAGCACACCGACCGGCTGTTAAAAGCAACCGACCTTTGCCTTCTGGACATCAAATTCGCAGCGCAGGAGGACTATCTCCGCTATACCGGCGGCAGCCTTCAGCAGGTAATTTCCTTTTTGGAGCGATTGCAAAAGGCAGGCGTCCCGGTCATTACCCGTCACGTCATTGTGCCAGGCATCAACGACAGCGAAGCATTTATCGACCGGCTGCAAGCCCTGCTGAGACCCTTTGACAACATCCGGCAAAACGACCTGCTGCCCTTTCGCCGCCTTTGCGCTGATAAATACCATCGGCTGGGGATTCCGTTCCCGTTGGAGAAAACGCCGGACTGCCCGACAGCAACCATCCGCTCTCTTGCTGCCTACTGGAGCGCGCTGAAAAAATAAAACGCCGGACGCGGCAAAAAACCGCCGCCGGAAACAAGAAATTGATCAATATCCCTTGACAAAAAACAAGAGGTGGGATATAATACAAAAGTGCCGAACGGCGCGGATATGGTGGGTATAGCTCAGTTGGTTAGAGCGCCAGGTTGTGGCCCTGGAGGCCATCGGTTCGAATCCGATTATCCACCCCAGTTTTTGATAACGCAATCTTCCATGGTTGCGTTATTTTACTAAACAGACATTGGGATGTAGCCAAGCGGTAAGGCAACGGACTTTGACTCCGTCATGCGTGGGTTCAAATCCCGCCATCCCAGCCAAACAGCCCCCTTTGCGAGCAAGCAAAGGGGGCTTGTTTATTGTTTTCCACCGCAAAGACAGCGAAAAGCTCTGCCGAAGGAAAATCCGCCGGCAGAGCTTTTTTTAGATTATGCGAAAATCAATTGGAAGATCCACAGAATATAGTGGAAAATTTTCACAATCCATCCGAAGAATCCGGTATGAATCTGACCGCAATACGGACAACGGTCCGGATGCCCTTCCAGGACAGCACCGCAGGAATCACAGACATGGTCGCCATCTGCATCACTATGACCGGCGGCGGGAAGCACCTCGGTTCTTTCCTCACCGCAGACCGTGCAGGTTTCGGTGCGGTGTCCGTCGCTTTCACAGCCGGCGGGAACCGTTTCGGTTACGGCAAATTGATGCCCGCCATTCAGCGTGCAAAGTGCCTGCCCATAATCCATCGGCTCATAGGAAGTGTTGTTCTCATCCAGCTCTTCGATAATATAGACACTGAAATGATCGGCGTAGAAGACCAGATATCCGTCTTCCACCGTGGCTGTATAGGTCCGCTGCACGCCATCCTCATTGACGCGTTTTACGGTAACGCGGGTATTGCGATACCCCTGATTTTCCCACGGGACCATGATTTTAATGGAGGACCCTTCCGCCGGCTGAATCTTTACACCGTCCTTTTCCAGCGTCAGATCCATGACAACGGTTTTTCTGCCAACCGTGGTTTGGGTTTTGAAGGTCAGGGTGTGTCCCTCGGAAGCGCCGCAGGTCTCACAGACCAGAGAATCGATAATCCGATTGTCGCTGACGCGATCAATCACCGCATGGAATCTATGGCTGCACGGCGGCTGTTTTTCTTCCTTTGTCTCGCCGCAGGCGCAGGTGCTGATTAAAATCAGACCATCCTCGCAGCTGCCGGAAACGCCGGTCTGCTTAAAGAAATGCTCATGGCGCGGCGCATAAACGGCAGTAAAGACCAGGTTTCGGTTCGGCATAAGCTTCGGCACCGCCGGAGAGAATCCGGCAAAGACCAAATCGCCCTTGTCGGCAACCGTCGGGATCCTGATTTCCTCGCCAAAGACATAAGTCTCGGTGGTCTTTTCACCGTCAATATCCCAGGTGACGGTATAGCGGGTGCTGTCGACGGCAGTCGCCTCAAACTCCGCGTAGCTGCCCTCAATGACCGTTCCCTCACCGATGTCCCATTGCGCCAGATCCGTGACCGGCGCAACGACGGCATCGCCGAGCTTGCCTTCGTCAATGCGATAAATCTGCCCGTTGATGGTAAAGACAACGATATTCCGGTCTGTTTCCACCTCGACCGGCAGCGGGATGTCAAAGCCTTCAATCTTTTCGCCGTCGATTTCCACATAGGCATCATCGGTATTGGTTTCGTATTCGCCTTTTTCCGTGGCGCGAAGAGAAGCATCAAAGGTAATCGACGCACGGTAAATGGTTTTTCCGTCTTCCGTCGTTTTAACGGCAGGAACGCCGGAAACGCGAATGGTCGTAGTTCCGTCCGCATTGCGCTGTACCGAGATATCTCGGTCGGCAATATTATACAGTTCCTCCAGATCATCCCGCAGCTTTTGCTCCTGCTCCATGGTCAGAACAAAATCATCCGTCAGTGTATCCACAATGTCACAGCGGGTAAAGACAAATTTCTGGTATACGGTAGAAACCAGGATTTTCGTGAAGATTTCGCTGAGCACTTCGGTATCGGTAACCGGCATATAGAAGCCGTCGTTGGTTTTTTCGCCGTGACGGCTCATGGAGGAAGCCGTCGGATAGTTGGACGAAACCAGATGCAAAAAGCGGTTGAAATCAAAGGTGACATTGTAATTGCTGCCGGAAATGCCGTCGGAGGAGGAAGTGAAGGGCGCATCCGCGTCGGCATTGCTTTCCACGCCGACCGTATAGAGCTTAACGCCCATATTCTTGATATCTCTGGCGTTGGTGATGGCTTTCGGTGCGGACTGCGTGATTTCATTGCGATTGCTCGAGCCGGTGGTCGGATTGCCATCGGTAATCAGAATAACCACCTTTTCCCGATTGTCCGACTCATTTTGCGCAAGAATATTTTTCGCCATTTCCAGTCCGGTATGAGTACAGGTCGCACCCTCGGCGTCCAGATCGTTGATCGCTTCGGTCAGAACCGGGTTAACGCCCAGCAGATTGCCGGTGGACAGGAACGCTTTGCTGTAATAGCGCGCCGCGTTCTGATAGCCGACAAACCCGCCGTTTTCCGTAACCAGAAGCCCGGTATTGGTATAACCGTAGGTCCGGTTCGCACTGGCGAAGGAAACCAGAGCGATGCGGTGATCCGCGCCGGTGGCGACAGCATTGGCGTTCAGCTCTTCAATAAAGGTGTTTGCGCAGTCCTTCAGCGCATCCAGCTTCGTCTGCCGCTGATTTCTACCCAGCGGGTCGCCCATGGAGCCGGATAAATCCAGAACCAGGATGACATCCACCGGTTTGGTGGAAGTTGATTCCCATTTAACTACCCGGGTCGCCGCAGAAGCAGAAAGGGTAATGGAGGCGATGCCGTTTTCATAAGACACGGTTTTTTCCGTTTCCATATCGGAAACATTGTCCAGATCAATGGGCGTATAAATGGCTTCGACGGTAATATTGGTGTCGTTCAGCTCATATTCTTCCCATTCCGCCGTGTAATTGTCTTTTTCGGGGATCGACGGTTCCTTGACAAATTTGTCGCCCTGTTCATAGGTCACCACGGCAACCACTTCACCCTCCGCGACAAAGGTGACCGTATAGGTCGCCTTGACCAGCGCAGGGACAGCAACGATATAGAAGTGCGCGGGGTCGTTGGCGCATTCGTAATAATCATAGCCTTCTACGCCATAATCCGGCGCCAGACTCTTATCCCGGTTCAGATGATAATCATGCCCAATCGGCTCAATGTTCCGAACCTCCACATGGGACGGATCGTTGGCGCAAATTCGCTTCTCCAAGCCCTTTCCTTCGCAGGTAGGTGCGGCAACAACAAGCCATTCGCCATAAGCGTGCCCGGTGGCGGGAATCAC
>CASFQZ010000028.1 GCA_949296825.1 uncultured Eubacteriales bacterium
ATAATACTCAAGACCTGTTGTGGGATCGCCGCCGGTCTGCCAGGCGTTGGTCACGATCTTGCCCAGAAGCAGATACATCAGCTTACCGTTGGCGGTGTCATGCACAAAGCCGGTGTAGGTACCCACATCGGTGGTATAACCGCAGACCGAGCAGATCAGCTTATTGTTGGCTCTGTCAAGGTCATAGTCATGGACGCCTTCCTCGGTGCAGGTGATCGCTTTGTTCATCGTGTAAGAATCAAGGATCACAGCCGTACCGTCCGCCTGCAGATCATAGGTCGTGACCGTAAAGGCGGTGTCGGTGACATGGGCGGTCATGTAGGTCGCGTTGTAGGTACCACTGGTAAACGCATAATGATGCGCGGGGTTGAACACGATGTCGTAGCTCTTCTCGCCGGTGGAACCGCAGATGAAGTAAACAGCGCCGTTCTCGCGGTCGATCTCGCCGCCGGTCATCGGCTCGGTTCTCGCATAGGAGTGGTCGTGACCGGAGAAGATAAAGTCAATCTCCGCCGCATCCACCAGGTCGGAAATGACCTCGCGAAGGACATCACTGCCGCCGCTGGGATTGGTATAATAGGGCGCCTGGTGCAGGGAAAGAACCTTCCAGGTCGCATCGGACGCTGCCGCATCGCTGATGATCCACTCCGCAGCCTTACGATAGCTGTCTACGCCGGCATAGTTGATGACTGCGACATAGACATTGTTGTATTCCACGCTGTAGCAAAGGGGAGCGGTATTGTTCTCGGTGCCGGGCAGGTCAAAGTACAGCGCAGAGTTTTGAGCGGTGTCATCGCCGTAGTACTCGTGGTTGCCCAAAACATGGATGATGTCCTGCGAGCCAAGGAATGCATCGCTGAATACCGGCGCAATGCCCTGCCAGTGCGCATAGTTGCCGCCGTTATCGATCGCGTCGCCGGTCTGGAGACCGAAGTCGAAGTCAATGCCGCTGTCGGCAAGCAAGCCGGAAATCAGGCTGGTGTTGGTGGTATCCGTTGCCTGGGTATCGCCGATGATGAAGAAATCGGTATCCTGATTGCCGCCGGAGGTGGAGAAGGTCTTCGCCTCGGTGGTCATCAAAGCGCCGTCACCGGCAAAGTATACATAATCGGTATTGGGGGTCAGCCCGGTCAGCTCCACAGCGTTGATGCGGACCGCATAGTTGGTCGCTGTATTGCCGGAGCTTGCCATTTCGGAAACCACGCTGCTGCCCTCGACGGTGATCAGTGCCGCTTCGCCCTGCGCCTCATAGTCCGCAGCAGCTGCATATTTAACAATCGCTTTTCCTGCGGCGGCGGTCGGAGAGCTCATCCAGGTGATGCTCTGGGTCGTGGCAGGATCTTCGGTCGCATTGAGCTTCACATAGGTCGGCATACCGTCTTCGCTGCCGCCGCCGGGGTAGCTCTGACCGTTGTAGATGAAGGAAAGCATTGCGCCCTGCTGCGCATAAATCGCATAGGCAGCCACTTCCTCGACAAACATTTCGGTGAAGACCTTGCCTTCGCTGTCGGTGGTGCCGACTTTTGTACCACCCGTGGTGAAGATGTCAACGCCGGCAGCCGGGTTACCCGCAGCATCGGTCACGTAGATGTTGCCACCGGCGGAGCCGACGATCATCGGGTCGGGAGTAATGGTAAAGGCGGAGGTGACCACCGTTTCAATGGTTCCGGTGAAGGAAGCGACGAATGTCTCCTCGGTGACCGGATTGGTGTAAGTCAGCGCACCTTTATCGACACGATAGGTGACCGCCAGGTCTTCGGGGGTATTGCTGGCAACGGCAACAACGATTCTGGCGATGGCGCCGTCATCCAGCGTGGGATCCGCATCCGCTTTGCGCTCCACCGTAAAGGAAATCGGCGTTGCAGGAGCGGTCGAAGAAGCAGTCAATTCATAGTTGTCAGAGGGAATGATGGTATACTGATTCCAATAATCCGGGAAATTGGAGAACAGCGTCACTTCCACCTCGGCGCTTTCGATGGCAGCGGGATCGTCCGCCTGGATTGCCATTGTATAATTGCCGCCAAGGACAGGCGCGGCATCCTCCGCCACAAAGGTGACGACCGGATCCTCGCGTTCACCTGCTACGGCGAAGGTGCGAGTCTCTGTGGTATTGTTGCCGAATTTATCGGAGACGGAAACGGTCAAACGATGGGAGCCGTTGGTCAGCACCGCGTCGTAGAAATAGATTTCGCTGTCGACTTCGTTGATGAAGCACTGCTCGGTGACGTCGACGCCGTCGATCAGCACATTGACCGCGTCAAAGTCGATGCCGGTGGCATATTTGCCGTCGAAATCGGCGAAGGTGGCGCGGAAGGTATTGACGTTGGAGGTCAGGACGGTTTCATTGTCGACGATCTCCACATCGTTGGCGGTACCATAGGTACCGATGGAGTTGATGACGGGGCGATCCAGGTCATCGGTATTGGCGCCGTAGACCAGCTGGATATTATCGATATAGATTGTACCGGCGGTTGCAGCAGCGGAACCGGCACCAGGCTGGAAGGAAACCCAGAAGACACCGCAGCCCTGGTAGTAACCAAAGGGGGCATTCGCCGGACCAAGACCAGCACCGGAACCGGCATCTGTGAAATCCATTTCCACATACTGCCAGCCGGACTGGGTGATATCGCCGACTTCCGCATAGGCAAGGTTAAAGCCGTTCACCGGGTCATCCGCCTGGTTGGCACAGTTCAGATACAGATGGACGCCCTGCAAGCCCTCCGGCAGCCAGACCCAGCAGCCATAGCCGGTAGGCGAGCCCTCAAAGGCATAATCCGGATCGGTCATACGGACGTAGAAGTTCGCGTTACTCGAACCATTATAGGATTCAAAGTTATAGTCAAAACGAAGGGAGTGATCGCCGAAGCGGACCGGCGCGCCGTCTTCCCTGGAAACAATGGTCAGCGTACCATCATGCATATCATTCATAGCGGAGTTTGCCCACATACAAAGCGGGTAGCCCTGTTGACGGAATTCTTCATAGGTACCGTCCATATAATTGGGCATAACCAAGCTAGGAACATACGCCAAATCATTGTCCGGGTCGTCGTCCGCCAGACTGGCGTCGACTTCTTCCTGATCATCCGAATACTCGAAATCATAGAGCACCGTCGGCATTGCGCCGATGATGGCACGGACCTGAACCGAAATCTCCGCATTGTTGACGTATGTCGCGGTGACATTGGCATTGACCGTTACGCCGTCAAAGGTGGTAAAGGTCAGTCCGTCCGCATTCCAGGTACCGGCGGTGGCGGAAACATCCGCACCCTCATCGTCCACCATGGTCCAGACAATATCGCCGGCTTTCATATGAACTTCGCGGTTCTGGTAATAGGCAACGATGCCGAAATCGGTGGTCTCTTCAAAACCAAGAGAAATTTCTGTGGCGGGGACATAGAAGGTATCCGGCTCCCGTACCTCAATGGAAACGGAGCCGCAGACCTTACCGCCGGAAAGATAATTGACCGTGACGGTACCAATCGTGCCGTTGGAGGTAAACATACCCTCGGGCGTAATGGTTCCGAAAGAATCGTCGGCAAGCGCAAAGGCGCCGTCGGCGGGAAGCTCAACAGCCGCGCCGGAGGAATCCGCACCGGTGGCGGTGAACTGCACGGTGGAGCCGGGGGTATAGACCTCATTGTTGGGCTCCAGCGACGCGGTGGCAAATACGCCGTCCGGGGTCGCGGAGGAGGTCACCAGAAGGGCGGAGGATACCGCACGGGGGTTGCCGCTGTCGGAGGGGCTGTTTTTCACCGTTAAAGCATCCTCACCGGCACGCTTGGAAACGAAGGTGGCAGAGCCGCCGCCGTCCAGCTGTCCGCCGGAGACGCAGCCGAGGCTGATCAGCACATCGGCAATCTCGCCCCAGGTCATACCAATGGAGTACGGGTTCTGACGGCCGTCATTTTCCAGGATAACAACGGAGCCGTCCGCCTTGATACCGACCGCTACACGGGGCTGGGGGTCTACATTGTAGCTGCCCTTACCGCTGGAAACATTCTCACCGTTCCAGACGGAGATTTCCCACAGACCGATGGCTTCCTTAACGTCGTCATAGGGATCGTTCGCATGACGGATCACGGCGGAGCCGTCATTCAGGATGGCGAAATAGGGTCTGCCGGCGGTCGGGTTGCTGCCGCCGTGCTGATTATAAAGCTGACCATCCATGATCAGCATACCGCTGGAGGCGCCGGTCTGCATATTGAAAATATCGCCGTTGACGCCGCCTACGACCTTTACGCCGCGCACTCTTTCGGCAGCGGCTGCCTGATCGGTTACGGTCTGAAGACCCAGGGAATTACCGTTCTGATCTTTATAGCTGGCGATCAGAGACGCATTGTTGCCGACCTCGACAGTCATGGCATGGATATGGTTCTGATTCGAGCCGTTTTCGTTATTAAAAACCAGATGGGTCTCTTCGATACCCGGGGCGATCGGATAGTCGGTTTTGGAAACCAGCAAATTGCCCTCGGGAAGCGTGCTATTGTCCAGATCCACAGCCGCAAAGACGGACATCGGCAGAATGCCGAGGACCATAACGGCTGCCAAAAGTACCGCAAGGACTTTTCTTGTCCGCGTACCGGATCGTTTCATACACAACATCCTTTCCTTTTTACGATTAAGATTCCGTACGTTTTGAAAAAGCAAAACTGAACCTTTTTCTTTTTTCGCGGGGTCAACTTCCCCTGACGGCGCTGCCGTCGTTTTCCCGCGGGCCGCCTCACCTCCTACGCGTTGTGAACCATTCGCGCCGTCATATTACCGAACAAAGGCGCGGAATGGAAAAAGCTGCCGCGCTTTTTTCACACTGTTGATATAATTCGGCAGTATGATTCACTATCATGTATATCTTATACGATTTCAATGTATTTGTCAAGGATTTTCCGGCTAAAATGTGAATTTGTTGTATGTTTTTTACGACAAATCAAAGCACCCATAAAAAACACATCAATGCAGATTGCAGAAAAAGAAAAAACCGCCGGTGGGCGGGTTTTTGCTATTTTGATAGAAATTTACGGATTGCTTTCCCGTCCCGGGTCCCCAGCCGGTAGAGCCGGTCGAGATTTTCCGGGCTGCGCTTTAAGGTGTCAACCCCGCAGCAATCCTCCGGCGCGACGACCAGCGCCCTGCCCTGTTTTTGCAGCGACAGCACTTTTTCCAGACTTTCCGCATAGGTCTGGTGGCGGCGAAAGACCTCGTCGGCGACCTGCGGGTAAGAGGCCAACAGACGGTGGATTATCTTTTTCGCCCGTTCCATCCGGTGGTCTTGAAAGCCCACAGGACGAGTCAGGATCACCACAAGCCGGTCACAGCCCTCCGCCAGCAGATGGTCTACCGGCAGGGGGTCGGAAAGTCCGCCGTCAAAATACTCCACCCCGTCGATCACATAGGGCTTACAGACCAAAGGAATGCAGCAGGAGGCTTTCAGCACATCGTAATGATCGGGAGAAATATCTTTTTTGGTGAAATAGCAAGGCGTACCGTCCGAAGCGCGGGTAGCGACCACGCAAAGCTCACCGGGGAACGCGAGCACCCGGCGGATTGCCAGCGGGTCGATGCTGACTGAGTCGGACAAATCGGAATAAATATAGTCCAAATCAATATAGCTGCCCTTTTTCAACAGGTTCACCATGCTCATATACTGTTTGCGGAAGGCATATTCGTGATAAAAGCGGTAGGTTCTGCCCGGCTGCCCCGCCTGATAGGTGATCAGATTGGCGCTGCCCGCCGACACGCCGCAGCAATAATCGAACATCACGCCGTCCGCAAGGCAGCGGTCCAGCACTCCCGCGCCGTACATACCGCGCATTCCGCCGCCGACATCAATGACACCGACCATATTTTTCCCTTCTTTTATTGCAATACTACATTTTTATCGCCCAAAAGCTGCTTCAGGCTCGAAAGCAGCGGGGCGCTGACCCCGACGGTAACGCCGGTTTTCAGATCATATTTTTTGCTGTCATTAAAATAGAAATACACCGGCGTTGAACCGGAAAAAGCGGAGAGACGGCTCAAGGCCTGCTGCTTCGCGCCGTCGTTTTCGGAAGCAAAGCGCAAAAACAGCCCGTGGGCGCGTTTTTTGCCGCTGTCCGCGCTCTGAGGGGGTGGCGCGGTCGGAGCGGTCGGAGCAGGCGGCGCGGTCTGCGCCGGCGCGCCGGCGCCGATATAGGAAACCGGCGCATACTCGGGGGGCGGCGCCTGGGTGTTTTTTTGAAATCCATTCAGCGAGGGCGCAGGCTCGATGCTTTCCAGCAACAGCTTGGGCGCTTCGTCGTCACGAACCGAAAGGCGCGCCCGGATCATTACGATGGCGTCCTCGGAAATATAAGGCGCGAACTGGGTATAGGCTTTTGGAAAAACGATCACTTCGATGGCGCCGTACATATCCTCCGCCTCCAAAAACGCCATGGTTGTATCGTTTTTGGTGATTTTTTTCTTGACGGAAGACAGAATCGCCAGCACCGTAACCTTTGCGCCGTCCTGATAGGAGGAGGGGTCCTGCGGGTCCGATTCCAGCAGGTGATCTACCCGGGCGCAGTGCAGTTTTTTTGCCATATCGCGGTATTCCGCCATTGGGTGACCGGAAATATACAGCCCCGTGGTCAGCTTTTCCAGCGCGAGCCTTTCCCGATCGGGCAGCTCGGGCACATCGGGAATCGGCGGCTCGGCGACTTCGGCAAAGGCGGAGCCGACATCAAACAGTCCAACCTGACCGTCGATCTTATGCTTACGGTCATCGTCCATGGAGGCAATGATCGGATCCATGATTTGCAGCATCTGGCGGCGGTTGGTCCCCAAGCCGTCCAACGCGCCGCATTTAATGAAATGCTCCACCGAGCGGCGGTTGAACTCTTTGCCGTACACCCGACGGCAGAAGGTGAAAAAGGAGGTAAAGGGACCGTTCTTTTCGCGCTCGGCGATAATTGATTTGATAAACACGCCGCTGACGTTCTTAACCGCCAGCAATCCGAAGCGGACCTTGCCGTCCTCCACGATGAAATTCTCAGCGCTGTGGTTGACGTGGGGCGGCAGAACCTCTACCCCCAGGTTGGCGCACTCGGAGATATAAGGCACCATCTTTTCGGTGTTATCCAACACACTGGTCAGCATGGCAGCCATAAATTCGCAGGGATAGTGCCGCCGCAGATAGGCGGTCTGATAGGTCACGTAGGCGTAGGCGGCGGAGTGAGATTTGTTGAATGCATAGGACGCGAAAGACGCCATATCGTCGAAAATTGCGTTCGCCGCCTCCTCGGAAATACCGCGCTTGATACAGCCGTCGCAGGGAGAACTGCCGTCGGAGCCGTCGGAGCCGTGTAAAAAGTATTTGCGCTGCTGCTCCAGCACGTCCGCCTGTTTTTTGGCGACGGCGCGGCGCACCATATCCGACGCGCCCAGGGAATAGCCGGCAAGATCGCGGAAAATCTGCATCACCTGCTCCTGATACACGATGGTGCCGCAGGTCACGTCCAGAATGGGCTTAAGCTCCGGGGTATGATAATGAATTTTATCCGGATGGGCACGGTTTTCCAGATACGCCGGGATAAAGTCCATGGGACCGGGGCGATACAGCGCAATTACCGCGATGATATCTTCCAAATTTTTTGGGCACATATTGATCATCAGGGAACGAATACCCGCCGATTCACACTGGAACACGCCATAGGTACCGCCCTCGGCAAGCATTTGGTAGGTTTCCGGATCATCGATGCCCACATCGGCGATACGAAAATCCGGCTCTCGACGGCGGATCATTTCTTCCGCGTCGTTAATCACCGTCAGGGTTCGCAGCCCCAGGAAGTCCATTTTCAGCAAGCCGAGCTTTTCGACCCAGCCCTTATAATACTGGGTTACAATCGAGTCGCCGCTGGTGAACAGGGGGCAATATTCCACCACCGGCAGGCGGCTGATCACCACGCCTGCCGCGTGCATACCGGTACTTTTTGGCATACCTTCGATTTTTTTGGAGGTATCAATCAGATTGCGCACCTGCTCGCTTTCGGCGTACATTTTTTTCAGATCCTGATTGGATTCCAGCGCCTTATCGATGGTCATGCCCAATTCCTGCGGGATCTCCTTGGCAACGGCATCCACCTCGGCGTAGCTCATGCCCAGCACCCGCCCGACGTCGCGGATGGCGCCCTTCGCCGCCATGGTGCCGAAGGTGGCAATCTGCGCCACATGATCCGCCCCATACCGGCGCTTGACATATTCAATGACCTCCTGCCGCCGGTTGTAACAGAAGTCGATATCAAAGTCGGGCATACTGACGCGCTCGGGGTTCAAAAAACGCTCAAACAGCAGATTAAAGCGCATGGGGTCGATGTCCGTAATACCGCAGCAATAGGCGGCGATGCTGCCCGCGCCGGAGCCTCTGCCGGGTCCCACCGGGATGCCGACGGATTTGGCGTAATTGATATAATCCCAAACGATCAGGAAATAATCGATAAAGCCCATCGACTGAATGACGCCCAGCTCATAATCCAGCCGCTCTCTGTATTCCTCGGGATAGTCCGCACCGTAGCGTTTGACCAGCCCGTCATAGCACATATTCTTAAAATATTCAAAATGATCCTGCCCGCCGGGCACGTCGAAATGCGGCAGGATTGTATTGCCGAATTCAAATTCCACCTGACAGCGCTCGGCGATTTTATTGGTATTTTCGATCGCCTCGGGCACCTCGGGAAACAGCGCCGCCATCTCATCGCCGGTTTTCAGATAAAAATCGGGCGACGAAAAATCAAAGCCGGTATTTTCGTTAATGGTGTGTTTGGTCTGGATACAGATGAGGATCTTCTGCACCTCGGCGTCGTCTTTTTCAATATAATGAACATCATTGGTCGCCACCAGAGGGATTCCGGTCTCCCGCGACAGACGGATAATCTGCGGATTGGTACGCTTCTGGTCCTCGATGCCGTGGTCCTGAATTTCCAGAAAATAATTACCCTGACCGAAGACCTTATTATACCAGAGCGCGGTTTCTTTCGCTTTCTCATAATCTCCATCCACCAAAGCGCGGGGAATCTCGCCTGCCAAGCAGGCGGACAGGCAGATAATGCCCTCGTGGTACTGCTCCAGCAGCTCATGGTCCACGCGTGGTTTTGTGTAAAAGCCCTCGATCCACGCGGCGGAGACGATCTTTATCAGATTCTGATAGCCCTGCATATTTTCCGCCAGAAGAATCAGATGGTACCGGCGGCTGTCGGGTCCGTGCACCTTGTCGAAGCGGGTACGCGCCGCCACATAGACCTCGCAGCCGATGATGGGCTTGATGCCTTCCTTCTCGCAAGCCGAATAAAAATCGATCACGCCGTACATGACGCCATGGTCGGTAATCGCAAGGCTCGTCATGCCCAGCTCCTTTGCCTTATGGCAAAGCTGTTTTATCTTCGCCGCACCGTCCAGAAGACTGTATTCGGTATGTACATGTAAATGGGTAAATTCCGTCATAAAGTTCCCTTTTTCTTATCGTTGTCCATAATAGGCATTTTTACCGTGCTTACGCAGATAATGCTTGGCGAGCAGGGTTTTTCCCACCGGTGTTCTGCCGCCCAGCGCTTCGGTCTCCAGCGCCATCCCGGCGATAATCTCCAGCACCGCCGCATGTTCGGCAGCCTTTTTTGCATTGGCACCCCAGGTAAAGGGACCATGACTTTTCACCAGCACCGCAGGGATCGCCGCCGGATCCAACTCCCGCTCCGCAAAGCAGCGAGCGATAACAAGACCGGTATTTTTCTCATATTCACCGGTGATTTCCTCGTCGCTCAACGCATCGGCACAGGGCACATCCCCAAATGCAAAATCCGCGTGGGTCGTACCGTAGGCGGGGATATCCCGCCCCGCCTGGGCGAAGGCGACCGCGTGGGGTGAATGGGTATGCACCACGCCGCCGATTTCAGGGAAGACGCGGTAAAGCTCCAGGTGGGTCGCCGTATCTGATGAGGGCGACAGGGAAGACTCGACCCGGTTGCCCGAAAAGTCAACCACCACCATCTTTTCCGGTGACAATTCATCATAGGGCACGCCAGAGGGCTTGATGACCATCAGCCCCCTTTCACGGTCAATGCCCGAAGCATTGCCCCAGGTAAAGGGCGCCAGATCGTATTCCGTCAAAAGCATATTCGCTTCGTACACTTCTTTTTTCAGCGCTTCCAGCATGGTGGTTTCTCCTTATTCACTCGTATCCTGCTCGGTAATCTCATACCCATCGGTCGAGAAGCCGATGCTTTCCTCCGTTACGCCGCCGACGGTCAGGCTTTTCAGCTCCCAGCTGACATTGACCGAGCCGCTCAGGTTATAAACCCGGCACTTGGAGGCAAAGCCGTATTCCTCATCAATCCACACAAAGGCGTAAGCGGTCAACAGTCCCGCCGTGTTGTATGCGGATTGGGTGTATTTTTTCGCCGGTCTGCCCGCCACGCTTTCCTCGCCCTGTAATTCCACATTGGCAAGCGTCGGGAACGCCGCGTCCACCCGGGCAATTTTCAAAAAACCGGGCGTAATGGAAGCAAGACTCTGATCACTTAAAACCGAATGGGTGCCGGTCTTCGTCTGAGGGTTCAGCACATATTCCTCCACATCATCACCGCTTTGCAAAAAACAGGTCAGCGCACCGCTGGTTTCTTCCTTGGCGGTATAGATCCCTTCACAGCGATGCTCGGTCAGATTGGAGGACTGTCCGTTCTCTTCGTAGGTATAGCTTAATGCATAGTTGGAAAGCCAGCTCTCGTTGATCAGAATCGGACTGCCGGTACCGCCGGAATAGGTCGGCGCGGTGGTACCCTCCTCTTCGTCGTCGGTGAAGACCTGGGTATTTTTCGCCGTGGTGTCCAGCTCGCTCAGGCTGCCCGCACTATCATCCGCACAGGAGGAAAACAGCGAGAGAGCCAACGCCAGCAGACAGAGGATCGCGATCCTTTTTTTGTCCATTTCGATTGCCTCCCGGTTTTGATTTTTTACTTTATTTCATACCAAATACATTTTAGTAGGAACCCCGCGCAAAGTCAACGGATAAATTGTAAATTCGCACCCTTTTCCCCTTGCAATCGGCGCGGCGGCTATGGTATGATAAAACAAAAAAAACGGAGGCACTGCCGCTATGAAATACGACCTGTTTCTGACCCACCACACCGATTTCGGCGTGATCGAGATCGGGAACCTGCCCTTCCGGGCGTACGCCATTCCCTTTCCCAGTAAAAAGGACGCCGACCGGACGACCTATCTGACCGAGCGGGATAACTCCCCCATGGTCACGAACCTGTCGGGCGATTGGGATTTCAAGTTTTACCCTTCCGTGCGCAAAATGAGAAGCCGCATCGACACCGACCGGATCGTTTTTAACAAAATCCATGTCCCCTCCACCTGGCAGCGTACCGGATACCAGCCGCCGGTCTATCTGAACTGTCCCTATGAGTTCAAAACCTTTGAGCCGCTGATTCCCGATGAGCAGCCTGCCGCTGTCTACCGCAAAAAATTTACCGTTAACGAGTCGGGGAAGACCCGCATTCTTTCCCTGCTTGGCGTCGCCAGCTGTGCCGATGTATACCTGAACGGCAGCTTTGTCGGTTACCGTGAGGGCAGCCATAATACAGCGGAATTCGATGTGACAAGCCTGATCAAAGAAGGCGAAAACGAGCTATTGATTGTCGTTTTCAAATGGTGCAACGGCTCTTTTCTGGAAGCGCAGGATATGTTCCGCGAAAACGGCATTTTCCGCGATGTGCTGCTGTATACGTACGAAGGACGCTATCTTTACGATTTTCGCGTCGATACCGACAAAACCGAGAAAGGATATAACCTTTCGGTCCATGTAACCCTGGAAGGCACAGGAGAACAGCCCACCGTCACCGCCCTTTTAACAGACAAGGACAAAACCGTCGCAGAGGGTGAGCTTGCCGACGGGCAGATCCGTTTTGACGACCTTACCGTCAAAGAGTGGAGCGCCGAGGTGCCAGCTCTTTATACCCTGTATCTGATCCTGAAACAGGACGGCAAGGAGACAATGTGCGTACGCTCCGACGTAGGCTTCAAAAATATTCGCATCGACGGGCAGCATTTTCTTTTCAACAACAAACTGATCAAAATCAAGGGCGTCAACCACCACGATTCCAGCATTATCAACGGCTACGCCATGACCCGGGACGAGCTGATCCGTGACGCGCAGCTGATGAAAGAGCTCAATGTCAACGGGGTGCGCACCTCCCACTACCCGCCGGACCCCTTCTTCCTGCAGCTTTGCGACCACTACGGTCTGTACTGCATCGACGAAGCGGATATTGAGACCCACGGCTGTTGGGAGATGGCGACCGATGTCGGCTTTATCAGCAAACAGAAAAAATGGATTTCTCATTATCTGGATCGGGTACAGCGCATGTATTATCGCGACCGCAACCACCCCTGCCTGCTGATGTGGTCTCTGGGCAATGAGTCCGAGGGATACACCTGCCAGGACGCCTGCTATGATTTTCTCAAGGCACAGGATCACCGCGTGCCGGTCCATTACGAGGGGGTTATCCACACCGATCGGGTCTGCTATGATGTGATGTCGAACATGTATAACAGCACCGAAAATCTGGAGCTGATCGGCAAAGGAAAAATGAAGGACGGCAAGCGGACAAAATTCTATAAGACCAAGCCCTACTTCTATTGCGAATACGCGCACGCCATGGGCGTCGGTCCCGGCAATCTGGAAGAATACTGGGATCTGTTTTATCGTTACGACAATCTGATGGGCGGCTGCGTCTGGGAATGGTGCGACCATACCGTTTGCCACGACGGCACCGACGGTTATAAATATCAATACACCTACGGCGGCGACCACGGTGAACGACAGCATGACGGCAATTTCTGCGTAGACGGTCTGATGTACGCCGATCGCCGCCCCCACACCGGCGCGCTGGAAATGCGCAATGTTTACCGTCCGGTGCGGGCAGCGTTAAAAAACGGCTTCACCGTCGCCTTTACCAACACAAACCGGTTCCGCGCCGCCGGATATCTGACCATCCGTTGGGATTTGACCGTCAACGGCATCAGCACCCAGACCGGCAGCTTTTCGCTGGATATCGCCCCCGAACAGACCATGGAATACACACTGCCTATTACGGCAGCTCTGGACGAGGCTCAGGACGCCGCTGTTCTATTCTGTTACTATGACGGTGAAACCTGCATGGCGGAAGATCAGGTCATTCTGAATGATGTCCCCTATGAATACACCGTCGCCATCGGCGACAAGGTCTCCATCAGCCGCCAGGGCAATGAACTTCTGGTGGAATTTGACTGCGGCAGCGCTGTCTTTGACACAAGCACCGGCTTTATGACTCGCTACACCGCCAACGGCATGGAGCTGATCAACGGCGACGCCCCCGATTATCCTGCGTTCCGCCCGAACTTTTTCCGCGCTTTTCTGGACAATGACCGCAATCTGCGCGGCGACATTCTGCGTGCCGGTCTAAAGGATCTGAAGCCGCAGCTTATTTCCCTGCAGCCGACGGTGGACGACGGCGTAGCGCGCGTAACCGCCGTTCATGACATGACGCATCATGGGAAGCGGCGCTATACCGTGGAAACCGAATATGAAATCACGGCGGCAGGCGTACTGGATTTTCACACGGAAATAATCTCCTTTGCCGCCACCGCCTATACCGACCTGCCGCGGTTCGGCGTCTTACTGGAAATGCCGGAAGGTTACGAAAACGTGACCTATTACGGCATGGGGCCTTATGAAAACCTGCCGGACTTTAACGCCCAGAGCCATATGGGCGTGTTCCACGCCACGGTGGATGAGCTGTTTGAGCATTATGTCTACCCGCAGGACAACGGCAACCACGGCGGCGTCAAAATGCTGCGCCTTGCCGACCAGACCGGAAAGGGATTCACTTTCTATGCCGATACCGCATTTTCCTTCTCCGCCCGCCACTGTACCCAGGAGAGCCTGAATGCGGCGGGGCATGATGAGGAGATCGAGCGAATCAAACCGACGGTGCTTTCCATCGACGGCTTTATGCGCGGCGCCGGTTCCAACAGCTGCGGTCCCGACACCCGCGCGGAATACCGGCTGGATCTGGAAAAGACCCTGCCTTCCCTGACCTTTACGGTGGTACCCGAATAAAAAGACGCGCGTCCGGGTTCTCCCTCGGGCGCGCTTTTTCTTTTTTTAATTTTATAATATTCTTCCGAGGTGAAATACCATGCTGACCCATCGCTGGATCGAGGGCAAAGAGGATTATTCCGATGCGCTTTGGATTCGCAGAATTGTTTTTATGAAGGAACAAGGCTATTCCGAACAGATGGAAATCGTTCCGGAAGAAGATACCATTTCCCAGCATCTGGTGATTTATGACGACGGGAAGCCCGTTGCCTGCGGACGGCTGCTGCCGGACAAAAAGCCCGGCTCCCTGCACGCCGGACGCATTGCCGTCCTGAAAGAAAAACGAGGAACCGGGCTGGGCAGAACCGTTGTTGAGCTGCTGACAAAGAAAGCAAAAGAGCAAGGCGCCGAAGAAGTCACCATTGGCGCCCAGGAATATGCCGTCCCCTTCTACCGAAAATGCGGCTATATTCCCTGCTCGGTCGAATATATGGACGGGCATATCCCCCATGTGATGATGGCGCGCACTTTTGCGCTGGAGGATTGCAGCTTCCTGAGTTTCCGCGACTTTCCCGGAGCCGTGCTTTTTCGCCGGGATTTCGCCCTGCCTACCGCCGCCAAAAAGGCGACGCTTCTTCTGCTGCCGCTGGGATTTTGCGAAGGTTATCTCAATGGCAGACGTATCAGCGAGGATTTATATGCGCCCGCCTGGAGCAATTATGTGCCGCAGGATCTCAGCCATATGAATTATCCGATCCACGATAAAATGTGTCATCGCGCCTACTATCTGGAATACGATGTCACATCCTTTGTACAGGAAGGAAAAAACGCCTTGGCGCTGCACATCGGCGACGGCTGGTACGGTCAGTGGGAGACCCGCAATGAGGGCGTAAAGCGCTATGGTGAAAAAAAGCTTTGCTACCGTCTGAGCATCGAAGGAGAAGACGGTCAACATTATGAATTTTCCTCTTCCGACGGGGGGAAATATCGCGGCAGCTTTATCAAAAAGACCAGTATGTATTTCGGCGAACGGCAGGACCTGCGCGATTATGCTCGTGCAGACCTGACCAACGAGCCGGTCGGCGCAGTGTGGCTTGACGCCGCGCCAGCTTCTGCGCCTGATTCGCTTCTTGTCAAGCAGACCTGTCCATCGGATCGGGTGCTGCAGACGATCCGCAATCCTAAAATCATCTATACCTTCGGCGACACCACGATCTATGATATCGGCGAAAATCTCGCCGGCTTCGCTGTACTGAAGTTTCCGAACCGCAGCGGAGCGAACCGGCGCATTCTGGTGCGCTATGCGGAGAATCTGAACGAAGACGGCTCGCTGAACTTTCATTCCACCGGCGGCAGAAATCGAATTTCGATGGATGAATTTTGCAGCGGAGACGACAACGATCTTTTGCTTTACCCCCGATTTCTCTGGCACGCCGGCCGCTATATTGAGGTGCGGGGCGAACACGAATTTGTCGCCTTCTGTCTTGCTGCCTCCGATGTCAGGCAGACCGCCGAATTCTCCTGCGCCGACCCGGTACTGAACTGGCTGTTTGGCGCGTATGTGCGCACCCAGCAGAGCAATATCCACTGCTGCGTTCCCTCCGACTGTCCCCATCGTGAGCGGCTGGGCTATACCGGCGACGGTCAATTGACCAGCCGGGCGGCGCTGACGGTATTTGACGCCAAGGAAATGTATCGCAAATGGATTCGCGATATCGCTGACAGTCAGGACATCAAAGGCGGACACGTCCAGCATACCGCCCCCTTTTACGGCGGCGGGGGCGGTCCCGGCGGTTGGGGCTGCGCAATGGTCGCTATGCCCTGGAATTTTTATGAATTTACCGGTGATCTTTCAATTTTAGAGGATTATTATTGTCATATGACAAAATACCTGGACTATATGCACACCCGCTGTGAGAATCATCTGGTGGTACGGGAGGAGCCGGAGGGCTGGTGTCTCGGCGACTGGTGTCCGCCTTACGGCAAACCGCAAATTCCGGAACCCTTTGTCAATACCTATTTCTATATCCGTTCCCTGCGCCAGGTCCAAAAGGCGGCGCAGCTTCTGGGCAAAGAGGAGGACATTCCCGTATTTCTCCGGGAGGAGGAAGCCTGTCTGCGGGCAATAAAAGAGCATTATCTTGATCCGAACACCGGTTCCTTCTGCGGCGGCGTAGAGGGGGCGGATGCCTTTGCTATGGATCTTGGTCTGGGCGACGAACGCACCGAAAAAAATCTGGTTCAAAAATATCAGGCGCTCAGCATGTACGACACCGGTATTTTCGGCACGGATCTGGTGACCAAGGTACTATTTGACCGAGGACATGGTGAAACAGCACTGGCTCTTCTGACCAGCCGCAAGGAGGTCTCCTTCGGTCATATGATGGACAGCGGCGCAACTACCCTATGGGAATACTGGTTCAATGACCATTCCTCCAGTCATCCGATGTTTGGCGCAGTGGCTGAATATCTGTTCCGTGATATTCTCGGTATTCGCCAGAGGGAAGGCAGCGCCGGTTTCCGCGAATGGGAAATCAAGCCCGCTTTTCTGCCATCCCTCGACTGGGCAAGGGGAAAAATGCAAATTCCCGACGGCGTGCTGGAAGTCGAAGTGGAACACGGCAAATTAAAAAAATGTACGCTCAATGGAAAGGAGATTTCATGATACCAAACCCAAATCTGGCGTTTCCCAATCCAAATATACCAAGCCTTTGTCTGATTCGCAATGTTATCACCCGCGAAAATATCGAAGTCGGCGACTACACCTATTATGATGATCCCGAGGGTGCGGCACAATTTGAACAGCATGTGACCCACCATTATCCCTTTTTGGGAGACAAGCTGATCATCGGTAAATTCTGCTGTATCGGAAAAGACGTAGAATTTATCATGAATGGCGCGAACCACCGCATGGCAAGCGTTACGACTTACCCTTTCAATCTTCTGGGCGGCGACTGGGAAAATACGGTACCAGCCCTTTCGGAGCTGCCTTTTAAGGGAGATACACGCATCGGCAATGATGTCTGGATTGGACAGAATGTTACCTTTCTTCCCGGGGCACAGGTTGGCGACGGCGCCATCATCGGCGCAAACGCTGTCGTCGGCGGCACCGTTCCGCCTTACGGCATCGCTGTCGGGAATCCGGCAAAGGTGATCCGCCGCCGGTTTTCGGATGAAATCATACACCACCTGCTCCGGCTGCGCTGGTGGGATCGAGACATTGAATGGATTACCGATCACCTCTCCGTGTTGTGCAGCACCGATCCGCAAAAAATTCTAAGCATTGAATAAACCAAAAAACCTGCGCCCGGCGAAAGCCGGACGCAGGTTTTTCTTTGCTCAAAGCAAAAAAAGCCCCGGGAAACGGAGCTGATTCTGCAAAAATGCTTCTTTACGCGACGGTTTCGGATACGAAATCCTCATCGCAGCAGGAGCAGGAAACGTAATTTTCTTCGGTGTTGCCGATCTGCTGCTGTTTTTCCATATACTTCTTCACCAGAGCATAGACAGCGGCAATGACGCCGGCGATCCCCACAATAATGCCGATGATTTTCAGAGCCTTTTTCATACAAGAAACCGTCCTTTCAGATTTTTTTGAAAACAGTTACGCGTTGGACTTGTTCAGCTTAACGGCAAGCGCCGCTTTTTTGCGGGCAGCGTTGTTCTTGTGCAGCAGCCCCTTCGCAGCAGCCTGGTCGATCTTTTTCTGCGCAAGCTTGACAAGCTCCGCTTTATCCGCAGCGCCGGACTCGATCGCAAGGTTCGCCTTTTTGATCGCGGTCTTCAGCGCAGTATTCGCCGATTTATTTCGCGCGGCTTTGGTCGCGTTCACGCGAACGCGCTTCTTCGCGGACTTAATGTTAGGCATATCGCCACCTCCTTTACACATGCACACGAAGTATCATACCATCTTTTCCGCCCAATTGCAAGAATTTTTTTCAATTTCTTGAGAAAGGCGCGGAAAATTTCACATATCTTTTTGTTTTTAGGACAAACTACCGGTGGAAAACCTATGCGGGAGGTTATATTCATGTTTTTCGGAACCGATCTTGCCATGGAACGCCGGCGCATTGCTGGCGAAATGGATGGAATCTTTCATCGAGAATATGCGGTCGGGGACGCATCCGTCAGCGAAATCCGCATCGAAAGCGACGAGGCGGCGGAAAAGCTGGGCAAATCCCGCGGCAGTTTTTTGACCGTCAGCGTCCCCGATATGACCGAGGATATTGAGGTTTTCGAGGGCAGGAGCCGGGCGGCGGCAGATTGTCTGCTATCTCTGCTGCCAAAAAAGGGCAGTGTAATGGTGGCGGGGCTTGGCAATGAGGAAATTACCTCCGACGCGCTGGGTCCCAAATGCATCGCCCGCATCTTTGCAACCGGTCATATTCCCAAAGAGCAGGCGCGGCAGCTGGGTCTTGCCGGCCTGCGAACCGTTTATGCCGTTGCACCGGGCGTTGCCGGGCAGACCGGCATTGAAGGAGCGCAGTTTCTCAAAAGCCTTTGCAAAACCCTTTCGGTATCGGCGCTCATTGCGGTGGACGCGCTGGCGGCGCGGGATATGGCGCGGCTGGGCAATACCGTTCAGATCACCGACACCGGCATTTCTCCCGGCTCCGGCGTGGGCAATCCGCGAAAAGAATACACCCGGGAAAGCATCGGTGTGCCGGTTATCGCCGTCGGTGTGCCGACGGTTATCCACATCCTGCACGCGGCGGCAGGCATTTTTGCGCAGGAAATTACCGAAGAAAGCGAAATCCGCGCTAAAAACTACCGCGAAGCCGTCGTTACCGTGCGCGACGCGGACGCGTTGATCCGCCACGCGGCAAATCTAACCGCGATGGCAATCAATCTGGCGCTGCACCCGTCCCTTTCCGCCGCCGAGCTTTCCCATCTGACCGCGAGGTGAGCAATGAACCGAAATCCCTTACAGAAGCTGATCCGCCTGTTCCTGATCCTATCCGTATTCCTTCTTTTGTTAACCGGCGCTGCCGCCGGCGCGCTGACCGTCTATCAGAAAACCCAAAGCGATCCGCCAATCACCGCCGAAGAACAAAACGCGGCGCTGAACGCTTTTCTGTCAGAACTTTTCTTTTCCGGAGAGGAATAATCTCAAAAAATGGCGGCTTCGTCTATCTCTGTTTTTTGCATAACTACTATGGTCTCTTTTTGCACGATAAGCTCATATCCCATATCCAGCAGCGAAGCGATGCGTTTTTCGTTGTATTCCTGCGGCAGGGTAAACAGCTCCAGCGCCACATACGCCGCGTCATAGGTAACCACCGCCGGGGAAACCTCGCCGTTTTCCTCATACATCACATAATCCGGATACAAATAGTCCCGCTCCGCCAGCAGGGGCGTCAGATTGGACGACGCGGTCACCGAAGCGTCATCGGGGATAACGGAAAGCGCCTCTTTGATCTCGGGCAGGATTGCCTGCCGGTTTTGGTAAAGCGTTACATTTCGCGCACCGCTCAGCGTTGTTCCACAGAACGACAGCAGGCAAACCGTCAGGCAAAAAACAGCGGCGCGACGGCGAAAAGATGCGGGCACGGCCGGAAAACGAATGGCGAACAAATACAAAAGCAAAGCTGCCGGAGCGAAAGCGTGCTGGTAATAAACCGAGCTGTCCGCCGCGTCGGGGCTCAAAAAACCAAGGGTAAAAAAGGGCAGCAGCAGGATATACGCCGCCTTTTCATGTTTCAGCAACGGCACCGCCGCCAGAGGCAGCAGCATCAGAATCAGGTATTCCCCTTTTCCGGCGGAAAACCATTGTTTCAAAAGATAGCCGGGATCCATCAACAAAAAGCGCCCCAGTTCCCTTTCATCCAAATCGCCGGTAGCAAAAAAACTGACCTCCGGTAAAAACAGCTCTGTCAGCACAAAGCAGAGCAGTGACAGAACCAAAGCGGTTATCCCGCTTTTTCTGCATTTCAAGCTAAAAATAGTATAAACCGCCACGGCAAAGACGCAGAGAATCCCCTCCGGTCCGACGGAAAGCGCCAGAAGTGAAAAGAAGAGGAAGCAAATCTCTTTTTTTCGTTCTGCACACCAGAGCATCCAGAGCAGCAACGGTACCAACAAGCTCTGTTCATGAAAATCATAAAAAATCCCAGCCCAGAGCCCGCCGAAAAACAGATAACAAAGGGAAAAGAACAGCGTGCGGACGTCATTCATACCCCGACTGCGGCAAATCAGATAAAGGGGAAGCACACCGCTTGTCAGCGCCAACGCCTGCAAAATCAAACAGGGAAGCATCGAGCGTGTCAGCATCCACAGCGGCAAAAGAACATAAAGGATCGGCGCGGGATTTGTCTCGAACCGCGAACGGAGAAAAAACTCGGCACAGCTGGTCAGCGGTCCCTCCCCCGCCGCCATATGATAAAACATCTGGCTGTAAACCGCCATATCGTAATTATCCGCCCCCAGCGCCGCATACCGCAAACCGGTCTGTACGCTGAAAAAGCCGAACCAGAGCATCGCCAGCGCAAAAATCAGCGAACGGACCGGCAAAACCATCTTCTTTCGCAGCGGCGGCGCATCGGAAAAACAATACCAAACACCAACAGCGACAAAAATACAGAGGAACAAAAAGAACCATGCCGAAAAGCGGGAAAAACAAAGCACAGCAAAATATACCGTCATCGAAGAAAAGAGCAGCAGTTTCTCCGCGAAAAAATTCCGCACATATCGTCCGACGGCACTGACCAGCAAAAAAAGGACGGCATAAACCAGAAGGGCGGGCAAAAAATCAATTTTTTCCATGAAACGGACATCGGAATAGCTTATATCATTCGAAAAATAGCCCCAAAGCAACAGCACCAGGCTGCCCAGCGCATAGGCGGATAAAAGCCGAACCATCCATCTTTCAGCTTTTACTTGCTTTAACTTTTCCTTCATGGTCTGCGCCAACAAACCCTTCACGCCGTCACCGCGCCCTTTCGTTATTCTTCCTCAATGGCAGCCCTTTGCGTATTGATTTCATAAAAAATGTTCGGATCAAATTTTGCCTGCCGGTCGTAGGTGTACAAGCCATTGCGCTCCTGTTCCACATCGGTCAGCTGCGTATAGCAAAAACCGAACAGCCGGCTGTTGCGCAAAAGCGCCTCGGTCAGCCCCCGATAGCGTTCCACAAATTCCTCCGGTGTTTTCGGCGCGTTGCCGTACCCCCAGCCTTCGCCGTCGCTCCACTGGATCCCTCCATATTCGCTGATCATTGCCGGCGTACCAACGCGGTAAGTCTGCCGTTTTTCATAAAAATGGAACAGCGTACCATCCGCCATCAGCCGATCATACCGCTCTTTCAGAATCTTCGGATCCTGCTCATAATCATGCACATCAAAAATATCGGTCTGGACATGGTAATTGCCGCTGGTATCGATGCAGGGGCGGGTATCGTCCGCCGCCTTGGTCGCCAGATATACCATACGCAGGACCTCGTCGTTCTGCTTCCTTCCGTCACGATCCCAGGTTTCATTGAAGGGACACCAGCCGACAATGGATGGATGGTTGAAATCCCGCTCCACCTCTTCAAGCCACTCAGGCAGGACCGAAAAGACTGCGGCGCTTCTGGAATGATCCAATCCCCAATTCGGGTACTCCCCCCAAACCAGATACCCCATCCGATCGGCATGATAAAGGAAGCGGGGTTCAAAGATTTTTTCATGCAGCCGCGCACCGTTAAAGCCGCAAGCCATCGAACGCTGGATGTCGCCGATCAGCTCACTGTCATCCGGCGCAGTATAAATACCGTCAGGATAAAAGCCCTGATCCAACACCAACCGCTGGAAAACCGATTTTTCATTGATCAAAAAGCGGTATCCGTCCAGCCGCAGTGACCGCAGACCGCAATAGCTTTTCACTTCATCCTCCTCAAAAGAAAAATGAAGCGTGTAAAGATTGCCCTCGCCGGGCTGCCAGAGATGTTTCTCCGTAAAAACCAGGTTGATTCCGGTTGTTCCGACGCAGGGTGCTTCGGCAAAGCCCACTTCCCTGCCGTCAAAAAATGCCCGCACGGAAAGCTTGCCGCTGCCGTGTACCTCAGCTCGGATATAGACCGAGCCTTCCTCGGCATTGGGATAAAATTTCAGTTTTTCGATCCGCGTTTTCGGAACAAATTCCAGCCATACCGTCTGCCAGATTCCGGTGGTGCGCGTATAGTCGCAGCCATGAGAAAAATATTCCTCGCTCTGCTTACCCCGGGGAATCATCGGATCACGTTCGTCATCCGCAGCCCGCACCGTCAGGACATTTTCTCCTACCCGGCAAAGCTTCGTAATATCCAGCGCAAACGAAACATAACCGCCCCGATGGAAGCCGGCAGTTTTTCCGTTGACAAAGACCTCCGCCTCATAATCCACCGCACCAAAGTGCAGCAGCACATCTCCGGCAAGCTCTTCTTTTGTCAACACGAAGGCTCGCCGGTACCAGACACAGCGCAAAAAATCCGTATGCGCCACACCGGACAGCCGACTCTGCGGGCAGAAAGGTACCGTAATTTTTCCGCTTAGCACCGCATCTTCCCGGGAAAGTCCCCTCGCCTTACCGCTGCCGCCGTGATCGATTTCGAACTGCCATTCTCCGTTTAGATTCCGCCAGTTTTTTCGCTCAAACTGCGGATTTGGATGCTCACTTCTGGGAATGCTCATCTTCTTCAACTCCTCCAAGTTTGTAGTTATAGTGTAAAGCATTGCTGCCGGGAAGTCAAGGCTTGTAAATTTTTATAGAACATCGACCGGAATCCCTTGATTTAGTCGACAAAAAAGGCTATGATAGAGAAAATAACAAAATAATTATCAGGTGATTTTATGATAAAATGTCCATACTGTGGCAAAGCTTTCTCTGAGTCAGAGACCGACGTGTGTCCGTTCTGCAAAAAAGAGCTGCCGAAATGCGCCGAAGATAAAGCTATGCCGCTTCCCGCCCAACCGGCGGTGCGAGAGAGCAAAGAAGCGCCGCCGAAAGAACCGGTGGATCCCCAAACGAAAAAAAGACGCATGATCGGCGCAATCGTCGCTGTTGCCGCTGTTGTTGTCATTCTCCTTGCCGTTGCTATCGGGTCACGCCAGGGGAACCAACCGGTCAGCACCGAATCGGGTATGACGACGGAAGACGGCTCAACCATTGGGACGAGCAAGAATGCCGTACTGTCTGCAAATAGCGAATCGATCGCCGGGGTGGACGATGACGGGCAAAGCACGCCCGCTGCTTCCGGCACGATAGCCGCCGGTCAAAGCGCTCCCGCCGCCTCCGGTGAAGCCGTCTCTTCCGGCGCCGTCTCTGCTCCGAACGTTACTGCTTCCGCCGGCGATAATGCTTCCTCCGGCGGCTCATCTTCCGGTGGGAATATTTCTTCCGGCAATCAGCAAGAGCCCTCAGTCGGTCAAGCCGCGCAGCCGCAGGAAAATCCCTTTACCCGCACGGTCAATATCATCAACAGCGGCAACTATTCCATGGCAGGCGACATGGTCACCGGCAGCGACTCCATGCCGGTCTCCATGACCTATTGCGGCGATATGATACGCATGGGCGTAAACATAGACGGCATGGCAATGGATATGGCTTCGGTTGACGGTACTTTTTATATGATCAACGACGAGGCAAAGACCTACACCACACTGTCTCAGTCCTTTATGGAAATGATGGACTTGGACCCGGCAGATCTGGATATGAGCCAGATGAAATGGACTCTGGACGCGCCTCAGACCGCCAAAAAATCTCAAGCCGAACTGAACGGAAAAACGGTGGACTGCTATACCATCGGCGCAAATACCGGACAACTCCGGATCTATATGACCGGCGAAGTTCTGCTTCAGATCGATGTATTGGATGACGCCGGCAAGACCTCCGCCTCCTACCATATCACTGCGTTCCGGGGCGGCATCACGGAAAAGGATATTTTACCTGCTGACGATTATGAATCCCAGAATTTCATGAGCTTCTTTATGGCTCTGCTGCCGGAGGAATAAAAAATGGTTCTGCGCGGCAGTGTATATTCCAACACGCTGGATATGGAAACGGGACTGAGCGTTATCACTCCCAATGACTACGGTCAGGCAGAGCGGTATCGTGTCTGCTATGTGCTGCACGGTTTGTGCGGCGGCAACGGGGATTATTCCAACTACACCATGCTGCCCTACTTTGCTTACGACAAAGACATCCTCTTCCTCTGCCCGGAGGTGCAGCGGAGTTTTTATGCCAACACCGACTACGGCATGGCGTATTTTTCCTTTGTATGTGATGAACTGCCCCGGATAGCGAAGCTGATATTCAATATTTCCGCAAAACGGGAGGACACGGCAATCCTCGGCGGCTCCATGGGCGGATACGGCGCACTGAAATGCGCTCTGACCCGCCCCGACCGGTTTGGCACCTGCGGCGCCTTCGCGCCGGCGCCGCTTTACTTGAACGAATGGCTGCAAAAGGGTCAAGAAACCGGCGCGCCGGAATTTCCGGACCTGTTCGGCATATTCGGCAAAACGCTCACGCCGCGAGAAGCGGACGATCTGCCTTCGCTGCTGCGCAGCTTCCCGCAGGATATGCCAAAGCCTGCCTTATTTCTGACCGTCGGCAAAGACGATCCCTTTCTTTCGGACTGCCGCCGTTTCCGGAGAAATTTGCAGGACGCGGCGATCCCATTTTCTTATGAGGAAATCGACGGCGGACATGACTTTTACGCTTTTAACGCCGCGCTGCGCCGCTTTATCGAACAATGGAAATAAAAAAACGATCTTCTCCTGTTGTTTTGCGGAAGAAGATCGTTTCTTTTTCATCTCTCTTATGCAGCGCCGAACAACAGTCCGGCGGTTTTGACCAGAAAAGCGACGATATAGGCAATCACGCACTGTCCGACCGCCACGCCGACCGCCCATTTGCCGCCCAGCTCACGCTTGACCGCGGCAATGGCTGCCACGCAGGGAGTATACAGAAGGCAAAAGGTCAATAACGCCAGCGCCGCCATCGGCGTCAGAAAGGCAACAACATGTTCCGTAGAACCAAACAGAACGCCTATGGTCGCCACGACGCTTTCCTTTGCCATAAAACCGGTAACCAGAGCGGTAGAAATACGCCAGTCGCCGAACCCCAGGGGATTAAAGATCGGGGCGATCCAGCCGGCAATCAGCGCCAGCATACTGTCCCTTTGATCGCTGACCGCATTCAGGCGGAAGTCAAAGGACTGCAGGAACCAAATCACAATGGTTGCCACAAAAATCACGGTAAAGGCGCGCTGCAAAAAGTCCTTCGCCTTATCCCACAGCAGGCGGGCAACATTTTTCGCGCCGGGCAGACGATAATTGGGCAGCTCCATCACAAAAGGCACCGCTTCGCCCTTGAAGGTGAACAGACGGGACAAAAGCGCCATTAAAATACCGACCAGAATGCCACCGAAATACAGTCCGACCATCACCAGCGCTTTATACTCAGGGAAAAACGCGCTGGCAAAGAAGGTATAAATCGGCAGTTTCGCCGAGCAGCTCATAAAAGGCGTAAGCAAAATCGTCATTTTGCGGTCGCGCTCCGACGGGAGAGTGCGGCTTGCCATAACGCCGGGCACCGTGCAGCCGAAGCCGATGAGCATAGGGACGATGCTTCTGCCCGAAAGACCGATCTTCCGCAGCAGCTTATCCATCACAAAAGCAACCCGCGCCATATAACCGCTGTCTTCTAACAGAGACAAGAAGAAAAACAGCGTCACAATGATCGGCAAAAAGCTTAATACGCTTCCCACGCCGCCGAAAATGCCGTCGATAACCAGCGACTGCAAAACCTCATTGACATTCAGCGAAAACAGCAAAGAGGAGACTGCGTCCGACAGCGCGGTAATTCCCATATCCAGAAGATTGGACAATAATTCGCCGATTACATTGAAGGTCAGGAAGAAAATCAAGCCCATAATCAGAACAAAAGCGGGAATTGCCGTCCATTTGCCGGTCAGGAATTTATCCAGCTTGACACTGCGGGCATGCTCGCGGCTCTCGTGAGGCTTGATTACCGTGTCCGCGCAGACTTTTTCAATAAAAGCAAAACGCATATCGGCAATGGATGCTGCCCGATCCAGACCGCGCTCGGTTTCCATCTGCTGAATAATATGCTCGGTCATTTCACGCTCGTTTTCATCCAGCTCCAGCTTTTCCATAATATCCGCGTCGCCCTCCGCCAGCTTGGAGGCGGCAAAACGAACCGGGATACCCTTTGCCTTCGCGTGGTCCTCGATCAGATGCATGATACCGTGCAGGCAGCGGTGTACCGCGCCGCCGTGGTCTTCACTGCCGCAAAAATCCTGCCGTCCGGGCTTTTCCTGATATTTGGCGACATGAACTGCGTGATCAATCAGCTCGTCAATTCCCTCGTTTTTAGCGGCGGAAATGGGAACCACCGGAATTCCCAATGACTGCTCCATCTCGTTTACCAGAATCGAACCGCCGTTCTGACGCACCTCGTCCATCATATTCAGCGCCAGTACCATTGGAATATCCAGTTCCATCAGCTGCATCGTCAGATAGAGGTTGCGCTCGATGTTTGTCGCGTCTACAATATTGATGATACCCTTTGGGTGCTCATCCATAATAAACTGACGGGTCACCAGCTCTTCGCCGGAATAGGGCGACAGAGAATAAATTCCCGGCAGGTCGGTCACCAATGTCTGAGCATAGCCTTTGATTACGCCGTCTTTGCGGTCTACCGTCACCCCGGGAAAATTGCCGACATGCTGGTTTGCTCCGGTCAGCTGGTTGAACAACGTAGTTTTTCCGCAGTTCTGGTTGCCCGCCAAGGCAAAGGTCAGCTTTTCGCTCTCCGGCAGCGGATTTTCGTCCGCTTTGACATGATATTTGCCGCCCTCGCCCAATCCGGGGTGGGAAATCGGCGTTTTATTTATCTGAGAAGCCGACTCCGGCGCCTCGTCTCTCACATGCTCCACCGGGATTCTATCCGCATCCGCCAAGCGCAATGTCAATTCGTAGCCATGAACGCGCACCTCTGCCGGGTCGCCCATCGGCGCCAGCTTAACCATGGTCACATCCACACCGGGAATCAGCCCCATGTCCAGAAAGTGCTGCCGCAGCGCGCCTTCGCCGCCTACCGAAACGATAGTGGCAGTTTTGCCGACCGGTAAATTCTTTAATGTCATATCATCAGTCCCCTGTCAGCGATTTATCAATAAACGCACATTATTTTTTTCTGAATTGCTTCTTCATCCGCTGCTCTTTGGACAGAATCGTCTTGCGCAGCCGCAGCGAGGAGGGCGTCACTTCCAGCAGCTCGTCATCCTTCAAGAATTCCATGCACTGCTCCAGACTCAGCACCGAATGGGGAACCAGACGCAGTGCGTCATCACTGCCCGCAGCGCGGGTATTGGTCATCTGTTTTTTCTTACATACATTGCAAACGATATCCTCATTTTTGGAGCATTCGCCGACAATCATGCCTTCATAAACCGGCACACCGGGTCCGATGAAAAGTCTGCCGCGCTCCTGGGTGTTAAACAATCCGTAGCCGGTACTTTCGCCTGCTTCATATACCACAATGGAGCCGCGCTCCCGGGTGACGATTTCGCCCTTATAGGGTTCATATCCGTGGAACAGATTATTCATCACGCCATAGCCGTTGGTGTCGGTCAAAAATTCCGAACGGTAGCCGATTAATCCCCGCGCCGGAATTTTAAATTCCAGATGGCTTGTACCGCCGTTGCGCGTGCCCATATTTTCCAATTCACCGCGGCGCGAGCCGATTTTTTCCATCACCACGCCGACATATTCTTCCGGCACTTCTACAATCAGCAGCTCCATCGGCTCCAGCAGCTCTCCGTTTTTGCCGCGCTTCATGATCACCTGCGGGCGAGACACCTGAAACTCATATCCCTCGCGGCGCATGGTCTCAATCAAAATCGAAAGGTGCAGCTCGCCCCTGCCCGCGACGCGGAATGTATCGGTAGAATCGGTCTCTTCCACGCGCATACTGACATTGGTCTCCACTTCCTTAAACAGGCGGGCGCGCAGGTTGCGGGAAGTGACGAATTTTCCTTCTTTCCCGGCAAAGGGACTGTCATTGACCAAAAAATTCATCACAATGGTTGGCTCATCGATTTTTACAAAAGGAAGCGGTTCCACACAGTCGGGGTCGCAGACGGTTTCACCGACGTTCAAGTCGGTAATGCCGGACACGGCGATCAAGTCGCCCATTTTCGCCTCCTGCACCTCTACGCGTTTCAGACCGTCATACTGATACAGGCGGGAAACCTTAACCTGTTCAGTTGTGCCGTCGGTGTGGCAGAGCACCGCCTGCTGACCGGCGCGGATCACGCCGCGCTCCACTCTGCCGCCGCCGATCCTGCCGACATAATCGTCGTAATCCAGCGTTGAGAACAGCACCTGCAAGGGCGCATCCATCTCGCCTTCCGGCGGATCGATATTTTGCAGGATTGACGCAAACAGCGGACGCATATCTCCGCTGCGGTCTTCCGGGTTCAGAGAAGCATACCCATCCTTTGCCGACGCGTATACCACCGGGAACTCCAGCTGATCTTCATCCGCGCCCAGATCAATAAACAGATCCAGCACCTCGTCCACCACTTCGGCGGGTCGGGCGCCGGGACGGTCGATCTTATTGATTACCACAATGGCTTTTTTGCGCGCGTCCAACGCCTTGCCTAAAACAAAGCGAGTCTGGGGCATACAGCCCTCAAACGCGTCCACCAGAAGCAGCACGCCGTCCACCATCTGCATGATACGTTCCACTTCGCCGCCGAAATCGGCATGACCGGGCGTGTCCACGATATTGATCTTTACACCGTTGTAATGAACCGCCGTATTTTTTGACAGGATCGTAATTCCACGCTCTCTCTCCAGATCATTGGAATCCATCACCCGCTCGGCGACCTGCTCGTTGGCGCGGAAAATACCGCTTTGCTTCAACAGCTCGTCCACCAACGTCGTCTTACCATGATCCACATGGGCGATAATGGCAATATTTCTCAAATCTTCTCGTTTCACGAAGCAATCACCTTATCTTACTTTTCTACAATCTTATATTTTATCACGCCTTGCTCCTTCCCGCAACAAAAAAACAAAACATGGCGGTTTTTCAGAAAAATAGACAAAAAATCCCCTTTCTTCCCGCCTTGCTTTTTTGTCTGTTATATGATATAGTCATACCCGGAGGGATTCCAATGAATCAAACCGACATTGACCGCATCAATGAGCTGTATCATCTTTCGCAAAAACGACCGCTGACCGAAGCAGAAAAGCAGGAGCAGCAGCGATTGCGCCGCGCCTATGCCGATGCATTTCGCGCATCTTTACGCGCCCAACTGGACAACAGCGTAATCGTCCGCCCTGACGGCACGCACGAACCGGTGCGGGACCGGCGAAAAAAAGAGTAAGAGGGAGCCGTTATGATCACAAAAATCACCGACAACAATTTCAAGCAGGAAGTTCTACAAGCCGGGAAGCGGACCGTTCTGGATTTTTATGCCGACTGGTGCGGTCCGTGCAAAATGCTTTCACCGATTCTGGATGAGCTGGAACAGAATCATCCGGAATGGAAGTTCTGTAAAACCGATGTTGACGAATCGCCGTCTCTTGCCGCCCGCTTCGGGGTTCTTTCCATTCCGACCGTCGCGGTCTTTGAAGGCGGCGAGCTGCTGGACACCTTTGTCGGTTTTCGCAGCAAATCCGAAGTGACGGAATTTATCCAAAATGCATAAGGGAGAGGAAACGCGATGAAAATACGACTGAATGAGGATCAGGAAATCGTCAAAACCGTCAAGGAAGGTTTAAAACGCCGAGGTGGTTACTGCCCTTGCCGCACCGGCACCTCCGAGGACATCAAATGCATGTGCAAGGAGTTCCGCGACCAGATCGCCGACCCTAATTTTGAAGGATATTGCCACTGCATGCTGTACTACAAAGAAAAATAAACAACAGATCATAAACAGCAAAAAACCGAGCCGGCAAGAACGGTTCGGTTTTTTTGTTTTATGACAAAAGGTCGATTCCCTTTTCCGCCAGCGCCCGGTATAAAACGGCAAAATCATCCTTCGCGGCATTGAAGCAGATGCCGTCCATACCGCAGGCGACGGCGCCGTCGATGTTGCGCTGTAAATCGTCCACAAAGACACAGGAAGCGGGGTTTAAGTCAAATTTACGTAAAAACGCTTCGTAAATTTCCTTTTCCGGCTTCAGAAGATGGTAATCCGAAGAAACAAAGAGCCCCGTAAAATACCGCAGCGCCGGAATCCCTTTGGAATAGATATAAAAATCCGTTCCGGCATTGGACAAAAGATAAATCGGATAGCCCCTCTCATAAGCGCGCCGGACCAGTTCTTCCGTTTTGGGGATCGGCGGCATATAATCCCGCGCAAAGACATGGTCAATCAGCATATCCTTCGCCTTTGCTGCCAGAGGAGGGGGCAGCGTTTCAATCAGCGGCAGCAGATCCCGCTTTTCCGCCGTGCCGCGATCCAACTCCTGCCAGAAATCAGAATCAAACAGCACATGCTGGAACAATGCCCGATCATTTGGGTCAGTGATACCCTGCTCAATCAAAATCCGCTGCGTATCAAAGCTGATCAGGACATTGCCCATGTCCAGAACCAAAATCTTCTGTTCAATCATTGCACGCTCTCCACATAGCGGACCACATCACCCACGCTTTTGAATCCTTCCAATTCACTGTCGGGAATATCAATATCGAATTCGTCCTCAATGTTCATGGCAAGATCTACCGCGTCGATGCTGTCGATATCCAAATCCTCCATGGTAGAGTTCATCGTAATCTCCTCTTCGGGAAGGTCAAACTGATCGCAAATCATTTCCTTGATTTTTTCAAATACCATGAATATTCATCCTTTCCTCTGCGGCGAAAATACGCCGCTGTTATAAAAAATAGTATGTATTTTTGAGCGCTTTGTCAATAGGTTTCCTTAAAAATTTATACCTTCTACAAAAAATTTTTGAGCCGTCCGTGCGGACGACTCAAAATCAGAGAAGAAAAGACAAGAAACGTGTTTCAAAACTTATTTTCTGGAACTATTAAACATATCAAAAATAGATTTCAGATCGTCATCATCATCGCTGAATCCTTTGGTAGAAGCGTCGGCAGGCTTGTCCTGTTTGGCGCCTTCGGCGGCCTTTGCCGGTTCGATTTTATTTTCACTGTTGCCGAACCCGGTCGCAATAACGGTAACATTCATCTCATCTTCCAAATTCGGATCGATGGAAACGCCAAAAATGATATTTGCGTCGGGGGAAGCCTCATCGTGAACCAGGCTGGAAGCGATGTCCACCTCATCCAGCGTCATATCCGACGATCCGGTGATGTTAATGATCACACCCTTGGCGCCTTCGATGGTGGTCTCCAGCAGGGGACTGGAAATAGCGGCTTTGGCAGCCTGCTCAGCGCGCTCTTTGCCTGTTGCCTTGCCGACGCCCATATGCGCGTGACCGGCATCTTTCATGACGGAAGTAATATCTGCAAAGTCCAAATTGATCAGTCCGGGAACTTTGATCAAATCAGAAATGCTACGCACGCCCTGACGCAGGATATCATCCGCTACATCAAAGGCATTCAGAAGGGTAATCTTCTGATCGGTGACTAATTTCAGACGCTCATTGGGAATGACGATCAGGCTGTCCACATGCTGCGCCAGCTCATTGATGCCGGCGATTGCCTGGTCCATTCGGTGTTTTCCTTCAAAGGCAAAAGGTTTGGTAACGATGCCCACGGTCAAGATGCCGGCATCCTTCGCCATCTGTGCAATAACGGGAGCCGCGCCTGTGCCCGTACCGCCGCCCATACCGGCAGTGATAAAGACCATATCCGTACCCTTGAGCGCGTCTTTGATGGCGTCCTCACTTTCCTCGGCAGCCTTTTTACCGACCTCGGGTCTGGCGCCCGCACCCTGTCCGCCGGTGATTTTCTCACCGAGCTGGATCTTGTGCGTTGCTTTTGACTGCACCAGCACATGCTTATCCGTATTTACGGCAATAAAATCAACACCCTGGATCCCCGCGTCGACCATGCGGTTGATCGCGTTACCGCCGCCGCCGCCAACACCGATGACCCGGATCTGGGTTACTTCTTCAAATTCATTGGAAATTTCAAACGCCATGTTGCATCCTCCGTTTTTTGACTTCTATTCAAAACATTACAGCAGTCTGAGCCATACTTAAACAAAGCTATCATACCATGAATGATTTGGAAATGCAATATATATCTGCCGTTAAAATGTAAAAATTTTTCAGTATATTGTATTTATATAATATAATCTGAAAAATACGGTCTTTTTTTACTACCTTATCCCTCCGCCGTCAGCAAGGTGGTAAAAGCCGACACATCCTCTTTGTTCTCCGGCGCATCTCCATTCGGCTGCGATTCGCCGGAGCCCTCATCCGAAGCATCATCCGGCGCCGGCTCGTCTTCATCCGATTCCTCGCCGTCCGTCCGCGTCAGGGCGGCAGTTGTATGCTCGACGTCCCGCACATAGGCTTTGCTGCCCGAGGACAAATCGATCAGCTTCATTCTGTTCGCACTGCCGGCGCCTTCCCGCTCGATTACCTCTGCGGCAATCGCCAGTTTATCCGCCAGATCCTCACCGGTTCCGAGCGAAAGGGTAAAGGCGTTATCGATGGTCAGGCGAACATCGTAAAGATCCGAGAAGTCCGCGCCGGTAACACTGCCCAGCTGCGCCTGTTCGCAACGGGCAAGCAGCTCCAAAAAAAGCCGAAACCGTTCATTCTCTATTGTTTGTACGGCATAACCCGGCTTTGTGCGCAGCTGTTCCAGTCCCCTGACCTCGGCGCAGCCCTCCGGCAGGACGGCGGCGGGATACTCCAACACCTTCCCGGTCGAGTCAAACAGCACGAAACCGCCGGACGTCGCAGCGTAAAAAGCGGGCGTTGTTTCGCGAACGGTCAAAACTACCACACCGGTAAGCTCTTTTTTGACCTCCACCGTCCCGATATAAACCAGAGATGTAATGATTCGCTCTTCTATCTTTTCCTTGCTGAGAAGCAGCATCGGGCTGCCCGCCTCAATGCCGCTGGCATCGGCGATCTGGAGCTCCGTATAACGGCTGTCGCCCTCGATACGAACGTTGTCTACCCGAAAAAACACAAATACCGCCAGCACTGCAATACACACCAGCGCCGCTGTAAAAAGAACCGCAAGGAACGCCCGGTTCTGACGGCGTTTGAAGTGTTTGATTTTTTTAGTGTGCAGCTGAATCCGCTCGTTTTTGGAAAGCGGCTCATGCGAAAGCTCCTCGCGATTCTTCGTCCCGCTCACTGTCCTTCACCCTTTGGATGTCCGCGCCCAGCGCCGACAATGTTTTGCATATATCTTCGTATCCGCGCTCCATATGGCGGATGTCGCTAATCTCCGTTATTCCTCTTGCCGCAAGCCCCGCCAGCACCAGCGAAAAGCCGCCGCGCAGATCCGGCGCCGTTACTCGCGCACCGGTCAAAGTCGGCACGCCCTGCACCACGGCAGTGCGTCCTTCCACGCGAATATTTGCGCCCATGCGGGCAAGCTCCGGCACGTGTTTATACCGACTTTCAAAAATCGTTTCCACAATAACCGTCGTCCCCCTGGCAACCGCCGTCATCGCCATGATCGGCGCCTGCATATCCGTCGGGAAACCAGGATAAGGCATTGTGCGGATATTTTTGACCGCCAGCAGCCGCTTCGGCGCGCGAAGCGTCACATCTCGGGCATGGATCTCCACCTCGCAGCCGGCGTCCCGCAAAATCGGCAAAACCGGGCCGATATGGGCGGGAATGATATCCGTAAGCCGTATGCAACCGCCCGTCATAGCGGCGGCGGCAAGATAACCGGCAGCGACGATGCGATCGGGGATCACCGTATGCGCACAGCCGTGCAGGCGCCTGACCCCTTCAATGGTAATTTCTCCGCAGCCCGCGCCCTGGATACGCGCACCGGCGGCGTTTAAGAAATCTGCAAGGTCGCTGATCTCAGGCTCCCGCGCCGCATTGAACAGCGTCGTCGTTCCCTCGGCGCGGCAGGCGGCAAGCATGATATTTTCGGTCGCGCCCACGGACGGGAACGACAGAGTAATCTGTGTTCCTTTCAGCCCCTTTGGACACTCACAAACAATTTTGCCGTGTTCTTCCAGCACTTCAGCGCCAAATTTTCGCATTGCGTCTAGATGCAGATCGATGGGTCGGAGCCCGATCTCACAACCGCCCGGCGCAAACATTTCCGCCTTTCCGAACCGCCCCAGAATCGCACCCAGAAAAATGATAGACGAGCGCATTTCATGCATCAGCCGTTCGGGAATCGGATTATCCACCGCGCCGGAACCGTCTACAAAACAGCAATGCTCTTCCCGCCTGACGCGGCAGCCTAAATGCCGCAGAATATTCACCGTCGCCTGCACATCGGTCAGATCAGGACAGTCCCGAATCTCACAGCATCCGTCCACCAGCACCGTCGCCGCTAAAATCGGCAGCGCGCTGTTTTTCGCGCCCTGCACGGGAATCTCGCCAACCAGTCTGTTCTGGCCGTTGATCACAAATTTTGCGCTCATAACCGCTTCACTCCCTCATTCCGATTACGGTTCATCATATGAATCCGCTCGTGCCGAGGTTCCGGCGGTTTTTTTGATTTCGCCTCAAAAGCAAAGAAACAGAAGCATTTACCTTCCGTTTTTTTCATCCTTTACCAAAGAAAGGATAATGTCACAAATTCGATCCTTTGCATCGGTCTTGGCGAGCAACGCAGCGTTTTGCCCGACTGCCTTGCGCCGCTCGGGGTCATGCAGCAGGGAAAGCACCAGCTTTTTGACTCGATCCGGCTCCTGCTCCAGTTCTTTTTCTTCCACCAGGAAAGCCGCGTCTTTTTCAACCAGCGCCATCGCGTTATGATATTGATGGTTTTCGGCGACATTGGGCGACGGGATCAGAATCGCCGTTTTGCCCAGCGCTTCCAGCTCGGAAATCGAAGACGCGCCGGCACGGGAAATCACCAGATCCGCCGCAGCCAGGCAATCCGCCATATCATATATGTATTCGCGCACGTCATAGCGCGGATCCTTATCTTCAATCCCCTGCTCCCGCAATTTTTCCGGCACCCAAGCGCCGTACTGACCGTAGCTGTGGATAAAGCGCACACCCGGCTCGTCCCGCAGCGAAAGCATCAGATCCACGACAACCTCGTTGATGGTCCGCGCACCGAGACTGCCGCCTGCCGAAAAAATAACAGTCTTATCGCCGCAGCCAAGCTTTGCGCGCGCCTCATCCCGATCCGCTCGAATTATCGCTTCGCGAATCGGCAAGCCGGTCACGACGGGAGGATTTTTACATTTCAGATATTCCTTCGCCTCCGGAACCGCCAGAAGCACTCGATCCACCGCTTTTGCCAATGTTTTATTGGCAATCCCCGGATAGGCGTTCTGCTCGTGGATTACCGTCGCGAAGCCGAGCTTCGCCGCCTCCCGCAGCACCGGACCGCTTACGTATCCGCCGAATCCGATGACTGCGTCCGGCCGGTATTCCTCTAAAATTTTGCGCGACTGCTCCGAAGATTTCAGAACCCGCCACATTGTCTTGATATTTTCCACGATATTATGGACTGTCAGTTTTCGTTGGAAACCGCTGATCTCAATATTTCGGAAATTGAACCCGGCGGCGGGTACCAGCTTGGATTCCATTTTTTCCTTGGTTCCCAAAAACAGAATCTCCGCATCGGGACAGCGTTTTTTTAATTCGCCAGCCACTGCCAGCGCCGGGTTGATATGACCGCCCGTTCCGCCTGCGGCAAATACAAATTTCATCCGCACACCACCTTACAAAGAACACGTTTTTTGCTCTGTTTATGCTTTCGGCTGTCGCCGATTATTTTTTTACCAAACGGGATTCTCTGGATATGGCAAGCACCACACCCATCTGCACCAGGAACACCACCAGCGACGTACCCCCGGAGCTAAAAAACGGAAGACCGATGCCGGTATTGGGAATCAAGTCGGTCGCCACCGCTACATTCAACGCGACCTGCACACCGATTTCCATCACGATACCGACCGCCAGATACATTCCGAACCGGCTTCTGGCTTTCAGACCGATTTCCACGCCGCGCCAGATCAGCGCCGCAAACAGTGCGAGCATCAGCGCAGCACCCACCAGCCCCAGCTCTTCGCAAAGGATGGAAAAAATCATATCGTTTTGAGGCTCGGAAACATAATAATATTTCTGGGTTGAATTGCCCAGTCCCACGCCGAACAAACCGCCGGACCCGATGGCATACAGCGCATTGTTGATCTGCCAGCGCGCATCCCTGGGCGAATAGGATTTATCCAGCCACGCTAAAATGCGGCCCTTGGTATCGATTTTTGCCAACAGCTCCGGATCCGCGTAATACAGCAGAAAGATCGCCGCCAGACCGACACCGATCACTACGGCGGCGGCAATGAACCATCCTTTTTTGAAATCACCGATAAACAGCATACACACGCCGATCAAAAGCAGCAGGATCGCGCCGGAGTTGTGATTGCCCGACAGAACAAGCAGCGCCGGCACCACAATCAGCGCGCCGCAGAGCAGCGTGGGATACATGGATTCGGGAATAAAATAATTGACACCTCTTTTCCGGCGAATCGCCTCGGCAATCGCACCGCGGGAATTTCCCTTACCGATGATGCGGCTATGGTACGTCACCATTACAGAGGAAAGCAGCAGGATCAGACAGAATTTCATCGCTTCCGAAGGCTGGAAGCTGAATGAGCCGATGCGGATCCAGCGATGGAACCCCGGATACTGGGGGTCCTCAAAAAAGAATGCCGCGATTAGAAGCAATATCCCGCCCCCATAAATAAAAACGCTGAATCGATCCAAATACCATGTATTGATTTGTGATACCAGGAACATTGCAACAATACCGATAGCTGCCCAAATCAGCTGCCGCACAAACATGGCAGATGCGTCGCCGCCTCTTTCGGCAATGGAGGTCGGGATGCTGGCGGAATACATGACAACCAGCCCGTAAGCAAGAAGAACAAAAAGAATGATCAGGAAGGGAACATCAAAGCTGCCGAATTGCACAAACGGCTGTCTTTTCTTTTTATTTTTAATATTCGGCACGGTTCTGCCCCCTTTTTTTTGGTTATCATCTGCTTATTTCGGCGCGCCGAACGCCATGAGAAGCACGGCGATCAAGCCTCCGGCGGCATTCACGGCGGAAAAAACATAACAAATTTTCTTTTCCTTCCAGCCGCACAATTCAAAATGGTGATGGATCGGCGCCATCTTAAAAATACGCTTGCCGTGGGTCGCCTTAAAATAAACAATCTGAATAATATCAGACAAGAATTCAATCACATAAATCACACAGACGAACAGGATCACCCAGGGAATATCCAGCGCGTAGCAAATCGCCACGATCAGACCACCCAAAAAATTGGAGCCCAAATCCCCCATCATGACCCTGGCGGGGTTCCAGTTCCAAATCAGATACCCGCAAAGACCGCCGAACAACGCCGCCGTTAAAAAACCGACGCCGAAATTTTTTTGTAAAATCGCGATAACCGTCAGGGAAATCGCCGCAACGGCGGTCACTGAAGAGCAAAGTCCGTCCACGCCGTCGGTAAAATTCGCGGCATTAACCGTCGCGTAAATGACAGCGGCGCCGAAAAACCAGAAAAACCAGCCCAGATCCACATTACCGATAAAGGGCAGGTACATATAAGTCGCGCCGGCAGCATACAGCGTCCCCAGATACACACCGATGATCAGAATTTGCATGATGGATTTCTGCCGGATGGTCAGACCAAGATTTCTCTTTTTGGCGACCTTGATGTAATCGTCGGCGAACCCGACCAGCCCGTAGCAAAGCGCCATCAACAGCCCACCGTAGAACTTGAGCTTGGCGTTTCTTTCATCCAGAGAATCACCGGTAACAAGATCGCCACCCATGAGTCGGTCGGTAATCAGAACCACTGCCACCGCCAAAAGGATACCAATGATAAACAGAAAACCGCCCATGGTCGGAGTACCCTGCTTTTTCTTGTGCCATTTCGGACCAATGTCTAAAATCGTCTGCCCAAATTTCAGCTTATGCAGCCATGGAATCAGGGCATAGCCCAAAAGGAACGATGCAAAAAAGGCGATCAAAACCGCCATACAAAGCGCCGCAATATGATTCATTTTTTCACAATCCCTTCCGATTCACATCTCATTGCGGGTCCAGAAATACCCGTTCAATCACCTGTTCCATATGCATTCCCCGGCTGCCTTTGACCAACACGGTGTCACCGGGGCGCAGCGTTTCCGAAAGAGCATTGCAAAGAGCATCCATATCCCGAAAATGCTCTGCGGCAACCCCTGTTTTTTCAGCTTCCTCCGACGCCGCCGCAGAAAGATTGCCAAATGTAAACAACAGGGTAATCCCGTTTTCGGCAGCCGCATTTCCGATTTCCCGGTGCAGCTGCTGTGCGTAATCGCCCAATTCCAGCATATCGCCAAGAACGGCGATCCGCCTGCCCTGTCGATAGGCGGAAAGCACTCGAAGCGCCGCTTTGACCGAATCCGGCGACGCATTGTAGCAATCCTCGATCAGTGTCATGTCCCGCACCCGGGAAACCCGCTGGCGCATCCCCTCGGGGCTGTAATTTTTCAGCGCACCCGCAGCTTTTTTGGGAGTAATCCCCAAAAGCGAACCAACGGCAACGGCAGCCAGCGCGTCGTACACCAAATGGATGCCCGGCGCGGGCAACTGCACCTGCGCCGACTCGTCTTTCGTTTCTACGGTAAAGGAAACGCCCTGTTCCCATGTCTTTATATCATATGCGCGAACATCGTTTTTATCCGACGAAACGCCGAACCGCAGAATGGGATGGCCGGCATTTTCGTACCTGCCCAGCAGCTCGTCATCGCCGTTGAGAATCAGCGGTGCGTTTTCGGGCATTCCTTCCAGAAGCTCCAGCTTCGCTTTCATGATGTTTTCTTTTGAACCTAAATTTTCGATATGATTGACACCGATGTTGGTAATCACCCCGATGGTCGGACGACAGATTGCCGTCAGACGCGAAATTTCACCGGGATGATTCATGCCCATTTCAATAACCGCAGCCTCGTGGGAAGAATCCAGCCGCAGAAGCGTCAGGGGCATCCCGATATCATTATTCAGATTTCCCTGGTTTTTCAGTGTATTGTATTTAGAGGAAAGCACATACCAAATCATTTCCTTGGTGGTGGTCTTGCCGACACTGCCAGTCAACCCCACCACAGGGATGGAAAATTTGGATCGCTGGTGATATGCCAGCGCCTGAAGCGCCAAACGGGTATCCTTTACCAGAATTTTCGGCAGCGTGGTCGGCACATCCTTCTGCACCAACACCGCCGAAACGCCGCTGTTTTCCAGTTGGGCAATAAAGTCGTGGCCGTCGAATTTTTCGCCGGTCAAAGCAATAAATAAGCCATCTTTCATCGGCTGGCGGCTGTCGGTAAACACGCCGGCAACATCCGCGTCTCTATTCTTTTTTCCGCCGACAGCTTCGGCGGCTTCCTGCAAACTCATCCGGTCCACCGATCATCCCTCCTGTTCGCTCAGTATTTTTTTCAAAAGGGAGTGAACGATCTCCCGCTCGTCATAATGGATTTTTTCAGTGCCAAGAATCTGGTAGGTCTCATGCCCCTTGCCCGCTAAAAGAACCGTATCGCCTTCTTTGGCATCCCGCAGCGCCTGCGCGATGGCATCGGTACGAGAAGAATTGACATAAACGGGCTTTTCCCTATCCGGGATCCCCGTCAGAATTTCCCGAATGATCCCATCGGGGTCCTCGGTACGGGGATTGTCGGAGGTCACATAAATCCGGTCCGACAGCCGATAAGCGGTCTCGCCCATAATCGGACGCTTGGTTTTATCCCGATCGCCGCCGCAGCCAAACACTGTCAGCACCCTTCCGCGCGTGATCGGACGAACCGCCCGCAAGATATTTTCCAGACCATCCGGCGAATGGGCATAATCAATCATTACCACAAAATCGGTATTGGTTGGCACGACCTCAACTCTGCCCTTTACCCCTTTCAAAAGGACGGCTTTCTCCGCCAGCTCCGACAGAGAAAATCCCAATTCACACAACACGGAAAACGCGCAAAGAGAGTTATAGACCGAAAATTCTCCGGGAATCCCGAGCTGAATTTTTATCTTTTCGCCGCCGTGAGAAAGGATATATTCTACGCCCCGCTGCCCATAATGCACCTGCTCTGCGCGATAATCGGCTTCGTTCTTTTCGGCATAGGTCGCATAGCCGCAGCGGCTGTCCTGAAGCATCCGCCGCCACGCCGGATCGTCGGCGTTCAAAATCGCCCGTTCACACTGGGAAAACAGCTTTGCTTTCGCCGCCGCGTAATTTTCAAAGCTGCCGTGATAATCCAGATGGTCCCGTGTCAAATTGGAAAATGCCGCCGCTTCAAACCGACAGCCTTCCACCCGGCTTTGCGCCAACGCCTGGGAGGAAACTTCCATCACGCAGTATTCACAGCCGTTTTTTATCATATTGGCAAACAGCTGCTGCAACGCAAAGCACTCGGGCGTTGTCAGGGAGGCATCCATGCTTTCTTTTCCGTCAAATGTCACAACAGTACCAATCAGTCCGGTTTTTTTCCCGAAAAGCTCCAGTAATTCGCGGAGCAAAAAGGTCGTTGTTGTTTTGCCGTTGGTACCGGTTACGCCTAAAAGACGCAGCTTTTCTGCGGGATAACCAAAGAACGCCGCCGACATCAACGCGTAGGCTGCGCGGGTATTATCGGTCAAAATCTCGTTTTGACAGCCGACGCTGTGTTCCGCAACCACTGCCGCAGCGCCCTTTTTCTCCGCATCGACAGCCGCGTCATGCCCGTCGAAACGCGCGCCCTTCACACAGACAAACACACAGCCTGCCTGTACCTTTCGGCTGTCATCGGTGATAAAGGAAATCTCCCGTTCCTGATATTCATTTTTTACCGGGACCCGTTCGAGCAAACGCGATAATTTCATTCTTTCACCTTATTCCGTTCCGTCGTTAACGCCGACCGTTGTGCGGAAATAGACTGTAATAACGGTACCGGCATTGACCTGCTGTCCGGCGGCTGCGCTCTGCTTATACGCCAGCAGCTCGCTGCCCGAATGGGTATTGCCGGAGAGCTTGACATTGATGCCTGCTTCCTTCGCCATGGAACGCACCTGCGATTCAGTGCAGCCGGTGAAATCCGGCACCTCCACGGTATCCGGCTCGCTCATTTCTTCGGTGTATAAAATGATTACGCCGTCCTTGGGAATCTGATTGCCTTCTTCGGGGATTTGGGAAAGCACCGTATCTCCCTCGCCGCGCACACGCACCGTATAACCCTGCCCGCGCAGAAGAGCGCGCGCTTCCTCGGTCGTCATGCCGACAGCACCGGGGCACTGCGCGATCAGCGTATCCATCTCATCTTCGGAATAAGCAGCGTCAATATTCAAATACGGTAAAATACTTTCCAGCACCTGGCTGGCAACCGGCGCAGCAATGGCGCCGCCGCCGTGCTCTCCCTGGGGCTCATCAATGGCAAGCAATATGGCGATCTGCGGATCATCCGCCGGCGCAAAGCCGACAAAGGAGGCAATATACTGCCCTTTATTCTGCAATTTTTCAGAAGTACCGGTTTTGCCTGCCACATGGTATCCGGCGACATAGGCGTTTTTACCGGTGCCCTCGGAGACCACCTGCTCCATCATGTCACGGACTCTGGCGGCGGTCGATTCGGAAACGACCTGACGCTTTACCTGCGGCTGCGCCGTGCGCAGCACATTGCCCTCTTCGTCCAGCTCCTTTCCCACCACATAAGGAGTCATCAGTTTACCGCCGTTGGCAATCGCGGAAATGGCGGTGATCATCTGGATAGGCGAAACCTGAAAGGTTTGCCCGAAGGAATAACTGGAAAGCTGGGAAATGCCAAAATCAGAATAGCTGTGATAGTTACTGCCCTCCACCGGAGACGCTTCGCCGGGCAGGTCAATGCCTGTTGTTTCGGTAAAGCCGAAGGCTTCAAAATATTTATAATATTTTTCTGTGCCCAGCAATCTCGCCACGGTAATGGCAAAGGGATTGCAGGAATTCATCAACAGATCCGGCAACGTTTCGTGTCCGTGTCCCTCGTGGCGCCAACAATTGTAAATGGTGTCGGCGACCAGAATGGAGCCGGTACAGGTAAAATCATAATCTTCACTGACCACGCCCTCTTCCAGCGCAGCGGCGACGGTAACGCACTTAAAAACAGAGCCGGGCTCATAGGTATCGCTGATCGCTCGGTTTCGCCATTTGGCATTCTGCGCAGCGGAAACAGCAAGGCTGTTTTTTTCTTCCTCGCTCTTTGCGGCATATTCCGCCTGCTCTTTCTCTGAGGCTTTTTCGATATTTTTTTCCTGCAAAGCCCGCGCGGCGGCAATTTCCTCTTCGGTGACCGTACGCGGGTCATTCAAATCATAATCGGGCAGGCTGACCATGCCCAGAATGGCGCCGGTGTCCACCTCCATCACAATGCCGTAGGCGTAAGTCGCGTCGGTATCCTCCATGGACTGCCGCAGTGCATTTTCCAACGTGTACTGCACCGTCTCATCAATGGTCAGCTGCAAATTCGTGCCCTGTTTTGCCTCATAAGTGATTTCATATTCGTTTGGGAGCTGATTCTGTTTGGCATCCTTCGCGGAAACGATTCTGCCGTCGACGCCGGTCAGCTCGTCATCATACTTTGCCTCCAGCCCAGCCAGACCGTTACCGTCCATACCGGTGAAACCCAACAGTGTGGAAGCCAGATTGGCGTTGGGATAATACCGCTTCGCATCTTCCTGGATGCCGATCACGGAAAGATACCCCTGCTTCTCCTCATCCTTCTTACGAAATTCCTCCCGACGGAAGGAATCCACTTCTTCCATTTGCGGACGCTCCACGTGCCCGAGAATGCGCTGATAATTGGAATCGGTCTTCATCAGCTTTTCAAGAATACTCTCTTCGGAAAGGTCTAATATCTCGGAAAGTCCGGCGGCAACTTCCTGTCGGATGCGCTGCGCGTCGGCTTCTTTTTCCTGTTCGGTATTGCCCGTCCCTTTTACGCCGGACGGATTGACATAAATCAGCCAACCGGAGGCGCTCTGCGCCAGCACATTCATATTACGGTAATAAATCGTACCGCGCATGGCGGTAATGGTCGTATCCAGAAGCTGGTTCTGCTCGGCTTGTGAGCGGTATTCATCCCCCTGCACCAGCGTGATCACGCCGGTTTTCATCAGGGAAGTCGCAAACCCCAGCAACAGCAAAAGCACCACCAAGAGCCGTGCCCGATTGATTTTGATTTTTGGTGCGGACGAAGATTTTTCTTTTTTTTCTGCTGCCATGGGTCTCACCTGCCAAATCTATGAGAAGATAAAATAAAGCTCCGCCGATCATCGACGCGTTTCCTACCCCTAAAGCCGCCAAAAGGGCGAAACAGCGTTTCACCCCCGGTTTCCCTATCCATGTTTATGAACCAACAAAAACCAATATGCCTTCTGTCAGCCTTCCGCCGTTTGCTGCGCGGGCGTTTCATCGGACGCTTCGCTCGTCTGCGCAGGAGTTTCCGCCCCCGGATACACCGGAGCGGAGGGCAGAACCGGCTGCTGCGCCTGCTGCGTTTCTTTACCGCCGGAGACCAGAACCCCGTCAGTTTTCGGGATAGAGATCTGAATGGTGTTGTATGTATCTATTTTTACCATACCCAAAACATTTTCGGCGTAACTCTCCACCGCGCTTCTGGAAAACAGCTTATCCAGCTCACTGCTTAAACGGACATTATCGCTTTCCTCCAAGGAGATATTTTCCTTCATATCGCGAATTTCGGCGGCAAGGGAGTCAATCTTTGCCCGCCGGTTCAAAAGGATGCCGCAGCCGGCGACCACCAGGACCGAAAGAAAAACGGCGACCAGCGCTTTTACCGCTGGGCGCAGCTGCGCTTCTTTTTTTTGCGGCACAGCTTTTACGGAGGATTTCGGCGATTCCGGCTGTTCGGGCAGGATCGGCGCGGCAGCCGCACGGGCAGCGCTGCCGTCGGTTTCAAACAATGAAAAATCATACGCTTCTGAAGAATACGCTGCCAAAATAGCTCCTCCTTTTATTGATTCAGTCTTTTATCTTTTCCACTGCCCGAAGTCTTGCGCTGCGGGCACGGCGATTGTTCTCTATTTCCTCGTCGCTCGGCACAATCGAGCGGAATATCAGGCGTCCCCGCGGCGTCTTGCCGCAGACGCAGACCGGAAACTCCGGAGGACAGGTACAGCCCTTACAAAATTCGCCGAAGCGGTTTTTGACGATACGGTCTTCCAGAGAATGGAAGGTGATGATTGCCAATCGTCCGCCGACAGACAAACCGTCGAACATCGCATCCACCGCGCCGCCCAGGTCATCCAGCTCGCCATTGACAGCAATGCGCAGCGCCTGAAAGGTCTTTTGCGCCGGATGAGAATGGCGGGACGCTTTCTGGGGCACCGAATGTTTGACCAGCTCCGCCAGCTCCAGCGTCGTTTCAATCGGCTTTTGCGCCCGGCTCTTTATGATATTGCGGGCAATGGAGCGGGCATATTTTTCTTCGCCAAAGCGGAACAGGATGTCCGCCAGTTCCCGTTCGGATAATGTATGAATCAGATCCTTCGCGCTGACACCTTCGCGGCTCATGCGCATATCCAGCGGCGCATCGGCATGGAAAGAAAATCCCCGGGCGGCTTCATCGACCTGATGGGAGCTGATGCCGAGATCCGCCACGATGCCGTCCACCTGCGTAACGCCAAGCGAAAACAGAACGGCGTGAATATTTTTGAATTGCTCCTGCACAATCGTGATGCGTGATTCGTCCGAAAAGCGCTCCCGCAGATGGGCAATGGCATCCGGATCCCTGTCAATCGCGATCAGACGGCAGTCTTTTGCACGGGAGAGAATTTCTGCGCTGTGTCCGCCGCCGCCGGCGGTACAATCTACATATATGCCGCCTTCCCGAACCGCAAGCGCGTCCACGGTCTGACGCAGCAGAACGGTCTGATGATAGGTTGACACCAAAACCCCTCCGCTATCAATAGTTGATTTCGGGATACAGCTCTTCGATGGAGGTTCCGTCCGTGCCGTCAGGCAGCTGACTCATCATGCGATTCCAGCGATCCAGATCCCAAATTTCCACCCGGCTGGTCATACCGAAAATCATCACTTCTTTATTTAACCCTGCCCGACGAATCAGCTCCGGCGTCAGAGTTACCCTGCCCTGTTTGTCCGGCTTGACCGATATCACGCCGTACATGGCGTTTCTTTGCCGAATACGGTCGGCAGCGGTTTTAGACTGGGCAGAGATCTGATCGGCAATCCCCTGCCAATGCGCTTCGGTAAAAACAAAAAGGCAGCCGTCGGGAGAGGGATAAATGATAAAGGACTCTCCCAGCTCCTCCCGGAATTTGGCGGGAATAAACAGACGGTTTTTGGAATCGATATTATGCACATAATCGCCCTGGAACATATTCCCACCCCTTCCGGTTTTCTCTTTTCGGTGCATTGGCAAGAGGACTGCATTTTTCCACCATTTGCGGTGTTTTTTGCCCCTATTCACGCCTAAACGCGTCTTTTTGCGCCACCATGCCCTTCAATTATAATAGACATTCGTCCGGATTGCAACCCCTTTTGTTCAAAAACTTATCCATAATCCAAAAATTTTTTCAGAGCAGAACAAAAGTTCCCTCTATCTGTATGAAAATTCACTGTCCTGTCATTAGTTCCACTAAACAAACATCCCGGGAACCGCTGTTTCGGTTCCCGGGATGCGATATCCCTATTTCTCTTCCCTTAAAATGTATCCAGCTTGACCGCAACACGCAGGATTTTTCTTGCGTCAGAAGTTGTCACGCTATTATCCTTATCCGCGTCAGCCGCCAGCGTTTCGGGCTTTGCAAAGCTTTCGAGTTTGACTGCCGCCCGCAACGCCAGACGAGCGTCGGAGGAGCTGACGATACCGTCGCCGTCAACATCACCGAGCGAATAGTCGATCGGCGCAGATTCATCCACCACGGCATAGGCGCTGAAATGGTCTGTCTCAAAACAAATACATCCATTTTCGACAACAGAAGATAATTTTTGAATCCCGCTGCCGTCGTTGGCAACATAATACACCACCGAATGCTCGGCACTGTAGCCTGTGGGAAGCGGAATGCGAATCAGGACAGTGCCGTTCGGCTGTACAACCTGCCCATTGACCAGCGTCTGAATATCATACAGGACAAAATGGAAATCCCGCTTTTCCATATTCAAAATCTGATAGGACTGTCCGTCGAATTGCTCACTTACCTGCAGGGTCAGCTCACCGGCATACGCATCGTCTATGTATTCCAGCGAAACGCCGCTGGAGCTGTCGGTTACGACCGTGTCGCCGACCAGGCGGGCAAGAACGCGTCGTTCCGCTTGTCCGCAGCGCGAACAGCTGCGGCTTTCCTCCCCTTCGGCAAGAAAGCTCGCTTCGCGGGTAACCGTCCACTCGGCAAATGTATGTCCCAGGGCGGGAATTTCTTCCTGCGCCATCAAAATCTCTCCGCAGACCGAACACTTTTTCCCTTCGGTCAAGCCGGTTTCGGTGCAGGTCGCTGCTTTGGCAGGAAGAATTTCTTCGGTATGTCCCAGGGCGGGAATTTCTTCCTGCGCTATCAAAATCTCCCCGCAGACCGAACACTTTTTCCCTTCGGTCAATCCGGTTTCAGTGCAGGTCGCTGCTTTGGCGGAAAGAATTTCTTCGGAGCCCTCATCAAGATTGCCGATTACTTTAATGTCAGTACGGATTATCTGCTAAGGGGCGTACAGATTGCGCCGTCAGTAGAAAACCATTTGAGCGGGCAAATGCTGAACAGTTCTTTTGTTCAAGCAAACCACGGCGGCATTGTCTTCAACGGGGATTCGCAAAAGGCGATTTCCCCGGAGGCGATAGAGCTGCTTCGTATTTATGAAACACTGAATGGGCGAGACCGCTTGAAACTGCTGAATATCGCGGTAGAACTGGAAGGAAGCTCGAAATGAGAGTAACCCTTGACATCAAACAGAAATGCCCATTCTTCTGGCTGCGGGGAATTCGCCGCGCCCGCATTGATAAGTGCTGCGCGAAATGCTTTATCGGTGAGGTTTACCACGAAGTCTATGACGGGACGCGCTTTAAGGAAAAGGCTCACGTGGATCTGGGACTCCCACCGGATAACAGCATAAAAGCCTATTACCTCTGCGGCTTGAGCCGCGGGTTCAAGTACGAAGACAACATTCACGTTGCCTTCGTCCCTTGCGCTGGGCAGAATATCGAAATTGCGAATGACCGGATTCGCCTTGTGATTACTGATGCTCGCCAAATTGATTTCCAGAGCTACAAGCCGAATCCTGCGGGCGAATACACGGATGAACAGCGCACCTGCCGCAACTGGATATTCGCCAATTACCTGTTAGACGGGATGCCGCTTTGAACCGCGCTGCCCTCTATATCCGCGTTTCCACGCTGGAACAGACGCAAGAGGGCTATTCCGGCGGCAAACGCATTGCAGCAACGACGCAAAATAAAAAAACTGCTTTTCGGAACTTTTGCCGAAAAGCAGTTTTAGTATTGCTTAAAAAACGCCTTTTTCAGTTGGAATTGTCACAAAAGCGTCTCTGCCGCCGCGACGGATGGCGGCGGCGCAGTCCTCAGCAGTTTTTTGCTCACGAAAAACACCGTAAACCACCGAACCGCTGCCGGTCATCAGCGAAAAATCACAGCGGAACGCGCGCATAACGGATTTGATTTCCGCCCTTCCGGGCACATCCACCGCCTGTTCAAAAACATTGGCGCTTTGACGGAAAAACTCGACCAGGTCGCCGCGCAGATAAGCGTTCAGCGCCATTTCCTTCGCCGGGTGACGCACCTCCCGCAACCGGTCATAAGCGGCGTACGCTTCGGCGGTAGAAACGGAGGTTTGCGGCTTGACGCAGACAAAATACAGCATTGGCAGCTTCGGCAGCGGGGTACACAGCTCACCAAAGTTCTGACAGAGCGCGGTACCGCCCAACAGACAGAAGGGCACGTCCGCGCCGACCTTCGCCCCCAGCTCTGTCAGCTCCCTTGCCGTCAGGGATGCGCTGTACAGCTCGTTCAATCCGTCCAGCACTGCGGCGGCATCTGCACTGCCGCCTGCCATGCCCGCGCCGGAGGGAATCTTTTTTTTCAAATTGATATGCACACCGCCCTCGACGCCCGTTTTTTCAAAAAACAAAACGGCGGCTTTCCACGCGGTGTTCTTGGGGTTCGCGGGGATCCCCGCAGCATCGCATCTCATCGAAACACCCGGTGGGGTTTTCTCCAGCTCAATCGTATCATAAATACCGACGCTTTGCATGATCGTATAAATGCCATGATAACCGTTAGGGAAAATTCCGGTCAAATCCAGCAGCAGATTCAATTTCGCGGCGGCAAGTCGTTTAACTTTCAAGAATGCTCACCTGTTTCTCCTGTTTGTCCTATGATACCACAGCACACGCTGGCTGACAAGAAAAATTTCCGCCGTTCTTCTTGAAAAATCGACCGGACCTGCTATAATGTTAGGGACAGAGAGGAGCGAGAATCTTGAGCAACAGCTGTTTAATCGACACCCACGTCCATTCCGATAATTCGCCGGACGGGCATCATTCCTGTATGTTTCTTTGCGAACAAGCCGCAGCGCAGGGGATGCGCGCCATTGCCATCACCGACCATTGTGAAACCGATACCTACAGAACGGAACATTACGACCGCTCCACTATGCAGTCCTATTTAGAGATTCTAAAAGCCAAAACCTCTTTTACCGGCAAGCTGATTGTGCTGCGAGGCATCGAGCTGGGGCAGCCCGCTTACGATCTGCCGCAGGCGGAAAAAATCATCCAACGGCAGGAATACGACATCGTCATCGGTTCTATCCATAACCTGCGCGGCCGGCAGGATTTTTACTTTATGAAAAGCTTCACAGAGCAGGAAGCCTACGATATGATGGAGGAATATCTGAACGAGCTGCTGATTATGACCGAATGGGGCAAGTTTGATACACTGGCGCATCTGACCTATCCGCTGCGGTATTTTTACAAGCAAAACAATATCCACGTCGATATGAGCCGTTTTACCAAGAAAACCGACGAGCTGCTGTCGCTGCTGGCAGAAAAGGAAAAAGCGTTGGAAATCAACACCGCCGGACTGCGGCAGCCGATCCACGCGCTGTCCCCGGAAACGGAGCTGGTTCGCCGATTTCACGAACTGGGCGGAAAATACATTACCTTCGGCTCCGACGCCCATTTTGCCGAGGATATCGCAAAAGGGCTGGCAGAAGCACGGGAAACCGCCCTTGCCGCCGGATTTGACCGCTGCGTTTTTTATCAGAATCGCCATCCGATGGAAATTCCGCTGAATTGAGGGAAAAAGCATGGTCAAAACTCTTTCGCGCCTGCTTCGCATGGCAAAGCCCTGGCGTAAGAATCAACTTCTAACGGTTTTCTCCCTGTTGTTGGCGGCGCTTCTGAATCTGGTCACGCCGGAAATTGTGCGGCGGTTGACCGCCCTGCTGGAAACGCCGGACACCTTAAGCGGCGGAATTATCCTGACTTTCAGTCTTCTTTTGCTGTTTTCCTATCTACTGCGCGCCTTTTTCCGTTTTTTGGCGCTGTGGCAGGCGCATATTGGCGCGTGGAATTTTGTGGGCGAGATGATGAGCCGCACTTATGAAAAATTACAGAAGCTGTCCTTGAAATTTTACAGCGACAAACAAACCGGCGAAATCATGAGCCGCGCCATCAACGACAATCGCAATCTGGAGCAACTGTTTGCCCACGCGCTGCCGGATCTGGCGTCCAATATACTGATCGTACTGGGCGTCAGCGTCATGATTTTTTTGATCAACCCGGCGCTGGCGGCGCTGACGCTGATCCCCGTGCCCTTTGTTTTGTGGGCAAGCACACTGTTTTCCAAAAAAATCGCGCCGTTGTTCCGGCGCAATCAGGAAGTACTGGGCGAGGTCAACGCCGAGATGCAGGACCATATTTCCGGAATCAAGGAAATCCAAGCCTTTGCCAAAGAAGAGCCGACCTTTGAAAAAATGAAGGACGAATGCCGCCGCTATGCCTCTGTCAATATCAAAGCCAATTTTGCCAACGCATTGTTTACTCCGTCCATTGAGTTTTTAACTTCAATGGGTACAATTATCGTCATGGGCATCGGCGGGGTGCTGGCGATGCACGGACAGATGGCTGGCTCGGATATCGTCGGTTTTTTCATGTACCTTTCACTGTTTTACCAACCGCTGCAAACCTTTTCGCGCATTGCGGAGGATATCCAAAACGGTCTCGCCGGTGCAAACCGGGTTCTGGCGATTCTGGACACGCAATCGGATGTCAAGCAAGCGCCCGACGCGGTCGAAGCGCCGAAGGGCAAAGGCGACGTCGAATTCCGCGCAGTCTGCTTCTCCTACCGGGAGGGCGAACCGGTGCTTGATCATATTTCCTTCCACGCAAAGCCGGGACAAATGATCGCTTTTGTCGGCGCGACCGGCGCGGGAAAAACCACGCTGGTATCGCTACTGGAACGGTTTTATGACCCGGACGAGGGCGCGGTGCTGCTGGACGGTCAGGACATCAAAGCCCTGACGCTGCACTCGTTGCGGGAAAACCTTTCCATTGTTTTGCAGGATGTATTCCTATTCAACGGCAGCATCTACGACAATATCGCCTATGGCAGAGACAACGCCAAAGAAGAGGATGTTTATGCGGCGGCAAAAGCTGCCCGGGCAGACGAATTTATCCGCGCTATGCCCGAAGGATACCGCACCAGGATCGGCGAGCGGGGAGCGCGGCTGTCCGGCGGGCAGAAACAGCGCATTGCCATCGCCCGGGCGATTTTGCGCGATACACCGGTACTGATTCTGGATGAAGCAACCTCCGCCGTAGACAATGAAACGGAGGAGCAGATTCGGGAAGCTATCCGCGCGGCCGCCAGTGACCGAACCGTGCTGGTCATTGCCCATCGGCTCAGCACCGTACGCGACGCCGACCGCATTCTGGTGCTCGACAACGGCAAAATCGCCGAAGATGGCACCCACGAACAGCTTTTGACGCAAAACGGCATTTACGCCAACCTCTGCCGTATTCACCCTGATTCCATTGAATAAAATTACAGCCGAGAGGGATTTATTGAAATTCTCCCCTTTTGTTAGACAATGTACTGTATTTGCAGAAATTTACGTCAGTTGAACACTTCATTTCTGAGCTTACGAAATACATATACTGGTACAACAAGCGCATCAAGCTTAAGCTTGATGGACTATCTCCTGTTGAATACAGACGCAAGGCTGCATAACAAAAGCGACCAAGATCGCTCTTAGTCGCTTTGCATATTTATTCTTCTTACTCTTTGTCTAACTTCTTGGGGTCAGTTCATTATCTTTCCTCCCGGCTGTTTTTAATGGTTTTCAACTCTTCCGCGGTCAATGGGCGGTACTGCCCTTCCGCAAGGCTTTCATCAAGAAAAACGCCGCCGATGGCAACCCGCCGCAGCGTTACAACCCGATTGCCCGACTGCGCAAACATCCGCTTGATCTGATGATACAGCCCCTGGCGCAGGGTGATTTCATACAGCAGATTTTTTTCATCCAAAAGCCGCAGCGTTACGCCCATCAGCTGCTGCCCGTCCAACACCATACCCTCTTCCATCTGATGCTGCTCCTGCGTACTGACCAGCCGCTCGGCGGTCAGCCGGTAAATCTTCGGCACATGATGTTTCGGCGACAAAATATCGTGGGCGAAGCCGCCGTCGTCGGTTAAAAGTAAAAAGCCTGTGGTATCCTTGTCCAGCCGTCCGGCGGGAAAAAGCCCCCGGCGCTGCCATGCCGGGTCCAAAAGCTCCAGAACGGTCCTTTCCTTGCCGTCTTTCGTCGCACTGACAAATCCCGCCGGTTTATTGAGCATCAAATAACTGAACGTTTCATAAAACAAGCGTTTGCCGTTGATCTCAACAATCTGCCGTTCGGGATCCAGCTTCTGATCGGCGGACTGCACCAAAGAGCCGTCCAATCGGACAGCTCCTCTTTTAACCAACTCTTTGACTTCCCGCCGGGAATATTCCGTGCGGGAAGCAATGATTTTATCCAGTCTCTCCATTGACACTCCCCGCTGATTCCGGCGAAAATCCATGCATAAAGCCGTTTTCCGCCACACAGCATACGTCGCCGCCAATCACAACGCCGTCCGTGATCAGAAGATGCAGGCGCATATCCCCGGTATCTTCGTGACCGGGATAATTGGTCAGCTCATACACCCAGCGCTTGACCCGCTCGCCCTGGTAGGGGGTCAGATCCAGCCCCTGCTCTTTTTGCAGCGCGTTGTATGTTTCATATACCTCGTCAAAGCTTTCCGGAACAATCACTTCTGCGATCTCCACCGGGTCTTCCCGCACCTGCCAGCCAAATTGCTCAATAAACGCCAGCCGCTCTCCGGCGTCCGCTGCGTTATAGGAAATTTCGCCGGACGCTGCGGCGCTCTGGTCGGGCGCGGTGGTCCCCTGCGGATCGGAACCGTTCGGCTCCAGCTGTGAACAGACCACAAAGCCCAGCACCAGAAGCAGTAAAATCAGGATGACGGCGATTCCCTTTGCTTTCGGCGATTTTACGGAACAAACAAACATCAAGCACACCCGCTTCCCAAACAGTCACAGCGCTTTGCTGCGTTTCTGTTGCATTCTATGCGCGGGCGAACGGGGTTAGACCAAAGAAGCGGCAAGTTTCCCTGCCGCTCCCGTTTGTTTATTGATTTTTAGCGACCGCGCGGCGGATCTGCTCGCGGGCGGCGCGGATATCCTTGACGCTCTTGCTCATTTCATCCATCGCGGTGGAAAGGATCTCATCGCTGTCATTCATAATGGAATCCACAAAATCAGTGGCGCTGGCACGCATATCGTGCGACCATTTTTCCGCGTTTTCGGTGATGGTCTGCGCCTCGTCCCGCGCGTGGGTGATCATGTCATCCGACTGCGCCTTCGCCTGAGAAATGATATCGGCAGCTGCCGCTTTTGCGCGTTTGATAATTTCCGTTTCTTCTACCAAACGTGCAGCTTCTGCATTGGCGTCGGCAATGATCTCCTCGCCCTTCTGGTTGGCGCGTTCAATAATTTCCTTTCGGTCATTGGCGATTTTGCGCGCCTGAATCAGCTCGTGCGGCATTTGCAGCCGGATTTCCTGAACGACCTCCAGAATCGAATCCTTATCGACTTTGATTTTACCTCCGCCCAGGGTGGTTTTACTCTCTTCGAGAATATCTTCGATCTGTTCCAGTAAGCTTTCGATGCCCATTCGTTACCATCCTTCCTTTTACTTGCGCGGCTTAGCCGCAAACTTTATTTTTCTGTTTTCCCGGCCCGGCGAATACGCGCTTCAATATCACCTAAAATTTCGGGAGAAACAAATTTGCTGATATCTCCGCCCAGCTCGCAAACCTGCTTGACGGCGCTGGAGCTTAGAAACATATACTCCGAGCTGGTGGTAATGAAGATGGTTTCCACCTCCGGCGCAAGACTCTTATTGGTCAGCGCCTGCTGAAATTCATCCTCAAAATCCGACACCGCCCGCAGTCCTTTTACAATGGCGCAAGCGCCGACTTTTCTGGCATAATCCGCCAGAAGTCCGTCGGAAAAATCCACCGTAACATTGGCAAGATCCCCGGTACAGCGACGAATAAAATCCGCCCGCTCCTCGGCGGTGAAGCAATTGGTGTTTTTCTTGCGGTAATTTGTCATCACAACCACGATCACCTGGTCAAAAACAGCGGCAGTGCGCCGAATAATATCCAGATGCCCCAGCGTAACCGGATCAAAACTGCCGGGACAGACTACGGTTTTCATACTTTACCGTCCCCCCTGTGGTATATCGTGATCAAAATGTGCCCGTAGCGATATTGGCGGTACA
>CASFQZ010000029.1 GCA_949296825.1 uncultured Eubacteriales bacterium
GGGGCGGAGCGGCGGCGCTAAGGCTTCGGCGGGCGCGGGAAAAACCGCCGGTGGTGGGGAAGCGGCTGGTTTTCCCGCTGTTTTGGCAGCAAATGGGGACAGATTGCGGGAAAATGGGGATAGGTGGTTCCCCGGTGGGGCTTTGGGTGAAAAAAATGGGCTGCCGGGGGATTTTCCCGGGGCGGAGGGGGATTTCCGACGGGGACACTGCGGAGAAGGGCGGCGGGGCTTTCTTTTTTTTGCCTGTTTTTTACTACACCCGGCGGCGTGGTAAAGTTATTTTTCATTATAGAGGAAGGAATTGCAAAAATGCTGTTGACAGCACTTTTTCCCGGTGCTACAATAACAATCTAACTTTAGAATGGATATGTGTTCGCTTGCGAAAAAAACATCGGGACGCCCTTGGGGCGGAAACAGAGGGTTCCCGGTGTTTCTTTCTGCCGAGCCGATCCGGAACGGAGTGAAGCGTATGGTCAATGTAAAGCCCGTCCGACAGGGAAAAACCACCAGGATGAGCTTCGGCAAGATCAAAGAGGTCATGCAGATGCCCAACCTGATCGAGGTGCAGAAAAAATCCTACCAGTGGTTTTTGGACGAGGGTCTGCGGGAGGTGCTGCGCGACAGCGCGGACATCACCGATTACGGCGAGCATCTGGTTTTGAGCTTTGTGGATTACCGGGTGGAAAAAACGCCGAAGTATACCGTAAAGGAGTGCAAGGAGCGCGACGCCACCTACGCCGCCCCCATGCGCGTGACCGCCCGTCTTCTGAACCGTGATACCGGCGAGCTCAAGGAGAGCGAGGTCTATATGGGCGATTTCCCCATCATGACCGAAAGCGGCACCTTTGTGATCAACGGCGCCGAGCGCGTGATTATTTCGCAGCTGGTCCGCTCGCCCGGCGTATATTATGGTATGAGCCGCGACAAGACCGGCAAAAAGCTCTTCACCACCACCGTCATCCCCAACCGCGGCGCGTGGCTGGAATATGAGTCTGATCAGAACGATGTTTTTTATGTGCGCATCGACAAGAACCGCAAGATCCTGATCACCACCCTGATCCGTGCGCTGGGGCTGAGCACCAGCGCCGAGATCGACGAGTTTTTCGGCTATGATACGCGCATCCGCGCGACGCTGGACAAGGACACCACCCAAAACACCGCCGAGGCGCTTTTGGAGGTGTATAAGCGCCTTCGTCCCGGCGAGCCGCCGACGTTGGATTCCGCCCGCAACCATCTGAACAATCTGTTTTTTGACGAGCATCGCTATGACCTGTCCCGGGTCGGCAGATATAAATACAATAAAAAGCTGGGCATTGCCGACCGTCTGCGCGGCAACACCCTTGCCGAAGCCATCGTCTCGCCCGAGACCGGCGAGCTGCTGGCGGATAAGGGCGAGAGGATCACCAAGCAAAAGGCCTATGAAATCGAGCAGGCGGGCGTTACGGTCGCCTATGTCGACGCGGAGGGCAAGACCGTTAAGGTCATCGCCAACGGCATGGTGGACGCGCTGGGCTATCTGCCGATGTTCACTGCCGAGGAGCTGCGGGAGCTGGGCATTCGCGAAAAGGTCAAATATACCGTTTTGAAAGAGATCATGGCTGCCTGCGGGGAGGATAAGGACGCCCTGAGCGCCGCGCTGCGTGAGCGCGCCGGCGCCCTGGTTCCCAAGACCATCACCGTGGACGATATTATGGTTTCCATTAACTATCTGAACTGCCTTGCCGAGGGCGTCGGCTCCGTGGACGATATCGACCATCTGGGCAACCGCCGCGTACGTTCGGTGGGCGAGCTTTTACAGAACCAGTACCGCATCGGCTTCGCGCGCATGGAGCGGGTCATCAAGGAAAAAATGAGCCTGCAAAGCCAGGAGGGCGACAAGGTTACGCCCCAGTCGCTGATCAATATCCGCCCGGTGGTGGCGGCGATCAAGGAGTTCTTTGGCTCCTCCCCCCTCTCGCAGTTTATGGATCAGGCGAACCCCCTGGCGGAGCTGACCCA
>CASFQZ010000030.1 GCA_949296825.1 uncultured Eubacteriales bacterium
GACCTTTCTTTTCAAGCGAATCCGGACGATGAGGCTTTATATGTTTTTGCCTGTGCCCCAAGCACGCTTCTCCCGGAAAAAATCGGATGGATGCCTGCTCTTCTTTTGGAGCTCAAGCCGGACACCAATGCGGAACAGACACGGGATGCGTTGTGCGAACAATTTTCTTCCCTCGGCACCTTTCAAACCACAAGCGATTTTTATTCTGAACAATTTGACCACATGATTACCGTACAGGGCGGCGCATGGAATGGTTTAATGCTATTTCTGTTTGCGCTGGTATATATCTTTGGATTTGGCGGTTATATTGTTGTAAACACCCTGCAAAAGAGAAAAGTATTTTCCATTCTCATGATAAACGGTATGTATTTTTCCAAAATGCTGTGCCTGAACCTGCTGTCGAGCCTGCTGATTACCATTCCGGCGACGGTTTTGGGAATGATTGCGGCGCCTTATCTCATCCGGAAATTGGCGTACACCACCTTCACCGGCATCACGCCCGGAACGGTTGTTTGCATCCTGCTGCTGTTTCTGGGCAGCGTGCTGTTTTCGATTGTCGCCACGGTTGTGCAGTGGCGAAGAACCAGTATTCGAGAGCTATATATGCAAGGAGAATGAGCATGATACAGTTAAAACAGATTGAAAAAATATATCAAAAAGCAAAGCCAAACGAAGTGACGGCGCTGAAAGGGGTATCGCTGACCATCCACGACGGCGATTTGATTGCCATAACCGGGCCATCCGGCTCCGGCAAAACAACCCTGCTGCACATCCTCGCCTGTCTTGAAAAACCGGATGCGGGCGAATATATCCTGAACGGTCAAAATGTCGCCGAGCTTTCCGAGCGCAAAAAGGCGGATCTGCGCAATTCCTATTTCGGCATTGTATTGCAGGATTTCGGACTGATGGAAGAGGAAAGCGTTTTGCTGAATGTCTGCCTGCCGCTGCTGATTGGAAAAATGCGGCATAAAGAAGCGAAAAAAGCGGCCGTAAGCGCACTGGAACACATGGGCATTCCGTCCCTGGCGACCAAAAAGGTCAATCAGCTCAGCGGCGGACAAAAACAGCGGGTCGCCATTGCCCGGGCGCTTGTTCACAAACCGCAAATCATTCTGGCGGACGAACCCACAGGGGCATTGGATTCTGCGCACACGGAAGAGTTATTACAACTGATTCGGAAATGTAACGAAGAGGGCATCACTTTTTTGATTGTTACCCATAACCCTGTTGTTGCCGATTTCTGCACCCGGCAAATGCACATCATAGACGGAAAACTATCTGAATAGGCGCCGTGCAATGCGAGAACAGCCCTTTTATTAAAGAGAACGAAGCAAGCCTTCGCATCCCTGTTCAATTTCGCGATAAGCGGTCTCAAAATCCCCGGTATACCAGGGGTCGGCGACGGGGTGGGGGATGCCGGAGTATTCATTCAAAAGGTGCAGCTTCGGGACATCCTCCTGCGCTACGATACGCTTCATGGCGCGCAGGTTGCCGTCATCCATCCCAATCACCAGATCTGCGTCCGCCGCCATCGCGGCAGTCAGTCTGATCGCGACACGATCCGAACCGGGCACGCTGTGACGGCGGAGCACGGCGGCAGCGCGCGGCTCCATTTGCCAGCCCAGCGCCTCTGAGGAAACGGCGGCGGAGGAGACGAAAAACTCCGCGTCCCGCCCGGAGGCGCGGATTTTTTCTTTCATGATACATTCTGCCATCGGCGAGCGGCAGATATTCCCTAAACATACAAAAATGATTGTTTTCATACAGTTTTCTTCCTTTACATGCTCATTTTTTTATGGTAAACTATCTATAAGCTGGAGCGGCGAACCGAATTTTTTGCCGATCCGTGAGGAGGATATCATGAGACAGGAACTGAAAATTATGAGCTACAACGTTCTGATCCAGGGGGCGGGCAAGCACGCGGCATGGCTGCGGGCGCCCGGTGTGATCTCGGTGCTGCGCGCGCATATGCCCGATTCCTTCGGGGTACAGGAAGCCGGCGAAGACTGGCAGAAGCGGCTGAAAAAGCATCTGCCCGAATATGACGCCGTCGGACTGGGCAGAAACGATGATCTTTCCGGCGAAGCGTGCCTGGTCTTTTTCCGCAAGGACCGGTTCGAGCTGGTCAGGAGCCACACCTTCTGGCTTTCCGACACGCCGGACGTCCCCTCTTTGGGCTGGGATGGCAAATTCAACCGCGTCGCCACCGTTGCCGTGCTGCGCGATAAGGCAACCGGCTTTACCTATGCGCACCTGAACACCCATTTTGACCATATCGGTGTTGCCGCGCGGGAAAACGCTGTGCCGCTGGTGGCGAAGCAGATCCGCGAACTGGCGATGCCCTGCGTGATGACCGGCGATCTGAACGAGCATGAGGAATCGCGGATGTATGAAATGATCGGAGAAAACGGACTGCGCGATACCAAATATCTCGCCCAGTCCAGCGATACCGGTGGGACCTATCATGGTTATCGGGAGGCGGATTTCTGGGAGAACAGCACGCCAATTGATTTTATTTTTGTCAATGAATATTGCAGTGCCGTCGCCGAATACCGCATTCTGAAGGACAAGGTCAAAGGTGAATATCCCTCCGACCACTTCCCTGTCCTTTCCATATTAACGATGGACGACGCAGCACAATAAGGAGGTTTTTGCATGTTTCCGCTTTTAACCCGTCTTATCGCGCTGATCCTCTCCTTTATCAGCGGCATGATGACGCCGGTAACGGTGCTGACCGCCGAGCCGGTTGCCGAGGACGCCATTATGCAGGATCTGACCGTGATGAATTACAATGTTTATGTTGCCGGCGCAGGCAAGCAATCGCCAAAAAACCGCACCGACAAGGTCGCTGCGCTGATCCGCAGCCGGATGCCTGATTCCTTTGGCGTAGAAGAAGCGGACGAGGGCTGGCGACAGCGGCTGGCGCAGGCGCTGCCCGAATACGGCTCGGTGGGGCTGGGCAGAAATAAAAACGACACCGGCGAAGCCAGTCCGGTCTTTTATCTGAAAGACAAATACGAGCTCCTTGACAGCGAGACGATCTGGCTGTCCAAGACACCGGAAAAGCCTTCCCGCGGGTGGGACGCGATGATGAATCGGGTCGCGACCGTCGCCGTGCTGCGCGATAAGGCGACGGGCTTTACCTATGCGCACATCAATGCCCATTTTGACAATATCGGCGCGATCTCCCGCTGCGAAGCGGTGGCAATCATCAGTCAAAAGGCGGAACAGCTGGCGATGCCCTGTGTGTTCACCGGCGATCTGAACGCCAAGGAGGACACGCTGATGTATGAGCGCATTGAAGAAAGCGGGCTGCGGGATACCAAATATCTGGCTGTCAGAGCCGATTCCGGCGCGACCTATCACGGTTATGCCGGGCTGGATCGCTGGAACGACCAGCCGATCGACTATATCTTTGTCAACGGGTATTGCCAGAGCGTCGCCGCCTATGAAATTCTGAATGAAAAAATCGACGGCATCTACCCGTCCGACCACTATCCCGTTCTTTCGCGCCTGACCATGGCGTACAATCCGTAAGCATAAAAAGAGGGAGCGAAGCCGAAACCGGCTTCGCTCCTTTTTTATTGCAGCTCTATGGCAAAGCAGATCGGCGTGGGGGAGCGGAATTTCTCCGACGGGGGAAGGAGAAGTCCCTCTTCGGTACGGGTGAAGGGGAGGGGCGTATCGTCGCCCAAAAGGCGGACAGAGCGGACCAGCAAATCGTATTTTTTGCGAGTCGCCAGCGAACGAATCTTGACCTCACCGCCGTCCGGCGCCATCTGGAAGGCGTAAATGCAGCCCTCTTTATAGGTAAAGCGAAAATCCGCAGAAGTATAGGGCGTATCGTCGTTATCCTGAAAATAGCCGCCGGTCACATTGGCGCCGCCCTCGCCGAAGGTTTTCCAGCAGGAGGCGTCATATATCCCCTCGCCGTTGACGCGCAGCCAGTCGCCCAGCCGGGTCAGCACCTCGGTTTCCTGCTCGGTGATCGTGCCGTCGGGGCGCGGACCGACATTCAAAAGCAAGTTGCCGTTTTTGCTGACGATATCCACCAGATCGCAGATGATTTTCTCCGCGCTCTTGAATTCATTATCATTGGTAAAGCCCCAGGATTTTTTACCGATGGCGGTGTCGGTCTGCCAGGGCACCGGGGAAATCCCTTCCAGCGCGCCGCGCTCCACATCAAAGACCGCAACGCCGGGGGCAAACGCCTCATGCTTATAGAAAATCGTCACTTCCCTGCCCCACTGGGCGGCGCGGTTATAGTAATAGGCGGCGATTTTTTTCAGATACGGCTTGAAGGCTCTGTTATGGATCCACCAGTCGAAATACAGCGCCGTGGGCTGATAGCGGTCCACCAGCTCCAGCGTGCGCAGCATCCAGTCTATCAGGTACGCCTCGTCCGGTCCCTCAGAATGGGGGTCCTCGGTGGCGATGTGCTGCCCCTCCCCCAGCAGATCCTGCCGCGCCACGGCAGGACCGTAAAAATCGGCGTACCGCTCATCACTGACATCGCTGGGAAAGGTTCTGCCGTTATTCATAAAGAAATAGTGCTCCGCCCGATGGGTTGAGGCGCAAAAAATCAGCCCCGCCTGCTCACAGGCGGCTTTTTCTTCGCCCAGCACGTCCCGGCAGGGTCCCATCCGGACGGCGTTCCAGCGGTTAAAAGCGGTGTCATACATGGCAAATCCGTCGTGGTGCTCGGCAACGGGCACGACATAGCGTGCCCCTGCCCGGCGAAACAGCTGCGCCCACTGCGCCGCATCAAACCGTTCGGCGCGAAACATCGGGATAAAGTCCTTATAACCGAATTGGTCCTGCGGTCCAAACTGCCGGCGATGATGGCGGTATTCGGCGGAGGTGGGGTCATACATATTCCGCGAATACCATTCGCCGTGGTAGGCGGGGACACTGTAGATGCCATAATGAATAAAAATCCCCAATTTCCCGGAGGTGAACCATTGGGGCACCGGGTGTTTTGCCAGGCTCTGCCAATCGTCCCGATAGGGTCCCTGTGCGATCACCTGATCGATTTGCCGCAGAAGTTTTTTCTGTTCCATGCCATCCTCCCAAATCGGCAAAAAACTGCCGTTTTTTGAAAAAGCCCCGTCCAGGACGGGGTTTCATATTTTATACACCGCCAAAACGGCGGCTGCGTTTGGCGAAATCCGCCAGCACCCGGTCCAGATCGGCACGGGTGAAATCGGGCCAGAGCACATCGGAGAACCAGAGCTCCGAATAAGCGCTCTGCCAGGTCAGAAAATTAGACAGGCGCAGTTCCCCGCTGGGACGGATGATCACATCGGGGTCGGGCAGATCGCCGGTGTAGGTATAGCGTGAAAAAAGCTCCTCAGTAATCTGCGCGGGCTGTAATTTCCCCTCCGTCGCCTGTTGCGCCAAAAGGCGGGCGGCGTGGACAATCTCCTGCCTGCCGCCGTAATTGACTGCTACATTGACGGTGGTGCGGCGCTTTTCGGCACTGCGGCTTTCGGTGATTTTAAGAAGCGAAACGATATCCTCTGGCAGACGGCTTTTATCGCCAATGAAGCGGATGCGGAAGCCCATCTGCTCATTTTCCGCCTCCCGCTGCTCCAGCTCCGCCAGAAAGTCGCGGAAAATGTCCATAATAGCATGGACCTCCTGCGGGGGGCGGCGCCAGTTTTCGGTGGAAAAGGCGTAGAAGGTGACCGCCTCGATGCCAAGCTCCGAGCAATAGGTAGCGATATCGCGGAAAACCTTCGCGCCCTGCTTGTGTCCCTCCGTGCGCGGCAGCCCTCTTTTTTTCGCCCAGCGGCCGTTGCCGTCCATAATAATCCCGATATGACGGGGTAAAGTGGAAGGAGCCGATGCCATATTACATCTCCAGAATTTCTTTTTCCTTATCCGCCGCAGCCTTTTCGATCTTAGCGACGAAATCGTCGGTGATTTTCTGTACTTCGGTCTCGCCGTATTTCAAATCGTCTTCGGTGATCTCGGCATTCTTTTTCATGGTTTTCAGCTTATCGTTGCAATCCCGGCGAATCTGACGGACGGCGGTGCGGGCATTTTCGGCAAGGGCTTTGACATCCTTGACGATCTGCTTGCGGCGCTCCTCGGTCAGCGGCGGGAAGGTCAGTCGGATGACGGTGCCGTCGTTCTGGGGGTTGATCCCCAGATCCGACGCCTGGATGGCTTTTTCGATATCCTTGAGCGCCTTTTTGTCCCAGGGCTGAATGGTCAAAATCCGCGCTTCGGTGACCGACACGCTCGCCAGCTGATTGATGGGCGTGGGCACACCGTAATACTCGACGCTGATTTTATCCAGCACGGCGGGATTTGCTCTGCCCGCGCGGATCGCGGCAAATTCCGAATCCAGGTTCAAAAGGGTTTTGTTCATTTTTTCCTTCGCTGTCGCAAATACTTTTTCCATAAAAATGACCTCCGTCACATGATAGGGTTATTGTATCAAAAATCCCGCCGAAATGCAACCGTTTTTATTCACAAAGCACGAGGGTGCCGATCTTTTCGCCCCGGGCGGCGCGGACGATATTTTCCGGGTCGTTCAGATTAAAGACCAGGGTATTCAGATGATTTTCGCGGCAGATGGCGGCGGCGGAAGCGTCCATGACACCCAAGCCCTTCGCCAGAATCTCACCATGGGTCAGCCGGTCGTATTTGACCGCGTCGGGGAAGCGATGCGGATCCTTATCGTAAACGCCGTCCACGTTGGTGGATTTGAAAAAAATATCAGCGCCGATCTCCACGCCGCGCAGCGCGGCGCCGCTGTCGGTGCTAAAGCAGGGATTGCCGGTGCCGCAGGCAAAAATCAAAACGATTTTCTGCTTCAGATACTCCACCGCTTTTTCGGCGGTGAACAGCTCGGCGATTTTGGGCATATCGACGGCGGACATCACCTTGGCTCGCAAACCTTCCTGCTCCAGCGCGTCCGCCAGCGCCAGAGAGTTCATTGCTGTCGCCAGCATACCGATGCTGTCCGCCCGGGCACGGTTCATATCCGGATGGGATCTGCCGCGCCAATAGTTGCCGCCGCCGACAACAATGGCGACCTCGCTGCCCAGCTCGACACATTGTCTGACGCGCGAAGCGATCGCGGCAGCGGTGGGATAATCAAAGCCGAAGCCCTTTTCGCCCGCCAGCACTTCGCCGCTGATTTTCAGCATAATTCGTTGATAACAAGGAGTCATCGTTTTTTCCTCCATTTCCTTTCACAAGACATTTTACCGTATTTTCTGCCCGGTGTAAAGAGGCAAAAAAAATCCCGAAGCCGAAGCTTCGGGCAACAAGAGCAAATTGTATCAATCGGTTAAAGGATATAGATGGTAATATCCCTTCTGCCGAAGGTATAGCAGGAGGATACACTGGGGAAGAACAGATCTGCAATAGGTGCGTTCGACCAGTGGATGAACCCGCCGGTATCCTCAGCCACGGCGTAGCCGTAAACATAACTTCCATCATTGGAGACAATCCACATTTCGGTGCCGTATGGGATGATTTTGGGGTTTACGGCGATGGAGCCGGGAACAGGCACGGTGCCCGTAGCGGTCCTGCCGTCACCGGAGTAGGCGCTGGCATTGCCGGTCAGCACTTTTTTGTAGTTCACCGGCACACCGTTTTCGTCCAGCATCAGGGAAGCGGGCGGCGTTTTAACCGACACCGTATTGACGCTGGCAGCGGCAATCAGACCGTTTGAGGGAACGCTTTCGGTGGGCGCCGCAGTGGCTTCAGGCGCTTTTGTGGTCTCCGGTGCCTTCGTGGTCTCCGGCACTTTCGTAGTCTCCGGCGCCTTCGTGGTCTCCGGCGCCTTCGTGGTTTCCGGCGCCTTCGTGGTTTCCGGCGCATCGGTCGTCTCCTCCGTCTGCGTTACCAGCTCCGCCGCCGGTGCGTTGACCGACTGGGTTTCACCGGAGGAAGGCTTCGACTGCAAGCTCTTCAGCTGCAAGCCGACAGCGGCGGTGGAAAGGCTCGATACCGCGTCGTCCAGAACCTCTTTGGTATTTTTGATCTGTGCGTCGGTATAAATGATGCGGCTTTCATCAATCAATAATTCATTGTAATGATTACGGAATAACGCGGTGTTTTCTGCCGAAGCCGCAAAGTCGATGGATGTGGATTGCACCAGTTTACTCTCGTTATGGTTGGTACTGACGAAACAGAAACCGGAAAAAGCGCCGCTTACGGTCAATAGAGCCAGAAGCAAACAAAGACTGCGGACGATCGCTTTTTCATAGACGCAAAGCTTTACAAGAAAACCTTTGCCCTGTTTTGTTATCTCCATGCGCATCTCCTATCTTTTGATTATTTACCCCGTGGAACAAGCCCCGGGGGCATTCGTTACAGTATAGGCAGAAAACGTTTGCATTATATTTACCCTTTGACGGTTTGTCAAATATTTTTGGATTTATTTTTTGTACAGAATGTACAAAACCAATGGGGAGCTGCGTTTTTTCTCCCCGCTACATCTTGGGGATAAGAGCAATCTTTGTTGAATTCGACGAAAGTTTGTACTTCTTTTTTTTGTGCATATCATAGAAATCGAAAGTCGGACCATTCCCCCTGTTTTTTTATTCAATTTATTCTTATATCCAATATTATTTTTAAAATTATATGAATAGTGGGGAATGAACTCCCAAAAGTCGGGGAAGCTTCGGTTTTTACCCGGCAGATTCCAATTTTAGTGGGGGGAAAAAGCAAAATACCTGTTTTTTTAAGCTGCTCGAAAAAGGAGGAACGCGACGGCTGTCTAAAAAAAGAAGCATCGGTTTCTCCGGCATTTTCCGCCTTGTAAATCAAAAAACGCCTTAGGCTTTGTGCAAAATAACCATAGCCTGCTTTTATGGTTCTTTTACGAATTGTTCATCAAAAGAGAACGTCCACACACTATAATAAGGTATATTTATTTTAAGCAGAGACCTTTTGCGAGGTGAGAGGACATGCCGCAAATCGAGAACCGCATAAAGATGCAGCCTTTTTTGCACCGCCACCGGATACTGTGGGAAAAAAAGCCGCGCGCCTGGGACGAGGGGCCCTTCGTCGGCGGCGGGCTGATGGGCAGCACGCTGTTTTTCAACAGTCGGAACCGTCTGACGCTGACGGTGGGCGACACCGGCGTTTATGACAACCGCCTGCCCACAGAGCAGGAAAAAAGCAACCTTTTTTTAACCCCCCGGCTGCCCATCGGCGAATTTCAGATCGGCGGCGTGGTGGGTGCGGCGTCGATGCAGTTGGACCTTTACGACGCGATTGCCTACGGCTGGAGCAAAACCATGGTGGGAACCTATAAATATAAATGTTTTTCTCCCCACGGCAAACGGATGATCATTTTTGAGACCTTCCGGGATTTTACCGACTGCCGCTTTGACTGGGTGGCGGCGGACATTGAGAGTCCCCGTCAGCGGCGGCTGAGCCGACTGAAAAGCGAACGCGCCAGCAAGGATTATCCCCCCTCCCACAAGCCCTACTCCTATCAGCATCGGGATATTTTTTATTGTATCTATCCGCTGTTTTCCGGCGGGTTTTATGTGCTGGCTTATAAGCAGGTAAAAACAGAAGACGGCGTTCGGATGTTTATCACCATCGGCGAGGGGTCGCGGGAGAACTTAATCACCCGTCAGCTTGCCTATGAGCTGGACAGCGCCGTCGCCCGCTATGACAGCATTTTACAGGAGCATCTGGACTACTGGCATCATTTTTACGAGCAAAGCTTTGTTTCCCTCAGCGACGCGGCGACGGAGGAATTTTACTGGATCCAGCTTTACAAGCTCGCTTCCGCCAGCTGTGAGGACGGCAGAATCTATGACACCTGCGGTCCATGGCTGACCAATAACACCGCCTGGCCCGGCGCGTGGTGGAATTTGAATGTACAGCTGACCTATTCGCCCCTGTTTGCCGCCAACCATCTGGAGCTGGTCAAGCCGCTTTTACAAACCTTATATAATGATATGGACGAGTTGATTGACAACGTGCCTGCGGAATACCGCCACGACAGCGCCGCCATCGGCAGATGCACCACCGATACGCTGCGCTCTCCCGCCGGCGTACCTGGCGACCGGGAGGCGAGTGACGAGGTCGGCAATCTACTGTGGGCAATGCACAGCGTCTGGCTGTTTTACCGAATGCGCCCCGACCGCTCCCTGGTCAAGCGGCTGCTGTTTCCGCTGCTGAAACGGGCTGTCGGCTATTATCTGCATTTTCTGCTTTTGGATGAGCAGGGAAAGCTGCATATTCCGGCGACCCTTTCTCCGGAGTACCCCCAGATCGGCACAGACACCAATTATGATCTGGCACTTCTAAAATGGGGACTTGCTACCCTTTTGACCCTCTGCGACGAAGAGCGAATCACCGACGAAATGCAGGAGGAGTGGCGCTGGGTGCTTGAGCATCTGACGGAGTACCCGACCGAAGAGGGGCACGGCTTCATGATTGCCGCCGATGTGCCCTATGCTGCATCGCATCGCCATTACTCCCACCTTTTGATGCTCTATCCGCTGCACACGCTGGACCTTACCAGGGAAGAAAACCGCACCCTGGCGGAAACCTCCCTGACCTACTGGCAGAGCAAACCGGAGGCGCTGCAGGGTTATTCACAGACCGGTGCAGCGTCGATGTATGCCTGTCTGGGGGATGGAGAGAGCGCCTATAAACACCTGTCCAAACTATGGAAAGACGGTTATATCCGCCCCAATACCATGTATCATGAGGGCGGCTGTCCAGTGCTGGAAACGCCTTGCGCCGCTGCCTGCTCGATTTTGGACATGCTGGTGCAGAGCTGGGGCGGAAAAATTCGGATTTTCCCCGCAGTGCCCGCCGTCTGGGCGGATATTTGCATTGACAATTTGCTTTGCGAGGGCGGTTTTACGGTCAGCGCCGTGCGGAAAAATGGCGAGCTGCAATGGGTCCGGCTAAAGAACGAACGGTCCGAGGCCGGCGTTGTAACCGTCGACGCACCCTTTGCCGACAAGGAGCCGGTGATTATGTACGCCAACGGCGAAACACAGCCGGTCCAACTGCCCGAGGGCGGGCTGCGGCTGTTTTTGCCAAAGGAACAGCAAATTATCCTTGCCAAAGCGCAGGTGGAAGAATTTATCATCGAGCCGGTCCGCATGGGAGAAGAGAGCTGTCATGTTTACGGTTATAACAAAGATTCGTTCTTCCACATATAAACAAAAAAGAATCGGTTCCGTTGTTCGGCGCCGATTCTTCTTTATTTAATAAGATGAAAAGACCTCATCCATCAAAAAAGGCGTCCTCCGCCGCTTTACACAGCAGATGGTAGACCGGCAGGGTCAGCTCCTGCACCGCGCGGGGGGAAGAAGCGGGCAGACGCAGCGTTACATCACCGACTGCGCTCAGGCGGCTTTCCTTTTCCCCGGTGACGGCAAGGACCTGCATTCCCTTCGCCTTGGCGGTCACCGCAGCCAGCACAACATTTTCAGAATTGCCGGAGGTGCTCAAGGCAATAAGCAAATCGCCTTTTTTTCCATAACCCCAAACCTGCTGGGCAAAGGCGAGGTTTTCGCCGTTGTCGTTGCCAACGGCACTGAGTAAGGCGCTCTGACTGACCAGAGACAGGGCGGGCAGGGCGTTTTGCAGCCGGGACGACAGATACGCCCCTTCCCCGGTCGCAGGAAAGGCGGCTTTCTGCGCGCCGGTCAGCTCTCTTTTTTTCTCAAAGCCTTTCATCAACTCGCCGACGATATGCTCGCTGTCCGCCGCCGAGCCGCCGTTGCCGCAGGTCAGTACCGTTCCGCCGCCGGAAAAGCAGGAAATCAGCAGCTCCGCGGCATCGCAAAGAGCGGCTTTGCAGGGCAGCAGGACAGGGTATTCCCCCAGAAATGCATCAAGCAGGGGCTGAAAAGTCTCCATTTTTATATCTCCTTAGAAAATATTACACTGAGCGCCGCCAGATCGCCGATGGCCTCGCCGAGAGCGGCGGGAACGATTTCACAGGCGCACAAGGATCGGGACAGCGCCTCCCGCCGCAGAACAGGCAGTGTCTGCTCCTCAAAAAACGCCTGGTTGCGGGCATAAATGCTGCCGATAACGATTTTTTCCGGATTCAGAAGATCGATCAGGATCGCCAGTCCTTCGCCAAGCTTTTCGGCGCAGTTTTTCATCAAGAATCGAGCGAAGGGGTCGCCGTTTTCCGCCGCCATGGCAATTTCCCGCGCGGTGGGCTTCGTCTTCATCAGAGGCGAGTCCACGCCCCTTTCTCTTAAGAGGGGCGTATAATATACCGCACTGCCGGCAAGCCCTCCGCCGGAGCAAAAGCCCTCAAAGGAGCCGGCTTTGCCATAGCCCTGCGGTCCATCTTTCCGCAGTCGGATATGCCCAATCTCCCCCGCCATGCCGTTGGCTCCGGTGTAAAGTCTGCCATTTAAGATCAGTCCTGCGCCCATGCCGGTGCCGAAGGTCAAAAAAACCAGGTTCCGGCTTCCCTTACCGGCGCCGAACCGCCATTCCGCCAGAGCGGAGGCGTCGGCATCGTTGGCAAGAAAGGCGGGGAGCGAAAAGCGGGCGGCAGTTTTTTCCACAATCGGTACATGGTCCCAGCCGGGCAAGTTTGGCGGGGAAAGGATCACACCCTGCTGCGGATCCAGTGGTCCGCCGCAGCTGATCCCTACGCCGACAAGGTCCTTCCGATTCAGCGAAAGACACGAAAGCAGCTGCTCCGCTTTTTCAAATAAAACGGGAAGCAGCGCGTCGGGCGAGGAAAAAGACGCGGTCGGGATTTTTTCTTTTGCCAAAACGCGGCATTCACCCTTTTCGTACGAGCCGATCACAGCGGCGCACTTGGTGCCGCCGATGTCCAGTCCCAGCGCAAGCATATCGTTCACCTCTTTTTCATTATAACAGACCGCATTGCCTCTGTCGAGTACCGGTTGTCAAAAATCGGAAAAGCTCTTGACAGCGCGGGGCAGTATGCTACAATAAGGGTGATTCCACCGAAAAGGAGAGCGCAACCATGAAAGAAAAAATCAATGTTGCCGTCATCGGCTGCGGCGCCATCGCCACCAGCGCCCATATCCCCGCCTATATGGCGAGCGAAAAAGCAAACATCAAGTATTTCTGCGACATCATCCCCGAGCGTGCCGAAGCCTGCGTCGAAAAATACGGCTGCGGCAAGGCGGTGATCGATTACCACGAGATTCTGGACGATCCGGAGTTGGACGCGGTGTCGGTCTGCACCCACAACGATCTGCACAGCGTGATTTCCATCGATTTTATGCGCCATGGCAAGGATGTGCTTTGCGAAAAGCCCGCTGCGCGGATCCTGCCGGAAGCCTATGAAATGCTGGAGGTATCCCAAAAGACCGGGCGCATTCTCGCCATCGGCGTCTGCAACCGCTATGGCACCTATGTCAACGAGGTCAAAAAATACATCGAAGAAGGAAAGCTGGGCGAGGTGTATCATGTCTACGCCTCGTTCCGGGCGCCGCGCTCCATTCCGGGCATCGGCGGCCCCTTCACCACCAAAGCCGAATCCGGCGGCGGCGCGCTGATCGACTGGGGCGTACATTATCTGGATCTGATCTTGTACTGCTGCGGCGATCCGAAGCCCCTGACCGCCAGCGGCGAGGCATTCAGCAAGCTGGGCGTAGACATTCCGAATTATGCCTATGAGCGCATGTGGGCGGAGGCGACAAAGGATGTCAACGGCGTGTTTGACGTGGACGATTCGGTCACCGGCCTGGTACGCACCGAGGGTCCCACCATCTCCTTCAACGGCGCATGGGCACAGAACATCGGTGTCAGCGAAACCTTTATTGATTTTATGGGCGACCGAGGCGGCATCCGGCTGACCTACTGCGGCGATTTTGTCTATTACACCATCACTAACGGCAAATTGACCGGCACGCCCTCCGGCATTGAGGGCAACGATATCCATCGGGCGGAGGTACTGGATTTTGTGGACCATGTCCTGACCGGCGAGCGCACACGCAATGACATTGCCCCCTGCATCCATACCAGCGAAATCATGGACGCGATTTACCGCTCCTCCGAGCAGCACCGGGAAGTAGAAATCCGGGCATAAAAAAAGACTGTATCGGTTTTTTTTTAAAAAGCCGGTACAGCCTTTTTTATTAATTCTGCTTACGGACGATCTCATATTCGTCCCCCGCCGGACGATAATAGCGGCACCGGGGCCGGTGACCTTGCAGAAGTGAGGCAACCTCATCCTCATCCAGATAGAGAGCGCAGAGATATTCGTCGTTTTCCTCATCATAGGCGCCGTAACGGCAGGTATCGCATTCCATACAGAACTCTCCCATCCTTATTCTATCTATAGTATATACCCATTCCATAAAAAAGCAAGGGGCGCAAGCAAAAAAATGAAGGCTGCATTTGTTTGTGAAAACCGGGATGCCATCGCGGCGGCATACGACGAGCCAACCCGCCGTCTGCTCGCCGGCAAGGACAGCGATAAAGTATATAGCAAAGAAGACATTCTTTGCGAGCGAAGCGACACTTCGGCGCTGGAGGTCATTTTTTCCACTTGGGGAATGCCTGTGTTGTCCGAAGAAGAGATCCGCCGCCATTTGCCCCGCCTCCGGCTGGTATTTTATGCGGCGGGCAGCGTGCAGGACTTTGCCGCACCGTTTCTCAGCAGCGGCGTGCGGGTATTCAGCGCCTACCGCGCCAATGCGATCCCTGTCGCCGAGTTCACCGTCTCGCAGATCCTTCTGGCACTAAAGGGCGTACAGCGCAGCACCTGTCTTTGCAAAAGAGACCGGCAGCTTGCCCTTGCCCAGACCCTCAGCCGCCCCGGCGTATATGGCGCAAAGGTTGGGTTGTTTGGTCTGGGCGCCATCGGAGCGCTGGTCGCGGAACGGCTGAAACCCTTTGATATAACGGTATACGGCTATGATAAATTCCTTTCCGACGCGCAGATGGCGGCGCTGGGCTGCGAAAAAAGAACGCCGGAGGAAATTTTCCGCACCTGCGACGTCATCTCCAATCATCTCGCCAACAAACCGGAGCTGATCGGCTTTTTTGACCGGCGGCTGTTTTCCCTGATGAAACCGAACGCGACCTTTCTCAACACCGGCAGGGGCGCGCAGGTCAACAACGAAGATCTGGCGGCGGCGCTGCGGGAAAAACAGGGCAGAACGGCAATTTTGGACGTGACCGAGCCAGAGGTGCTGCCGGAGGATTCACCGCTTATGGATTGCGGCAATCTGTTTTTAACGCCCCATATTGCCGGGAGCCTTTCCCGGGAGATTTTCCGGATGGGTGATTATATGAAAGAAGAATACGAGCGGATCCTCAGCGGCGAAGCGCCGCATTATGAAGTAAAGAAAGAGCAATTGGCGGTGATGGCATGACAGTCGGCTTTACCAGCGTGACTTTCCGGCAGAAAAGTCCGGCGGAAATTTTCGCACTGGCGCAAACGCAGAAGATCCCCGCCATCGAACTGGGATGCGACGTTCATCTGAAAAACCGGGAAGACGCACGCACGGCTTGCCGTCTGACGGCAGAGACCGGTGTACAGGTGCTTTCGCTGGGCAGCTATTTTCGCGCCGGGGCGCAGGAGGATCGAGATTTCACTTCCCTTTTACCGCTGGCGCAAACGGTCGGGGCAAAAAACATCCGCGTCTGGGCGGGCAGCCGCGCTTCATCGGATGCGGACGAAGGATACCGGTCGGCGGCAGCATCGCAATTGCGGCGTATTGCCGAACAAGCCGCGCGGCAGGGCATCGCCGTATCGGTGGAATTTCACCAAAACACGCTGAACGATTCGGCGAAATCGTGCCGCGCCTTATTGGAACAAGCGGCGCATCCGAATCTATTTACCTACTGGCAACCGCTGTTTCAAGGAGAAGACGAAGAGAATCTGCGGGCGGCGCTTCCCTTTCTCTCCCATGTTCATGTGTTTTTCTGGAAAAATTACGATTGCCGCTATGCTTTGCAGGCGGGCGAGGGGGACTGGAAGCGCTGGATCGGCATCTTAAAAGAAGCCGGCTTTGACGGCGCGTACCTGCTGGAATTTGTAAAGGACGATTCCCCGTCGCAGTTTTGCGAGGATTTGGCGGCTCTGCGGAGGTGGACCCATGAATAAAAAGCTGTTGCTTGCCCATTGGGGGGAGCGAGTCCGGCAAGAGGAAAACACCGCCCGGCTGGCGGCGGCGCATCGCTTTGTGTTTGACTGTCCCTGGGATTTTGAGGGCACGGACGAGCCGGTGTTTGCCGGCGACCCGATTCGCTGGGACCTGAAAGCGAACGGCGACGATGAATTTCTATACCAGCTCAACCGCCACCGCTTTCTTTTGAGCCTGGCGGAAGCCCATAGCCTGACCGGCGAAGCGTTTTTTCTGGACAGCTTTCGGAGGCTTCTGTTTGACTGGATTGAGCGCTGCCCTTACAACGAGCAAACCGCGAAAACCCTCTGGCGCAGCCTGGACACCGCCGAGCGGTGCGCAAACTGGGTCAAGAGCTTTATCCTTTTGGGCAGTAAAAGTTTTTTAGAAGAAGAAAAATTGACCATCGACCGCTTGATGCAACAGCATATCCAGGTTCTTTTAGACACACAGAGCGATCAAAATTTAGTCAGCAACTGGGGATTTTTTCACGACCATGGGCTGTTTTTTGGAGCACTGTATTTTCACGACCTGCCGCTGCTTGGGCGTGTCTTTGCCCAGATGACGCAGCGGTACGCCCATCAATTTGACCCGCAGGGCGTACACCGGGAAGCGTCTTGCAGCTATCAGGCAGCGATTTTGATTTTCCATCTGGACGCGCTGCTGTTCTGTAAACGGGAAAAAATCGCCGTACCGGAAGCGATTCGGACGCAGACACAGAAAATTGCCGAGGCGCTGCTGTTTTTTCTGTCGCCGGACCGAAAGCTCCTGCCCTTCGGTGATTCGGACACAGAGGACTGCCGGGACCTGATGACCCGCGTCGCCCTGCTGTTGGGAGACGGGCGGTTTAAGACCTTCGGATATCCGGTGCCGGATCATGATACGCTGCTGTTTGCCAACGGGGAAATGATTGCTTCTTATGCCGACCTCCCCCGGCGGACGCCGGAAACGCTGACCTTTTTTTCGCAGGAGAGCGGACACCTGAGCAGCCGCAGCGATGAAAGCAGCTGCGCGCACGGCTTTCATTGGATGAACCCACCCTACGGCGGCGGGCACAGTCACAGCGACAAGCTGCACCTTGATATATATCTGGACGGGCAGCCGGTTTTAACCGACAGCGGGCGCTATACCTACCGGGACTGTCCCGAACGGCGGCAGCTGAAATCCGCCGAATCGCACAATGTCTGCACCGTTGACGGTCTGGATTACCAGACCATGCTTTCCTCCTGGGATGTGGCATCTGCGGCGGCGGTATCGCCGATTGCCTACCGGGAAAAGGAAGCGTTCCTTTTTGCCGAAGGGGCGCATTACGGCTATCTGCCGCAGAACGGCGTTCTTTGCCGCCGTCAGCTTCTCTGGCTGAAACCGGATATATTTTTGATTGCGGATCTGTTTTTCTCTTCGCAGCGACATGATTATACCGCTTATTTTCAATTCGCACCGGACTGCCGCGCCGTTAGGGAGGGCGATATTCTGCGCTGCCATGCAAAAGGCTTTGATGTGCTGCTGTACCCTTTTTGGAGCGGCAGTAAAATTGTCATCGACCAGGGTCTCTATGCGCCGCGCTACAACCGGCTGCAAACGCGGGACCGCGCCTGTATCACCCTGCAAGGACAAAGCAGCGCCGTCGGGCTGACGCTGCTCGCAAAAGAAAACAGGGTGCAGCGTCCGATGCTTCTTATCAACGAGAGCGAGACAAAAGCCCTTTCCTTTTCCGTCGACGGGCGGCGGATCGGTTTTTTTGTGACTGGCAAGCAAAACTGCGGCGCGCGGCGATGCGGGAATTTGGTATTTTCCGGGCAGACCGCGCTGCAAATCGACGATGACATATATCTCTTAAAAAGGTAGGGAAGCGGAATGAAAGACACAAGCAAAAAGGTTATAACGCGAATCGGCAAGGGCGTTATCTCCACGGTGCTGGCGCTGGCAATCGGCGCCGGCGGCACCGCCGGATATTTTTTCTATTCCAAAAACGCGGATATGACAATCCGTCTGAACGAAAACAAAAAGCACCAGACCTTTGACGGCTGGGGCAGCGCCGCCTGCTGGTGGGCGCAAAAAACGCCGGACGAGGAAACCCGCAACGAAATCGCGCGGCTGCTCTACTCTAAGGAGGGGCTGGGGCTGAATATTTACCGCTACAACGTCGGCGGCGGCTATGACCCGGACAAGGAGCGGGTAGAGAACCCCTGGCGGCGAACCGAAAGTTTTTATTATTATAATAAAGAAAACGGACGGTGGGAATACGATTTTACCCGGGACGCCAACGCCCAGGCGATGCTGGACGCCGCCCTTTCCTACGGATGTATCGATACGGTAGTGCTGTTCGCCAACTCCCCCCATTACTCCATGACCGTCAGCGGTATGGCGTCCGGCGGCACGGAAGCCTATACCTCCAATCTGCGGGAAGATGCCTATGAAGCCTTTGTCGATTATTTCCTGACCATCACCGAATATTTTCTGGACAAGGGTGTTCCGGTCAAAATGATCTCGCCGATCAACGAGCCCCAATGGAGCTGGGGCGGCGACTGGGTCGGACAGGAGGGCTGCCACTATGAGGAGGACGAAGCGCTGCGGCTTTTGCATCTCTTTGCCGAAGAGATTGAAAAGCGCAATCTGCCGGTGACGCTCTGCGCGCCGGAAAGCGGCAATATCGGCGACACGACCAAACGGTATTTTGAAAATATGCTCGCCGACGAAACCATCCGCTCAAAGCTCGGAACGCTGGCTTATCACAGCTATTTTTCCGACGACGACCGCACCGCCAAGGCAAAGCTCGGCGCCTGGATTGAGAAAAACGCCGAAGGCGTTCCGGTCGCCATGAGCGAATGGTGCGAGCTGCCCTGCATCAACGATACGACCTCCGTACAGGCTGCGCTTCGTATGGCGCGGGTGATTTGTCAGGATTTGACCTGCTCCGGCGTAACCAGCTGGACCGCCTGGGTGGCGGTGAACCAGCACGGCGCGAAGCGCCCCGCCGCCGGAGAGGATTTTTCGGACGGGATGATTTCCGTCGCCGACGATTTCAGCGAATTTTACACCACCATGCGTTACCATGCTATGGGGCATTTTTCCAAATACATTCCCGCCGGCAGCGTGCGCATCGGCGCGAGCTCTGCAATTTATCCGCTGGTCACCACCAAAACCGACGACGGCAAGACGATGTTCTCCACCTCGGTCAACTACGCCGCGTTCCTGACCCCGGACAGCAACACGGTGCTGGTGGTGGTCAACGAGGGCGGCGAGCGGAATTTGAACCTGCGCACCGACAGAGCCCAAATGACCGTAATACAAACCGACGCCACCCGGCAGGAGGAAGCGGTTTATGAAGGCGCAGTACAGGAGATTACCCTGCCCGCAAAAAGCCTGGTCACCATTTTACTGAAATAATACAAAAACACAGCCCGTTTCGGTATTATAACCAAAAAACGGCTGTGTTTTTGTGCAAAAAAGACACAAAATCGCAAAAAGTCTTGTGTTTTCCTTCTTTTCATGTTAAGATAAAGGTACAAAGGAAGTTAATCTGATTCGGTTGATCCTTCTTAAGAAGGAGGAATTTTTATGAAAGCAAAAAAGCGGCAATATTTATTCCTTCTGCTGCTTTTGGCGATTGCCGTCCTTTGCGGCGCGCTGCTGATTGCCGGATGGGCGGCGCCGATTGACACCTCTTTCGGCTTTGACGACAGCCTGAACAACGGCAAAGAGCAGCTGATCGCCTGGGGCGTGGATCCGGAGCTGGCGAAGCATATCTCGGACAGCGATATCCTGACCGGGATGCTGCAGGCGGACCAGATTTACTGCCAGAAAAAATGGTTCGACGCTGACAGCAGGGAATTCCGACAGGAAAATCATATCCTCATCGAAAACGGACAGGCGAGGAGCGCCGGCGAATCGACGGACGGCGACGAGACGATCAAGGACACCGCAGCGGCGGAAGATACGCTGTTTCTCTTTGTGCAGAGCGAAACCGGCATGGTGACGGCGGCGAAGCTGCGGCGGCAAAACGAGATGCCCGCCGTCCGCCTGACCGATCAAATCCGCTTTACCGCCGACGGGTTGAATTTTGTCACCGGCAGCGGCTATGGCCTTCTGGTCACGGAGGGCGAAAATGAACGCGGATACCAATATCTGGAAAGCAGTGCCGAGATTACAGAAGCCTCCGCAACACTGCGCACAGAAGTGCCCCTGCCGCTGACCAATCAGGCAGAGCGGATCTATGTGGTCACCGCCGCCCAATTCCAGAGCAGCGACCCGCTGTACCGGCAGGCAAGAACTACGATTACAAGCAGCTATCAGCATAACGCCCTATTTTCGGATGATTTTTATAACAACAGTCTGTTTTTCTCCTTTGACCCGACAGATCCGGTCTAAAGAGGCAGCAAACGAAAGATAAGGCAGGCGGATATCAGCAATCAAACAAAATCGAATGGCAAATGAACGCCTGCTTGCTTGACAAAAACGGTTCTGTTTGATACAATCCTATTACATGATGAAAGAAAGGCGGTGAAAGGTATGTCCGAGCGAAAAAAGGAACTGTTCTGCGGCAGTGCGCTGGTACGCAGGTTCACATATAAAACAGCGATGTCACGGGAGAAGTATGCCCTTTTGGTCGTCCATTGTCAGGAAACGGCAAATTTGGCGGCACCAAGGGGGATTTCTGCCCTTTTTTCCCATGCTGTGGATCGCTGTCTGCGCCTTTCACCCACCGTATCCGGCTCCGGCGTTTGTTGCTGAAGCCCCCTTTTTCGGTTGAAAGCCCGTGCGGCAACGATCCGCACGGGCTATATTTCTGCCCAAAAATACCGAATGAAATGGGGGACAACCTTGTTTTCTGCTTCCATACAAACCATAAAAACCGCCGCCCGGCGGAAGATAAACGATGGTATCCTGTCGCTGCTGCCCGACTTTCTGCTGCGCCTTTTCTGTATGATACCGCTGCTGCTGATTTTCAGAACGCTCAGCGGCAATGGCGAAAACGGCATTGACCTGCCGCAGCTGCAAAGCTATACCTGGGCGAGCTTCCTGCTGCGGGACTGGCTGAATATACAAACCTTTCTTTCCGGATGGAACAACGATACCGGTCTGTTCAAATGCTTTCTGCGTCCCATGGGACTGATACGCAGCGTGGTACTGGAAACCATCGGCGAACAGCTGCCGAACCTTTTGCTGTTCTCGCTGCCGCTGGCGCTTCTGTCCTACCCCTTTGGCGTAAATCTGGCGCCCAGAAGCTGGCTTTTCTTTCCCAGCCTGCTTTTGTGTATCCTTTTGGGATTTGCGGTGGATTTTCTGTTCGCCTGTCTTGCGCTCCGGCTGCGCGTGCCATGGCTTTGCTATGTGATTCGCCAGGCCGTATCCACCGTGTGCTCCGGCAGCCTGATTCCCTTTTCCCTATTGCCCAAAGGGGCAGCGGTATTTTTCCGCTTACAGCCGTTCGGTTCGCTGGCAGCAGCACCCCTTTCGCTTTTAAGCGATGGTACGAACGGCGGCGCTATTCTGTTATTGCAGATTTTTTGGAATCTATGCTGTTGGCCGCTGGCGCTGGTTCTCATGCGCCGGATGCGGGAAAGGCTGGTGTGGGGCTGTGAATAACTTTTCCTTGAGCGCGTTGCTGCGGCTGCTGCTTCTGTACGCCAAAATGGATTTTCGCTGGCTCCTGCATGACCGGCTGTTTGCGGTGATATCTGTCAGCGCCGACATTCTGTCCAATCTGGCAGCCGTTTCGGGCGTATATATGCTGGCGGCGCGGTTTTCACAAATCGGCGGAATGACGCGGGAAGAAATTTTCTTTATGCTGTCCTATACCACCCTGCTGACCGGCGTTTACCAGATGTTTTTTGCCGCCAATAATGTGGGGCATATCAGC
>CASFQZ010000031.1 GCA_949296825.1 uncultured Eubacteriales bacterium
ACGGCGGCGTCCTTGCCAAATTTGACGCCGACGGGGAATATCTGGATGAGGAGTTTGACTTTACCTTTGACGATTTCCTGATTGAGGAGAGCTTCACCGCCTTACAAGGCGCGCTGTAAACCCAACAGCCCGAAGGTCAAAAAATTTCCGGAAGCTGCGTAAAAGCTGCCGGAGGCATTGAAATTTGAACGGAGAAAGAAGGAGAACAATGAGTGACCTTTCCTGTTTTTTGAAAAAGAATAAAGCAAAAAGAGAAAACGCCTTTTATCCGGCGGCTTCGGATTTAACGGACAAGGAGGGCAAGCCCCTTCTGTGGGAGATCAAGCCCCTGACGACCCGGGAGGTGGAGACGCTGCGGTCGGAATGCACCCGCGAGGTGCCCCTGCCCGGCAAAAAGGGGCAGTACCGCATGACCCTGGATGAGCGTTTCGGCGTCAGGCTCTGCGCGGCGGCGGTGGTTTTCCCGGATCTGAACAACGCCGCCCTGCAGGACAGCTACGGGGTCAAAACACCGGAGGATCTGCTGATGGCGATGATCGACGACCCCGGCGAGTTCAGCGCGTTTATGGAATTTGTCCAGCAGCTCGGCGGCATCGGCAGGGACCGCGAGGAGCTGGTGCAGCAGGCAAAAAACTGATCGAGGGCGGCGACTTTGACGCGAATTATGCCTATTACGCCCTGCATAAGCTGGGCATCCTCCCGTCCCAATGGGTGGATATGGAGGAGGAAGAAAAAGCGTTCATCGCCGCCGCCATCGACCTGCGCGTCCGGGCGGAAAAAAAGGCGGTCAAAAGCTGCGGAAGCAGCGACTGATCGCGCTGTTCGGGCGGCGGAGCCTGCCGGCGATAAAAAACAACGGCGCAGCCCCCGGGCTATGCGCCGTTGGAAAGGAGGAAACCATGGAAGAAGTCTATGAGCGGTTCTGGCGATGGGCGGAAGCCCTCCAGGCGGCGCAGCCCCAAAACAGAACGACAGACCGCCGGTATTCGCTGCTGCCATCTGTGCTGACGGAGGCGATGCTTGCGGGGACGGACGGCGCCGCGCCTGCTTTGCCGTCCCCACTGCCGGCTGCCGTCGGCGAGCTGCTTGCCGCCCTGTCGGAAGCGCAGCGTCTTTTTTCGCTGCTTGATGGAAAGGCTGCCGGCAGTCCGGCGGCGGGGCAGCGGGAAAATCCGAGCCTTTCGCCGTTGGCGGACGGTATTGGCGCCGGGACAAAGCGCCGGGCGGCTGTATGGGAGCAATTTTCGTTTCCGGTATTTTCTCCGGAGAAGCCACAGCGGGAGCTGCGGTCTGCGGCGCAGAAGCTTGCCGCGCCGGAAGCGCGGGCGGCGGTTTTTCCGGCGGTAACGGGGGACGGAGGGACGGGGGAGCGTCGCCGTTCCCCGGGAGAGCGCACCGGTCCCTTCGGCGCGGCTTTGGATGTTACGGCGGCGCCGTCGGGCGTCGGGCCGGGCGAGCTTGCCCCATCCGTTTTTCGACGGGAAGCAGCGGGCGCGGAGGTTTCCGTCTCCGCCGCGCCATGGGGCTGGGATAGAGCGGTTTTTGCCGTGCCCGTTTCTCAAAGGGAGCAGGCGGCGGATGCTGCGCTGTCCTTTGCCGCGCCCGGGGCGAGGCTGGCGGCAATGAGAGATACCGGTAAGCGGCAGAGAGAGGGGCGCGAGGGACTGGCAGCCTTTTTGGCGCAGCCCGATGATCCCCCGGCTTCGGCAGGGGCGGCTGCCCGATTTTTGCCAAAGATGCATTTACGCCCTGACGGGGGCGGTTTTTTCTCCGTCCGAGATCTGACGGACAGAGCGGCGCTGTTTTCGCCGCCGGCAGAGCGAACCCTTGCGGGGCTGCACGTGCTGCCGTTGCTGGAGCAGGAGCAGCTGCGGCTGCAGGAGATGGCGCTTGCCGGAGAGCAGCGGCAGCAGCAAAGCCTGACGGAGCAAGCCAAAATCGACCACCTCCTCTTGTCGGAGGCGATGGTCGGACCGCAGCGGGCGGCGCCGGTGATCCATCTGACCGTCCATTCCACCGCCAACCTCAGCTCCGAAAGCGACGAGGAGGCATATCTGGACCGCCTGGTGCAGACCATTGTCACCACCTTAAGCGCCGGAGAGGCGTAAGGCGGGCGGAAAAAGCGGCGCTCCCTCCGCCCTCCGGCGTTTGCTGCCGGGAGGGCGGAGGGTTTATTTACGGGAAAGCCGTTGCGGCAAAGGGATGGCAGCAGGCAAAGCCGCCGCTTTTTTTTGGGAAAGGAGAAATGTTTGATTGAGCTATTATTTTTATCTGGACAATGTGCTGATGCCGGTGGCGCCGTCGGCGCTGGAGGTGAAGGTTCGGGGAAAAAACGAGGTGCTGGAGCTGGCAAACGGGGGCGAGCTGCCGGTGCTGCGCGCGCCGGGACTGACGGAGCTTCGTTTTTCGCTGCTGCTGCCCAACGCGCCCTATTCCTTCAGTCAATATCCCGACGGATTTGAAAACGCGGACCGGTATCTATCGCTGTTTGACCGGCTGATGCGGGAGGGCAAGCCCTTTCCCTTTCTGGTCATCCGCACGCTGACCTCCGACACCGTGATGCGCATGGCGGTGCGTCTGTTGTCTTACGGGTCGGACGCCGCCCGCCTTCTGACCGGCGACGCCAACGGACGGATCACCACCTCCCATGCCCGCGCTCTTTTGCGCAAGGAGGAGTCGGGCGAGGTGACGGCGCTGTCCGATACCGAAATGAACGTCACGCTGGAGCAGTACGAGATCACCGAGGACGCGGAAAAATACGGCGGTGATGTTTCCGTCGCCCTGACGCTGCGCCAGTACCCCGAGCCGGGGAAAACCGTCGTATATACCAGGGAGGCATAAGATGAGCCAGCTGACACGTATTTTGCAATATGCAGAAAATAATTTGGGAACCAGCCGTTTTCACGGCAAATGCCAAGCCTTTGTCGCCTCCTGCTACGAGGCGGGCACCGGGGTGTTTATTTCCTGCGCCAGCGCCAAAATCTCCCGCCAGCGCTATATGCGCGAGGGCACGGCAAAGGATCTGTATCCGCCGGCGGGCGCGGCGGTCTATTTCAACGGCGACGGCGCGATGGGCAAGCTGTACGGGCATGTCGCCCTTTCCGTCGGCGGGGGGATGCTCTATGATCCGGTCGCCACGGTCGTGAAATGCCGCCTGAGCCAATCGATGCACAACGGCTATCTGGGCTGGGGCTGGCTCGGCAGTATGCCCGAGGGCGCCCAGACCACCTATCCCCAGACCTCGCCGTCCGATTCCTCCCGGCAGGAGCCGGTGCGCCAGGAGATCACCCGGGTCGTTTTGAAGTCGGAGACCGGCGCCGGCGGCAAGCGGGAGGGCGATCTTTTGCGCGGTGCCGCGGCGGGGGAGGGGATCAGCCTGCTTTTGCAAAACGGCGGCAGGATCTTTGCGCCGGTCACGGTGGACCGGGTCCGCTGGACCACCACCCGCGCCGCCTCGGCGGCGGTGCTGCGCTTCTCCCTCTGGGAGGATGATCAGCTGCCGCTGGAAAACGGCTGCCCCGTCGCCTTCCGCTATCAGGGCACGCCGGTTTTTTACGGCTACGTGTTTGAGATTGCGCGAAACAGCGGCGGCAAAACCGACGTGACCTGTTATGACCAGCTGCGCTATTTCAAAAATAAGGAGACCATGGTCTATGAGTTGAAATATTCGGACCTTCTGCGGCAGGTTGCCGCCAAATACGGGATGCGCACCGGCACGATCGAGGACACCGGATACCTGATCCCCGCGCGGATGGAGGAAGCGTCCCTTCTGGATGTTTTTGAGACCGCCGCCGAGCTGACGGCGCAGGAGACCGGCGGGTTTTATCAGCTCTATGACCAGTTCGGCGAATTGAATCTCCGGGCGGTGGGCAAAAACCGCACGTCTCAGGTCATCAGCGAGCAGAGCGCCGCCTCCTTTTCCCTGCGCCGGAGCATTGACCGGGATGTTTATACCCAGGTGCTTTTGGCGCGGGACAACAGCCTGACCGGCGAGAGGGAGCTTTATGCCGCCGCCGACGCCCAGGCGCAGAGCCGTTGGGGTATGCTGCAATATTACGAGCGGGCGGAGGAAGCCTATTCTCCCGCCGCCCTCAAGCAGCGGGCGCAGACGCTTTTGCGGGCGTATGCGTCGGAAAACCGCAGCCTTTCGGTCAAAGGCGCTCTCGGCGATCCCGCCGTCCGGGGCGGCTGTCTGGTGCCGGTCCGTCTGCCCGGCGACAAGACGGCGCGCACCGCCCTCTGTGAAAGCGCCGTCCATACCTTCGGCGAAAACCGGCACACCATGGATCTGGAATTGAGCGGAAATTTTGCGAAAGGAGAAAATGAAAATGACTGATTTTACGGCGCGCCGCCTTCTTACGGTGTTTCGTCAGGCGGCTGCCGAGGTATACGACCGCCGTCAGCCCGCCGACCTGTTGGTCGGGCAGGTCGAATCGGTATCGCCCCTTGTGGTTCGCCACGGCGCGTTCCGGCTGCCCCAGACCCTGCTGCTTTTGCCCGGGCGGCTGCGCGGCGCCCTTCAGACCGGCGACGCGGTGGCGCTGCTCAAGGGCGAGGGCGGGCAGCGGTATCTGGTGCTGGATGTGCTGGAAGGGGGGGCGGATGGATGATCCCGCTGCGTGAATCCTTGCTGACCGACGAGCTGACCGAACGGGAAATTCCCTCTCGGGATTATTATCTGAATTTTGAGACCGGACGAATCGACGGGTTTGTACAGGGAAAGGACGCGCTGCGGCAGGCGGCAGAAATGCGCCTGCGCACCCCGACGGGGGTGTATCCGATGTTTTCGGCGGAATACGGCGTAGGCGACGCCGGAGAATATCTGACCGCCACCCCCGAGGGTCCGGTGCGGCTGAAAAACCGCATTCGCCGCACCCTCTGCGATGACGACCGCATCCGCGCGGTGGAGCAGTTTGTCCTGACCCAGCGGGGCAACAGCCTTGCCGCGCGCTTTGTGATCGTTACGCAGGAGGGCGAGCAGGAAGGAGTGTATGGCGATGGGTAAAAAAAACGAAGGACAATGGTATGACGAAATTTTGGAGCGGATGCTTTCGGCGGCGCTGGAAAAGGGATTGGACATCCGCGAGAGCAGCGTTTCCTATCAGCTGTACGCGCCCGTCGCCGCCGAGCTGGCGGCGTGCTATGTTCAGGGCGAGCTGGCGGACGATAATTCCTTTGTCGACACCGCCGATTTGGCGCATCTGATTTTACGGGCGAAGGAGCGGGGCGTCGATGTGCTGGACGCCCAGAGCGCCAAATTGCAGGCAGAGATCGTTGCCGAGGGCGCGGTCCCGACCGGCGAGAGGTTCAGCGACGGGCAGGGGCATATCTATGTGGTGACTGCCGACGAGGGCGAGGGGCTTTATGAATTGACGAGCGAAGAGGCGGGCGTGTTTTCGCTGCCCGAGCCCGGCGAAGCCCTATCCTATCTGGGGTACCGCTGTACGGTGAAATCGGCGGCGGTACAGCAGGTCACGGACGGCGGCAGAAACGCCGAAACCGCCGACCAGCTGCGGGCGCGGTACTATGAGAGCCTGCGCGCGCTGCCCTTTGGCGGCAACGAGGCGGAGTACCGCGAACGCGCCCTGTCGCTGCCCGGCGTAGGCGGCGTCCGGGTCAAGCGGACGTGGAACGGCGCGGGAACGGTCAAGCTGCTGTTGTTGGGCAGCGGCGGCGTTTTGCCCGACGAGCAGACGGTGCAGGCGGTGCAGGAATATTTTGACCCGATCGCGCAGGACGGCAGCCGCCCCGGCACGGGCGCTGCGCCCATCGGGCACGAGGTCACCGTCACGGCGGCGGACGGAGAGACCGTGTCGGTGAAAACCTATCTGGCGACGGAGGAGGGGGTGTCGCCCGCCTCGCTGCAAGGTGCCGCCGCACAGGCGCTGCAAGCCTATTTTGCCGAGGTCGCCCAGACCTGGGCAAAAAACGGAAAAGCGGTGCTGCGGGTCGGCAGGGTCGAATCGGCGCTCGCTTCGATTCCCGGCGTGCTGGAAGCCTATGATACGCTTTTGAACGGCGAAGGCGCGTCCCGCCTGTACGACGGCGATGCGGTGCCGGTTTTGGGGGAGGTGGAGCTGCTTGACGGAGCTTTGTGAGAAAATGCCCGCCTTCCTTCACCGGATACGGGAGATTGCCGCCTATTGTGAGATCGCCGGTGACGAGCTGCGGCAGCTGCAAGCGCAAAGAGAGCAGGCGGCGCGCCGCCGGTTTCTCTACAGCAACGCCATGGACGAGGCGGGACTGGAGCGCTGGGCGGCGTCGCTGGCGGTGCCGCCGGAGGGCAGGGAGGGGGAGGACCTGCTGTTTGCCCTCAAGGCACAGCTGATGGACCAGCGCCCCTATCAGCGACAGAACGTCCAGACGATGCTCGCCCGGCTGGTGGGCGAGGAGGGCTTCCGGCTGGACGTGGACCGTCAGAACCGCTCGGTCGCCGTGAAGCTGGCGCTTTCCCGGGAAAATCAGAAGGAAAGCGTCTATCAGCTGCTGGATCGGGTGCTGCCCGCAGCGCTTCTTTTGCTGGTCGGGACCTTCAACACTTACGGCGCCTTTGCCCGGACGACCCACGGCGCGCTGAGCGGCAGCACCTATGAACAAATCAGAACGGGGGATATTTTATGAAGCAAACCGAATATTTGCAGTTGAACCAGCCGGACCCGACGGATTTTTACAATATCGCGGATTTTAACGAAAACGCGGCGATTGTGGATACGGCGATGGCGGAGCTTGCGGCAAAACAGCAGTGGCAGGAGGTGGAGCTGGCTTCTTTTGTGTCGCTGATGGAGCTGCCGGACGGTTCATGGGACGGCAAGGTGTATTATCATCCGGCGACGGGGCTTTGCCGGGTACGGCTCCAAAACGAAATGACCGGCGGCGGCTTTGTCACCGGCGAAGCCTTCGGAACGGTGCAGCCAGCCTATCGCCCCATGTTTGAGGAGACGGGAACGGCGGTTTTTGTCGGGTCGGGCAGTGAGAGCATAGAGACGGCGGTGCGCCTTTCGCCGGACGGCGTGCTGCGCCTTGCGCCGGTGGGGATGCCCCAGTCGGTGGATGCGGTCCCGCAGCTCGATCTGTTTTATGCGGTAAAGGGGGCGTGACACTATGGCGGAAGCACTCTGCGCCGTCGCCGGGGA
>CASFQZ010000032.1 GCA_949296825.1 uncultured Eubacteriales bacterium
CTCCGCCGATGCCCGCCTTGCCCTGCGGGCGGCGGTGAAGCTGGAGACGCTGGACGAAGCCAAAACCAAAGCCGCCGATGTGGATAAAAACAACCAGATTTCCACCTCCGACGCGCGGAAGATTCTGCGCGTGGCGGTCAAATTGGATTCCTTTGAATCCGCTTGACGGTCAGCGAAATCAATAAAAAAGCCATCTGCTTCCTTCAGAGGGGAAGCAGATGGTCTTTTTTTCGTTGGGCGGCGGGTTTTTATTCTTTGCTGTACCGGCGGATCGCCACGCCGCTGGGATAAATCACATCCAGCTGATGGAAAAACGCGCCGTCCTCGGTCGGGCAGATGGTCATGCCCTCCGATTCCACGATTTGCGGACCGGCATCGCGCGCCATCACCGGCTCCACATGCCCGGTCTGCGGGTCGATGGCGTAAATATGCTTTTTCGGCCAGGAGTCATGGCAGGAAATATAAATCAGACCGTCGTACATCTCGCCGCCCTGGGTGTGCTCCACCACCCGGTCGATGGGGATGGAGCGGAGGAAGGACAGATCGTCAATGTGAAATTCGTTGATATGGTCGCAGCCGTTGAAATAGCCGGTGTAAATCAGCCGCTTTTCCCGGTCCGCTGCGCACCAGGGCAGGTTGCCGTTGGGCTGGATCTCGGGTCCCAAAATCTGATACTGCCCGGTAAAGCAGAGCGTATCTGCGTCAAAGACCGCAATGCAGGGGTGCTGCCGGTGCAAATCCTCCACCGCCACATAGAGCTTTCCCTCAAAATAAGTGCATCCGCCGTAATGGTTAAAATCCTGTTTCGCCAGTTCCTCGGGCAGATAATTGTGCCTGGCGCGGACCACAACGCCGGTTTTCATATCGATCTTGGTCAGCCCCAGATGCTTCAGCGGCACAAAGGTCCCTGTGCAGTAATAGAACATCCCGTCGTTGGTGATACCCTGGGCGGAGGACAAAAAGTCCTTTCCGGTCAGATAAAAGCTGTGCAGCAGCTTCCCCCGCGACGGCTTGCCGCCGTGGTCAAAAAGCTTTACAAATTGCGCGCCGGGTTTCATGGAATCCCCTCCGTTGTTTTTTCTTTCGGCATGCTAAAAATCCTCCCCGCAGGGGCAGCGGCGCAGCCGCGCTTTTGCCGCCGGCAAAAGGGATTTATGATCCAATGTTCTCAAGCGGGCGCGAAGCGCCCATCGCCGCGCAGCGGGGACAAATCCGCGTTTCGCGGATTTGAGGGTGGGGTTATTATACCATACGTGCGAGGCGGGAATCGTCGCCGAGCGCTATGATACAATGTTCTTTAACAGGCGCGAAGCGCCGTCACCGCGCAGCGGGGACAAATCCGCGTTTCGCGGATTTGTGTTAAAGGTTATTATACCATTTGATCGGCAGCAATACAAGAAAAATTTGCCGTCTTTTGTGAATCTTGTCAGAAATTTTCGGAGACTATGAAAATTTTCGGAAAAATTTTTGGACAGCTTATGAAAAAACATTGACAAACACTAAAAATTTGTGCTATAGTGAAGGCGCAAAAAAACTACAACAGAAAGAGGGAATTTTTGCGCTATGAGTGGAATTTTCTTGAAAATTCTAACCTTTATCTCCGCATTCCTGATGCTGTTCCTCAGCCCCGGCGGTCATATCCGCCAGCCGCTGGAAGCGAAGGATTGCCCCGCCTACTACGGCGCGCCTGCCGAAGCCAATCCGTTGGAAAAAGTACAGGTCCCGCAGCACCCCTACCTTGCCGAGGAAGGCAGAAACGGTATGCACGGCAACTCTTACAATACCGGCACCTATGACTATATGGGTCCGCTCGGTATCAACCCCGTGGTCAACAGCCGTTCGCTGAATGTCTTCGGCGGTCTGGTCGCCACCCTGACCTTCGACAGCCAGGGTCGTATCATGTGCATGAGCGGCAATGTGGTCGGCTTCCGCCTGCTGCTTCTGGACGCCGATACGCTGGAAATCCTGGCGGAGACCCGTCTGCCCCAGCGCCCGTCCACCATCGACGCGATCCTGTCCTTTAACTTTGATAAGATCTCCGAGGATACCTCCGGCGGCGCTTATTTCCATCTGTTGGAAGGCGATCGTCCGATCATCGGCAACTCGGAGAATGTGATCCAGATTTTTCGCGTGGATGAATCCTCCGGCAAGCCCGAGTGGGTTGTTGAGCAGGAATATGACATTATGGATGATCTGCCCGAGGGCGCTTACATCACCGACGCTTTTCCGGATTATGAGGGCAGAATCTGGTTCGTCACCCGTCCCGGCGATGTGGGCTTTATTGATCCCGACACCAAGGAAGTCCATATGATCCGCCTGGAAGGCGAAGAAATCCAGAACAGCCTTGCCATTGCCGAAGACGGTGTGTATATCGTCTCCGACCATGCCATGTACCGCTTCGATGTCGACGCCCAGGGCGAGCCCTATTTCACCTGGCGTACCGAATATGACCGCGGCACCGTCGCCAAGCCCGGCGCCATCAACCAGGGCAGCGGCACCACCCCGACCCTTCTGGATGTGCCCCGCTCTGACGGTTCCATCGCCAAGCTCTGCGGCATCACCGACAATGCCGACGGCAGAGTCAATGTGGTCGTCTATGACCGCCTGACCGGCGATGTCATTGCCGAGGTTCCCGTCTTTGACGAGGGATTCAGCGTCAGCGAAAACAGCCTGATCGCCCACGGCAGATCCTTTATCGTGGAGAATAACTACACCGAGACCGGCTCCGGCTTCCTGGTGAAGAATCCCACCGGCTATCCCGGCGTGACCCGTATTGATATGAACGAAGACTGCACCGGCGCCGAGGTCGTCTGGGAGAGCCGCGAGGCTTCCTGCACCGTCGTACCCAAACTGTCCACCGCCAACGGCATCGTTTATCTCTACACCCGTGAGATGAACGACGACATCCCCGAGGACGCCGTTGCCTGGTACCTGACCGCCGTTGATTTTGAAACCGGCGAAACGCTGTATAAGGTCTTCACCGGCTGCGGCAGAAACTGGAACAACAGCTACGGTCCCATCACCATCGGACCCAACGGCAAAGTCTATGTCGGCGTCTTTAACGGTCTGATCTCCATTGAGGACACCGCGTCGACGCAGTAATTTCTGTTCGTCAAAAGGGCGCTCGCCCTTTGCAAATGCTTCCCCCCGCCGCCCGTTCCTTTGGGAACGGGCGGCTTTTTTTACGGCTCGGGCAGTCCGCCCTCAAATTTTGAAAAAAGGCTTGACTTTTTTTGGTGGTTAGTGTAGACTAATAGTTGTTAGGCAAGACAAACTTCGGCGGATTCTGACCCCGCCGTTGCTTTTTGTCTGATGAGTTAGTCTAAACTAAGGAGGATGCTTATGAAAAAAACGCTGACCTTCCTGATGGCGCTGGCAGTGGCGCTTTCGGGATTTTTTTACGCTGCGGCACAGGGAGAGCTGCCGGCGGGGACCTATGAGGTGCCGGTGGAGCTCAGGCACGCCGAGGAGGACAAGACCTCCATGGGCGACAGCTTTCTGGTACACACCGGCATTTTAGAGGTGACCGAAAGCGGCAGCTTCCTGACGCTGGCTTCCGATTCCGTGATCCAGGGGATGCAGTTCTGGTATTACAACGACGGCTCGGTCAGCGGCGATTCCACCGAGGTTCCCTCGGCGGGTACGGTAACCATCGCCGGGGAGAGCTACGAAACGACGTTCCGTTTCCCTCTGGTGGGCTCCGGGCAGCTGGTGGGCGTAATTTTTCAGGCGCCGATCATGCCGGTGCGTCCTTCCGCCCGTATCTATATTGATTACGCGAACGCGCAGCCGGTAACGTCCGCCGTCCCGGCGACAACCACCGCCCCGGCGACAACCACCGCCCCGGCGACAACCACCATCCCGGCGACAACCACCATCCCGGCGACAACCACCGCCCCGGCGACAACCACCATCCCGGCAACAGCCACCGCCCCGGCAACATCCTTGCCAGCGGCGACGGCGCCGGTCGCTGCGACGGTCACGGAGCGAACCACGGTGCCCGCCGAATCGATCACCGAAGCGGCACAGGAAACCGCCGGCGGCGTTTCGCCCTTCCTTTGGATTGGCATTGCGGCGGCATTGCTTGCCGCTGTTGCCGCAATCATCGTCGTTGTGGTGCTCCGCAAACGCAGAGGCTATTAACAGTTTGTTTCGTAGTGGGAAAAGAGGTTTTGCTCATTGATCAAAACAAAATTGATCGGACTGGTGCGCCGGTCCAGGGGCGCGATCGCCCTGGTAGTGCTGAGCCAATGGGTCAGGCTGGCGGCGAATATCGTGATGGTTACGGCGGTGGCGGGGGCGCTGCGGACGCTTGCCGGCGGCGAGACGCTTTCGGGCAAACTGCTGCTTTTGCTGTTGGCGGCGGGGGTGCTGGCGGCAGCCGTTCGCTATGGATGCGATGTATTTGCCTCGAATATTTCCTTCCGTGTTTCCGCCCGGGTAAAAAAGGAGCTGCGCGGCAGAATGTATGAAAAGCTGACGCGCCTGGGCTCTTCGTATTCGGAAAAATTGCGTACCAGTGAAATTTTGCAGGTTTTTGTGGAGGGCGTGGATCAGCTGGAAATTTATTTCGGTAAATATCTGCCTCAATTTTTTTACAGTATGCTTGCGCCGGTGACGTTGTTCGTTCTTTTGTCCTTTGTCAGCCTGCGGGCGGCGGTGCTGCTTCTGGTCTGCGTGCCGCTGATCCCGCTGTCTATTGTGGCGGTGCAGAAAATCGCCAAGCGGCTGCTGGCGAATTACTGGGGAAAATATACCGACCTGGGCGATACCTTCCTGGAAAATCTGCAAGGCTTGACCACGCTGAAAATTTACCGCGCCGACGGCGAAAAGCACCGGGTCATGAACGAAAAAGCCGAGGCTTTCCGTAAAATCACCATGCGCGTTCTGACCATGCAGCTCAATTCCGTCACCGTGATGGACATCATCGCCTACGGCGGCAGCGCGGCGGGCGTGATCGTGGCGGTAAAGGAAGTGATCGAAGGCAGGCTGGATTTTTCCGGCGCCTTTCTGATTATTATGCTGGCGGCGGATTTCTTTTTGCCGCTGCGCGCGCTGGGGTCTTTTTTTCATGTGGCAATGAACGGCATGGCTGCCAGCGATAAGCTGTTCGCCATTCTGGAGACCGAGGAGGAGCCCGGCGGCACCCGGAGCGTCGAGGATGAAACGCCGTCGATTTCGGTGGAGCAGCTCAGCTTTTCCTATGACGGCTCCCGCAAGGCGCTAAACAATCTTTCCCTTTCGGTACCTGCCGGCGGCTTTGCCGCCATCGTCGGCGAATCGGGCTGCGGCAAGAGCACGCTGGCGGCAGTGCTCAATGGAACCCGTCGGGGGTATAACGGGTCGGTGAAGCTTGGCAGCAAAGAGATCCGGGATGTGAGCGAAGAGAGTCTGAACCGGTTCGTAACCACGGTCGGCTGCGGCAGTCATCTGTTTGGCGGCACCGTTCGGGAAAATCTGCAAATCGCCAGGCCCGAAGCGACCGAAGATGAAATGATTGACGCGCTGCGGCAGGTGCGGCTCTGGGCGTATCTTTCGACGCAAAAGGGACTGGATACCGTCCTTTCCCCGGCAGGCGCGAATTTTTCCGGCGGGCAGCGTCAGCGTCTGGCGCTGGCAAGGGCGCTTTTGCACGATACGCCGGTCTATCTGTTTGACGAGGCAACCTCCAATATCGACCCGGAGAGCGAGCGGGATATTCTTTCGGTGATCCGCCGCGCGGCGGGTAAGCGCACGGTTCTGATGATTACCCATCGGCTGGAAAATGCCGTCGGTGCGGACAAAATCTTTGTTTTGGGTGACGGCACGCTCCTGGAAGAGGGCAGCCATGCGCAGCTGCTGGCGCAAAAAGGCGTATACGCCAAAATGTATTTCTCCCAGCGGGAGCTGGAAAAATTTGCGCGGAAGGGGGAAGGCGCAGATGCGTAACAGAAGAAGCGGACTTCGCATTATGGCGCGGCTGATCGGGTTGGTGAAGCCTCTTGCCGGTTTTATGGCGCTTGCCGTTCTCCTGGGCGTTGTTGGTTTTCTTTGCGCCATTTCCGTTACGGTGCTGGGCAGCGCCGCGCTGCTGCGCGCGCTGGACGGCGCGGCGCTTCTTGCGGGAAAGATCTTTGTCTGCCTCGGTGTTTTCGCTGTGGCGCGCGGATTGCTGCATTACGGAGAGCAGGCGTGCAACCATTACATCGCCTTTAAGCTTTTGGCGCTGATCCGCGACAAGGTTTTTGCCGCGCTGCGCCGTCTGGCGCCCGCCCGGCTGGAATGCCGCGACAAAGGGGATTTGATCAGTATGATCACCAGCGATATTGAGCTTTTAGAGGTTTTTTATGCCCATACCATCTCCCCGATTTGCATCGCCATTTTGACCTCGGCGGTGATGCTGGTCTTTTTCGGCAGGATGCATCCGCTGTTTGCGCTGGTTGCTTTGCTGGCGTATCTGACGGTGGGCGCCGCCGTGCCGCTGCTTTCCGCCCGGTTTGTGCGGCGGGACGGCATGGCGTACCGGGACGGTGCCGGCGCGTTTTCGGGCTTTTTGCTGGATACGCTGCGCGGGCTGGGAGAAACGCTGCGCTATGGCGACCAGAACCGGCGCCGGGAAGAGATGAATCGCCGCTGTGACCGGCTGAATGAGGCGGGCAGACGGCTGAAACGCGCCGAAGGCCATATCGCCGCCGTCACCGATACGGTGATCCTATTCTTTTCCTTTGTCATGCTGCTGTGCGGTCTGGCTCTGGCGGGGGCAGGCAAGGTCGATTTCGACGGGGTCCTGCTTTCCACGGTAGGCATGATGAGCTCTTTCGGGCCGGTGGCGGCGCTCAGCGGTCTGACCGGCAATTTGACCCACACGCTGGCGGCGGGGGATCGGGTGCTCTCGATTTTGGAAGAAGCTCCGGTGGTCGAGGAGATAAAAAACGGCAAAGATATTTCCTTCGACGGCATGGCTTGCGAGAATATCACCTTCGCCTATGAAGAATCGCCGGTGCTGCGGGATTTTTCGGTGCAGCTGCCTGAAACGGGCATCATCGGCATCACCGGCAAAAGCGGCGCGGGCAAGTCCACCGCGCTGCGGCTGCTGATGCGCTTCTGGGATCCGGATCGGGGCAGGGTAACGATGTCCGGCGAGGATCTGCGGCGCATCAACACCGACAGCCTCCGCCAAAACCAGAGTCTGGTCACCCAGGAAACGGTGCTCTTCCACGACACCATTGCGGCGAATATCCTCGTCGGCAGGCAAAATGCGAGCCGTGAGCAGGTCGTGCAGGCAGCGAAGATGGCGGCGATCCACGACTTTATTCTGACCCTGCCCAAGGGCTATGACACCGATGTCGGCGAGCTGGGCGATCTGCTGTCCGACGGAGAAAAACAGCGCATCGGTCTGGCGCGCGCCTTCCTCAGCGACGCGCCGATGCTGCTTTTGGATGAGCCGACGAGCAATCTGGACAGCTTGAACGAGGGCAGGATCCTGGCGGTTCTGGATCGCGTCCGCAGCAAAAAATCCATCGTGCTGGTTTCTCATCGCCCGTCCACCAAGGGCATTGCCGATCGGTCCTGTACCGTTAGCTTCGGCAGAAAATCCTGAAGGAGGGTCTCTGATGAAAAAAACAAGAATCGAACGGGAAAAGCAAATGCTGCCCGATATGATTGCCCTGTACTGTCACGGCAGACACGGCACAAAAAAAGGCGAGCTCTGCGAGGACTGCCGCCGGCTGCAGGGGTATGCCCTCTCCCGGCTGGAACACTGTAAATTCGGCAACGACAAAACCTTTTGCAGCCAGTGCCCGGTCCATTGCTACAAGCCGGATATGCGCGAAAAAATCCGGGATGTAATGAAATATGCCGGACCGCGCTCCCTTTTTCACCATCCCATCGCCGGAGCCGCCCACGCCGTCAGTACCATGCGGGGCGTGATCCGCGCAAAAAAACAGAAAAAACAGGGCTGATTGCCGCAAGGAGTTTTTATGAAACAGAAAAACATAGAAAAGAAAAATCCTTTCCGCGCCTTTAAATTAAAAGATTTCGTTTTTCGTGCCGTGCTTTCCGCCGCCATGACGCTGGCGGGCGGCGTTACCATGCCGCTGGTGATGCACACCACGCTGTTCGGTCTGCGCAATATGGTCGCGTCACCGCTTTATGCGCTCTTCTGCGCCATTGGGCTCTCCAAGGTGCGCAAGCCGGGCGCGCTGTCCGTCATTGGTCTGTTTTCCGGCGCGCCGCTGGCGTTTATGTCCGTAGTGATGTTTTTCAATAATCTGGTCGCCGGGATTCTGGCGGAGCTTTTGATGCTGCTGTTTTTCCGCAATTATCAAAAAAAAGGCGCGATCCTGTTTACCGCCGGGATTTATATGCCCCTGTCGCTGCCGGTGACGCTTTTGTTCAGCATGTGGCTGAACGGCAGCAGCTTTTCCGACCTGGTCGCCGCGCCCATCCCCGCCATTTTTACCTCCATCGGTACCGTGATTTTAGGCTTTTTCGGGGCGTTTCTGGGCTGTAAAATCGCAAAGGAGCTGCAAAAGGCGGGCAAGCTGCGCCCCTATGGAGAGGATGCCGATGCTTGAGTTCTTCCACGCCAAAAAACCGCTCTTCCCGCCGGTGGGGTTCCTCTGCTCCCTTCTGGCGCTGGGCGTCGGTATGGCATATTCCTCCCATCTCGTCCTTTACGGGTATATTGCCGCGCTGGCTCTTCTGTTTGCGCTGTTCGGGCTTTGGCGAGCGGTGCTGGGCGCAGGGCTGATGATGGGCTGCTTCGGTCTTCTGACCGGCGTGCTGTCTTGTCTGACGGCAGGCTCCTTCGCTTCCTTTTTTGAAACACTGGGGCGCTGTCTTTTGTTGGGTGTCGCCGCCGTGCCGATGCTTTCGCTCCCCGCCGCCGATATGACGCGCAGCTTGCGGCAAATGAAATGCCCCGGCGCCCTGACGCTGGGTATTCTGGTCACAATCCGTTTTATCCCGGTGCTGGTGGGCGAGGTGCGGCAGATTCGCGAGGCGATGAAGACCCGGGGCGCCGGTTCGGCGTGGCGCCGTCCGCAAACGATATACCGCGCCTTTTTTATCCCGCTGACCATGCGGATCCTCGGGATTTCCGACGCGCTGTCGCTGTCGCTGGAAACCCGGGGCTTCCGTTTGAAGAATAAAGATGCAAGCGTCTTCCGTCCGGTGCGCTTTGGCTGGCGGGACGGCGTGTTTGCCGTCGGCACGGGGATCCTTTCCGTTTTATTGGGGGTGCTGGCATGAAAAAAGCCGTAGAGGTCCGGGATTTGAGCTTTTCCTATCCCGGCGAGACGAGAAAAATTCTCGACCACGCCGATTTTACTTTGGAATATGGTGAATTTGCGGTTCTTTCCGGCATTTCCGGCGAGGGAAAAACTACGCTGCTGGGCTTGTTGAACGGGGTGATCCCCTTCCTGACACCGGGAAAGCGGGAGGGCAAAATCTTTCTTGCCGGGGAGGATTGCACCGACCGCAAGGCGGGGGAGCGGGCGTTTTTCGCAGGCACTGTGCTGCAAAACGCCGACGAGCAGATCGTTTACGAAAAAGCGGCGGACGAAGCGGCATTTGGCTGTGAAAACCTGAACCTTCCGCCGGAGGAGATCGAAGGGCGGGTCGATGCCAGCCTGAAGCTGCTGCGTATCGCCCCGGATTCGTCCACCCGCACTCTGTCCGGCGGGCAGAAACAGCGGCTGATCACCGCCGCCACGCTGGCGATGGGGCAGCGCATCCTGTTTTTGGACGAGCCTCTTGCCAATCTGGATCGGGCAGGGGCGCTGCTGCTTTTGCAGACACTAAAAGATTTGACAAAGCAGGGCTGCGCCGTGCTGCTCATTGAGCACCGGTTGGATTTGGTGCTGCCCTTTGCCGACTCGGTCTACCGACTGCGGCAGGGAAAAATCGAGCGGGTCGCCAACGTTCCCGCGCTGCTGGCGGAGAACCGTCGTCTGCTGCCGGCGTCGCAGGCACAAACCGGCGGCGGCAGCCCGCTGGTGGAGCTGGCGCATATTCGTTATGCGCCGGGCAAAACGCCGCTTTTGCGAGACATCAGTCTTTCGGTACGGGAAGGGGAGCGGGTGTGGCTTCTGGGGGAAAACGGCTGCGGCACAACGACGCTTCTGCGGCTGATGGCGCGGCTCATTCGCCCCGACGGCGGCGCTTATCGGCAAAGCCTGCTGCCGGAGAAAGGCAGACGTCCCTCCGCCCGCTGGTTCCGCGCCGCCGGGTATGTATATCAGAATCCGTCATATCAATTGTTTATGCCGACGGTCCGTGATGAATTGGCGGTGGCGGCGCCCGAGGACGCTTATGCCGTCCGGATGGCGGAGCTCTTCGGCTTGTCCGAATTACTGGACCGGCATCCCCACGCCCTGTCGGAAGGGCAAAAACGCCGTCTCGGCATCGCTGCGGTACTGGCAGGGCAGCCGCGGCTGGTTTTTCTGGATGAGCCGACGGTGGGACAGGATGCGGAAAATCTGAAACGCATCGGGTCGGCGCTGCAAACGCTGCGGCAGGAAACCGGCATGGCGACGGTCACCGTGACCCACGATATCCGCTGTGCCGCCGCCCTCTGCGACCGGGCGCTGCTTTTGGCGGACGGCGTGATCGCCGCACAGGGAAAGGCGCACCAGGCGGAAAACTATCTCTCCGGTCAGCCTTTGAACCAATAAAAATCACCGCCCGTTCCTGCGCAGGAACAGGCGGTGATTTTTTCGGTTTTCTTTATTCCGTTGCGCCCTCCCCGACCGGCGGTACGGGCAGAACAAAGTCGGCGTAGATGGGGAAATGGTCGCTCATTTCCTCCATAAAGGGGTCGGACAACAGCCGAAAGGAGGTCACGGAAGCTTCTCCATCCAGAAAGATATGGTCATAGCAGGGCTCGGACAGGCTCTGCGCCAATCCACTCTTGGCATAGAGCGCCGCATCCTTGGTGTCGGTCAGTTTTTCGGCAAGCAGCGCGTAAATCTCCTTGGCGTCGGTCTCCTTGGTGTAGGGTGTGTCTTCCATGGCGTTGAAATCTCCGGTCAGAATTACCGGACAGCCGTATTTTTCCTTCGTTTCGCCGCTGAACGCCAGCAGCTGTTCGGCTTCCGCGCGCAGGATCGGCAGCTCCTCCTCGATCTGTCCTTCGTGCAAAAGGTCCAGATGAGTCGTGGTCAAAACAAAACGCGCGCCGCTGTCCCTGCGTGAAAACAGCGCCCACTCGATCCGCCGCATCCGCCCATCGGTCCCTTCGTCGTAGCGGAGGCTGCCGCTTTCCAGAAGGTTTAATGTGTTTTCGTTATAGATGATCGTCGTAAAACGCGAAAACAGCCCGGTCGCCGCCCGATGTACAAAGCGGTATCCCTCGGGCAGATTACGGTCCAGAAGGCAGAACCATTGTCCGCTGACCTCCTGCAAGCCCGCTGCGTCGGGCTGGTATTTGTTCAGCAACTCGATAAATTGCTTCGCCCGGGGCGCGGCGTCGCTGCCGCCCCAGCTGCGGTAATGGACCAGCAGGTTTGCGCTCATTATGCGGGTATCGTCGTCCTCGCGGCGGCCGGCGTTGTCGGCGGCAAGCCCCTCGATAAAGGCGGCGTTGGGCGCTTCCTCGGGCAGCGTGCCCCGCACGGCGTAGGCGATCGCGCCTCCGGCGGCGGCTGTCATTAGCAGCGCCAGCGTTATGGCGGTGATTTTGAAGCCCTTGCCTTTTTTTGTTGCCTTTTTCTTTATCTTTTTCATATCTCTCCAGCCTTTCCGGCGCGGGATGCCCCATTCCTTCCTTATTATAATCAACGGCTGGGCGAATTGCAACCGGAAAAAGGATCAGACAATTGAAAAATCATGCAAAAAATGGTTGACTTTCTGTATTTTTATGCTATAATTGCTCTGTAACGAAAGACCCCCGGCGCATTCGGGCTGCTTGTCCGCAAAAATAAGGCGCGAGGGGTGTTTTTCACGCCCGCCGAAGGGCGGGAAAGTAACGGAGGTAATTACATATGAAAAAAGTTTGGAAAATTGCCGCTCTGATGCTCAGCTTCGCGCTGATCCTTGGCTGCTTTGCCGCCTGCGGCGAGACCAAAACGCCCACTGCCGACAGCGAACATACCACGGAAGGCGAAGGCGGCACCACCGTCATGACCCAGAGCAGCCGCCTGACCGACGGCGTGCTGACCGTTGGCACCAATGCTGCGTTTCCGCCCTTTGAGTATCTGGGCGACGACGGCGATCCCGACGGCTTTGACATCGCCCTGATCGAAGCGATCGGCGAAAAGCTCGGCGTCACCGTCGAGGTGATGGACATGGAGTTTGATTCCCTTTGCACGTCCGTCGGCAACCGCATTGATGTCGCCATCGCCGGTATGACCGTGGACCCCGAGCGTGAGAAGACCGTCACCTTCTCCGATACGTATTACAAAGCGATCCAGAATGTTCTTGTTCCTGCCGACGATACCGCGATCACCGATATGGCTTCTCTGGAGGGCAAAGTGATCGGCGTACAGCAGGGCACCACCGGCGACATGATTGCCGATGAAATTGCCGGCGCCGATGTCAGACGCTACAATACCTTCGCCCTGGCGGTGGAAGACCTCAAAAATGGCAACCTGGATGCTGTGATCATCGACCAGAACCCCGCCGAGGTCTTTGCCGGTGAAAACGAAGGCGTGCTCAAGCTTCTGGGCGCTGAGAATTTCGGCTTTACCGATGAGTATTACGCCATCGCCTGCCCGAAGGACGATACCGCGCTGGTCGCTTCCATCAACGCAGCGCTGGCGGCATTGCAGACTGACGGCACCTTCGATGCGCTGGTTGCTGAATACATCGAGAAATAAGTAAGATTTTCCTGCCGAGAGGACGGCTTACCGCCGTCCTCTTTTTGACCCGGCGGCTTTTTTTGTTTGGACTTTCGCAAAGGAAGGGAGATTTGCGTGAACTCTTTGACCCTGCCGGCGACCCGCTCCATCGGCGAGCGGTTTTACGATGCCTTCATCGAGGCGGATCGCTGGAAATTGTATCTGGAAGGCTTGGGCGTCACGATTCAGATTACCATCTTCGCCGCCATTCTGGGCGTCGTGATCGGCATGATCCTGGCGTTTATGAAGCTGACGCGCCGCAAAAACGGCAAGCATTCGATTTTCAGCCTGATCGCTACCGCATATGTGGATATCATCCGCGGTACGCCGTCGGTTTTGCAGTTGATGATTATGTATTTTGTCATCCTGACCTCGGTCAATTCCGGGGTGCTGGTCGCCATCATTTCCTTTGGCATCAACAGCGGCGCTTATGTCTGTGAAATCATCCGCGCCGGCATTCTGGCGGTGGATAAGGGACAGATGGAAGCCGGACGCTCTCTGGGACTGTCGCAGGCGACCACCATGCGCAAAATCATCGTTCCTCAAGCCATCAAAAATGTGCTGCCGCCTTTGGGCAACGAGTTCATCGTTCTGATGAAGGAAACCGCCATCGTCGGCTATGTCGCGCTGGCGGATATCACCCGCGTCGCCCAGCAGATCGGCTCGCGGACCTTCGATTATTTTCCGCCTCTGATCATTGCGGCGGCGGTGTATTTTGTCATCATCAAAATTCTCTCCATCCTGTTGGGTGTTCTGGAAAGGAGGCTGCGTAAGAGTGATAACCGTTAAGGATCTTCATAAAAGCTTCGGCGATCTTGAGGTGCTGTGCGGCATCGATTATCATATCGAGAAAGGGCAGAAGATTGTTATCGTCGGACCCTCCGGCTCCGGCAAATCCACCTTTCTGCGCTGTCTGAACCTGTTGGAAGTGCCCACCGCCGGCGAAATCTGGTTTGAGGATGTACAGGTCAACGGCAAAAAGACCAACATCAATATGGTTCGCCGTAATATGGGCATGGTCTTCCAGCATTTCAATCTGTTTAACAATCTGACCATCCTGGATAATATCACCCTCGCGCCGATCAGCTTAAAGCTGCAAAGCAAAGAGGAAGCCAGAGAGAATGCACTGGCACTGCTGCGGCGGGTCAACCTGGAGGAAAAGGCGGATTCTTACCCCGCTCAGCTCTCCGGCGGACAGAAGCAGCGCATCGCCATCGTCCGCTCCCTTGCCATGAACCCCAAAGTCATGCTCTTTGACGAGCCGACCTCGGCGCTGGACCCGGAAATGGTCGGCGAGGTGCTGGACGTGATGAAGGAGCTGGCGGAAAGCGGCATGACGATGATCGTCGTCACTCATGAAATGGGCTTTGCCCGGGAGGTCGCCTCCAAGGTGCTGTTTATGGATGAGGGGCTGATTTTGGAAGAAAACACCCCCGCAGAATTTTTCAGCGCGCCGAAAAATCCACGACTTCAGGACTTTTTGTCTAAAGTTTTGTGAATATCGTCGAAAAAGGTCCTGAGAAGTGAAGGCTTTTTAGGATTTTTTATGATTTTGCTTGACAATTTAAGAAGAATGCGTTATGATAGCATTAACAAAGTATGATGAGGTGACTTATGCAGCCCGAAAAACCGGCAGGCGCCGCTGATTCGGACGAGGCGCTTTGCGAAAAGGGCAGGGCTGGGGATGACGAAGCGCTGAGCATTTTGCTCAAACGCTATTCCCGCGAAATCTTTGACAAAGCAGGCAGCCTGTATTGCCATCGGCAGGAGCGGGATGACCTGTATCAGGAGGGTATGATCGCCCTGTTACGCGCCGCTCTGACTTTTGACGCCGACCGCGGCGCGTCGTTCCGCACCTATGCGCTGACTTGCGTCGGCAACCGCTTTCGCGATCTGCTGCGTAAGGAAAGCGGTAAGCCGCTCTCGGTCAGTATGGAGGACGCCGAGCTGCCCCATTCCGACGGTCCCGAAAATGAGATCATCGCCCGCGACGAGCTGCACCGATTAAGCGAATGGATGCAAAAATCCCTGTCCGAAAAGGAACGGAGCATTCTATTGTGTTATCTCTCCGGCATGAGCTATGCCGAAATTGCGCAAAAACAGGGCTGCGATGTAAAATCCGTGAATAATGCCCTGCTGCGTGCCCGTAAAAAACTCAAGCATTAACCCGATGAATCAGCCAATGGCTTTTTCATAGAAAACGACGGCGGCTTCGGATGCCTTTTTCCGCAGCTGTGCCGGTAAAAAATTTAGCGAGGTAGAGTCCAATGTACGAAGACAAGACACTCATCTGCAAGGAATGCGGCAATGAATTTGTATTCACCGCCGGCGAACAGGAATTTTACGCGGAAAAAGGCTTTGAAAACGAGCCCCAGCGCTGCAAGGCGTGCCGTGACGCCAGAAAAGCCGCGGGCCGTGCGCCGCGTGAAATGATCGAAATTACCTGCAGCGAATGCGGCAGCGTCGCCAAAGTGCCCGCTTCCCTCCGCGGCAAGGAAGGTCTTCTTTGCAGTGATTGCTTTGCGAAAAAAAAGGCTGCCGAATAAGCCACCCTTTGATTTGTTCTCTTCACATAGACAGGACCTGCCGCCCTCCGGCGTGCGGGTCCTGTCTTTTTGTTCTTTCTCTGTCGATGCAAAAAACGATATTGCGGAAGAAATCATGTTGAAATATGACGATTTATTGTATTTGTTTTGAAAAAACGACGATTTCATAAAACAAATGTCGCGATCTTTACAAAAAAATCGAAGCAATTGCTGTATTAATATGTGTATTCTGTCTTGTTTTTACAAAAACCATGGGTAGTGTCTATTTTTTACGGTTTCTTAATCTGAGATTCAATAAAACAGTAAAGAAAAATATATAAATCTTTATAGCAAGTTCATACGTGATTCATATCCTTCGGTTAAACTATAGACAAGCTCAAGGGACGGAGCCGCACCGCTCCTTTGAGCACAACCCCTCCTCAAGCAACCCCTCATTTGGAAAAATGACCGAGCGCTATGCCCGGTCATTTTTCTTTGTCTTTTCTCACTGTGATCCGTTTCTTTTGGATGCCTCTGCGAAAAGCCGGATCCGGCTTTGCCTCTGCGCCGGCGGAACGCGCCGGCAGCAGACTTTTCGCAGCCCCTGCAAAAAAGTCGGGTTCAGTATGCGTTTTACGTCCCGCGCGCACCGACAAAAAAGCCCCCAAACGGAGGCTTTTCATTCTTCCCTGGTGCCGCGGATCAGGTCAAAATCGTTTCTTCGCAGCACATCCAGCAATTGGGCGTTGGTTTTGATCTGCCGGTCCGTCTCGATGCCGCCGGTGGCAAGGTCCCGCAGCCGATGGAAATCGCTGCCGCCGGTGCGGATGTTCATATGGTGTTCGTCCGCCCAGGCTTCGGCTTTTTCGTTGGCGTCGGTGCCGATGTTCTTGCCGTTGAATACCTCGCAGCCGTCCAGATATTTCGGGTTGGTGCGAATCATCCCCTCCCGGAAGGGATGGGCTTGCACGACGATCAGGTCATTCTTTTTTGCCAGCTTGTAAAATCTTCGTGGGTAATATGTCATCAGATTGCCATGGCTTCTGAGAAAATGCTCGTCTGCGCCGTACACCAGATAGTCGTTGGCAGTGGCGTAATACCGCAGCTCCATACCCAAAAGCACCGTGAAATCCTCCGGCGCCGCCAGCTTTGCCGCCCGCCAGCCCGAGACGTAGAAATCAATGAAATTTTGCGGCTGGAACACCGAGATGGGCGAAAAGGTCATCGGCGAAAAATGGTCGGTGATCACAATGCCATGGTAGCCCTTTTGGCGGTATAGCTCGACAATCTGCGCCGCCGGGATCTTTCCGCAGCGGCTGACTTCCTTTGTATGACAATGTAATTCGTAACGATAGGTCATAATGCGCTCCTTTTTGCTGCTGCCCTTATTGTATGCCCTTGTGCTTCGCTTGTCAAGGCGACGGGAGGCTTTTGACACTTGTAAAAAAACTATGAATTCTTCGATTTTGCGGTTGACTTTGCCAAAAAAGGGAATAAAATACTAACAGTGTTAGCATTTAACACGGTTAGGATTTTATAAGGGGATGAAGGTATGGAGCACAATAAGCTTGCCACAGCGTTTCTGGACAGCTTAGACGCTCTGTTTGATCTGGATGTTGTCAGCGAGCTGCACAGCCTGTCCAAGGGGGAGTCCTTTATTTTGGATTATCTGAGCCGTCACCCGGACAGCGCCACCCCCGGTTCCATCAGCGGCGCGATGAAAACCAGCACCGCCCGCACCGCCGCCGCCCTGCGCAGTCTGGAGGCGAAGGGCTGCATCCTGCGAACCATCGACCAGGCGGATCGCCGCCGGGTGCTGGTGGAGTTGACCTCCTTCGGCAAAAGCAAGGTCGAGGAGCTGCGCAAGCATCTATACGACGGCGCGGTCTATGCCCTCAACGCCTTGGGGGACGACGCGGAGGAATTTATCCGACTGATCGACAAATTGACCGACCCCGCGCCGGCGCAAAAAGACGAGTAATTTTTTCAGGGAGATTGTATGAGCGAAAAAGGGTATGAAAAAGCCCTCGGCGTTCTGCCGAGCGCGCGCCAGATGAACTGGCAAAGCTATGAGTATTATTGCATGATTTCTTATGGGATGAATACCATGAAAGGGGTAGAGTGGGGCGACGGCTTCGCTTCTCCCGATTCCTTCTGGCCCGAACATCTGGATACCGACGAATGGGCAAAATATGTGAAGGACGCGGGCATGAGCGCCATCGTCTTCACCGCGAAGCATTTCGACGGCTTCTGCCTGTGGCAGACCGAGCAGACCGATTATTCTGTGAAAAGCAGCAAAAACTGGAAAAACGGCGAGGGCGACATTGTTGCCGATCTTGCCGCCTCCTGCCGCAAATTCGGTTTGGGCTTCGGGCTTTATCTTGCCCCTTGGGATAAGCACGAAGAGAGCTACGGCGAGGGCAAGGCGTACGACGATTTTTTCTGTGGGCTTCTGACCGAGCTTCTGACCCGCTACGGCGATATCTTCTGCGTCTGGCTTGACCCGCGCGTCGGCACCGGCGTCAACGGAAAAATCCAGGAGTTTGACATTCCCCGCTATATTGAAACGATCCACAACCTGCAAAGCGGCTGCTGCGTTGCCGGACTGGGCGATGACATCCGCTGGAACGGCGACGGGCGCTATACCCCCCGCAAATGCGAATGGAGCGTTATCCCCGCCCGCTTTTATACCGGCGAGGGCAAAAAGAAAATGAACTTCGCCGACCCCGATCTGGGCAGCCGTAAAACCATTAAAAACGATACCGATTTTATCTGGTACCCGCTGGAAGTCGCCGTACCGCTGCGGGACCATTGGTTCTATAACAAAGAGGATGACTACAGCGCCAAGACCAAGGATAAGCTCTGGCGGCTGTATCTGGATTCCGTGGGCAATAACGCTTCGCTGATGCTGGGCATCTGCCCCGATAAACAGGGCAAATTCCATGCCACCGACACCTCTATCCTCACCAGCTTTTCTCGCGATCTGCAATTGCATTTCGGGTATAATCTGCTGACCGAAAAGGGCGAGCTGACCGCCTCCTCCGTGTTAAGTGAGGTCTATGCGCCGAAAAATGCCGAAAGCCGGGAAAACGACCGCTTCTGGATGCCCGACCCCAATGAGAAAAAGCCCGAATTGTACCTGACCCTTTCCGAAACCGACCTGTTTGATAAGCTGACCCTCTGTGAGCATATCGCCGGCGGACAGCGCGTCGAAGGTTTTGAGGTGCAGGTCAAGGATAATAAGGACCGCTGGAAGACCGTCTATGCCGGCAGTACCATCGGTGCAAAAACCATTTGCGTCCTGCGCACCCTTAAAGCGAAGGAAGTGCGCGTGATCTTTACCGAATTCCGCGATACGCCGCAGATTTCCTTTGTGTCGCTGAACTGAGCGGCGCTATACTTCTCCGAAGGGATCGGTGATTTCGATCACGGAGAAAAGCGGCGTGGAGGTGCGAAGCAGGGTGTAGCCCTCAAATTGCCGCTCCTCCCGCCCAAAGGCGAAAAAAGCGCTTTGCTCCATGCTTTTTGCAATATCCACACATTCTTCCTCCGGCAGACGCCCGAGGACCGCCAGACCCTTGCCGCAGAGCGTCAGGGCTGCGTCGGGCGCAATGCCGCTTTCCTTGGAAAAGACAAAGCGAACGGTGCGGGGTATGTTCTGTTCATCGGTTTGCAGCACCAGCAAAAAGGGCAGATTTTCCCCCAACCGGTACAGCGCGTAAAAATCTCCGTCTTTCTGCAGGAGCTTCGGTTCCCGCAGCAGGTTCGGTTCCGTTCGTTCCAGCTCTTCCAGATAGGAAAACGCATCCATGCTTCGGTATTCGGTGCAGCCGCATAAACCGAAAAGCACCGGCAAAAACAAAAGAAGGGCAATCGCCCGTTTGACAAAGCGCATAAATTTCCCCCGTTTATTCCCGCGCAGAACGCGGTTCGATCAATAGATTCCGATAAAAACTATGTAATGCGGAGTGATTTTATTTATGGCAAGTGTAAAGAATTTAAGCCGCACGGCAAAGATCATCATTCTTGTGGTGGTCGTTGTCGTGGTGGCTGCCGCCATCGCGGGCGGTACGATTTATAACCGCTGGAAGGACGCGCCCGAGGTGGTGCTCTCGCCGGTCACCTTGGGCAGCGTGTCGCAAAATTATTCCACCACTGCCCAGGTACAGGCAAAAGAGCAGACTGTTTACGAGGCGCTGGACGGCGTCGTGGTCAAAACCGTAGATGTGCAGGTTGGCGATGTGGTCAACGAGGGCACCGTGCTGGCGACCTTTGATACCTCTGCCCTGGGCGATACGCTGGAGAGCCACCGCAAATCCTTCCAGAAAGCCAAAACTGCCTATGAAGACGCAGTGCAGGCGGCGGCGGATGCGGAAGAGCAGCTGCCCGAGCTGGAGCGGCAGATTGCCGAATTGCAGCAGAAAATCGAAAATGACCGCACCTCCACCACAACAGCCGCGACTTCTTCCGCGACCGAAGCGCCGACCCAGGCGGCTTCCGCCTCCGGCGGGATGCTGGATTCCATCATCAGCAGCATCACCGGCGGCACCGGCACCGGCGGTCAGCTTCAGCAGCTGTTGGACGCCCTGTCCGGTATGCAGAACGGCGACCTGTCGTCGATTTTGAGCACCGACCAGATTTCTTCCCTGCTTAATTCCAGTATGGGCGGGATCAGCGACCAGTCCCAGCTGGTGCAATTGCAGGCGCGCAAGGCGATCTATGATGTGATTACCACCGAGACCTATCTGAATACGATGAAGGATGCGATGGACCGCGCCGAGAACACCTACGAGGGGTACCGCGGCGCCCTGCAAATGCTGGAGGAGGGCTGGACGGCGGACTGCTACGGCATTGTCTCCCAGGTCAACCTGACCCCCGGTGAAGTCTATACCAACGAGACCGAGCAGAGCGGCGGGTTGGATTTTTCCGCCCTGGCGGGGCTTTTGGACGGCTCCGGCGACTATACCTCCATCATCAACGCCATCGCCGGTTTTTCCTCTTCGGCGAATGACAACGGCGCGCTGGTCATCCAGCATTATAACAACCTCTACCTGAGCCTGACGCTGGGTAAGTATGATTTGCAGAATATCAAAATGGGGCAGAAGGCAACCATCGAATACCTTGACAATACCTACACCGGCTCCGTGACCTATATCAGCGCCATCGCCACCGAAAGCGAGGGGCTGGACCTGGGCTCCATGGTCGGCTCCCTGACCGGAGGCGGCGGCAGCTCCACCGGCGCTGAGGCAATCGTTACCATCGATAATCCCGACGACGGCATCGTCATCGGCTTTGATGCGGATGTAACCATCGAGACCGGCAAGGCGGACAATGTGGTCACCGTGCCTGTCGAGGCGCTGCGCGCATCCAATAATCAGCGGTTTGTCTATGTCTATGACCCGGAAACCAAGCATGTTTTCACCCGCGAGGTGACCATCGGCCTGGCGGGCGACGATATTTATCAGATCACCTCCGGCTTAAGCGAAGGTGAGCAGGTGGTCAAGGTCATCAAGGGCACCGGCGTCACGCTGGAAGACGATATGCGCGTGCGTGTTGTAGAAAAATAAAAAACGGCGCGGGAGGTCCTCTCTTTGAATTTTAAGGAAAATTTTCAGATGGCGCTGTTCAGCATCAAAACCAATAAGGTCCGCTCCTTTCTGACCATGCTGGGTATTATCATCGGCGTCGGCGCGGTCATTACCATCATGACCCTGGGCACCGGCGCCAGGGATTATATCGTCGGCATGATCGAGGATATGGGCGGCTCCAACGCCATCAATATCATGGTCAATATGAATACCGCCTCTGACTCCGATTATATCACGGCGGACGATCTGGACGCGCTGCGGGAGATCGAGCATGTGGACAATGTCGCTCCGGTGGTTATGGGGCTGGGTAATTTCACACTGGAGGACGGCACCAGCGGACTGTTTATGCCCATCGGCAGCACCACCGATGTCTTTGAAATCCTGGGTCTTTCCTGTCAATATGGCAGGACCTTTACCGAGGAGGAAGCCCAAAGTGCAAAGGACGTCTGTATCATTGACGTCAGCAGCGCCCTGCTGCTCTTCGGCACCTCCGACGTGGTCGGCGAGACCATCTCCTATTCGGCGAACGATATTACCGTACCGCTGAAAATCATCGGCGTTATGGACATTGCCAGTATCTTCGGCGGAGATTCCGGTGAAATGATCGATATGATGCAGTCCATGGGCGGCGGAATGCAGATGGCGAGCTGCATGGGGCTGGTGCCCGCCGCTACCGCGCTGGAGCTGAACGGCTCCGCCGAGCGTTATGATACACTCTATATCATGGCGGACGATCCCTCCGAGCTGGACGGCGTAGGTGCGGCGGCGCTGGCAAAGCTGCAGGCGCGCCATAACAATTACGACCGTCAGGTCTATACGGTCACCAACCTGGCGTCCTTTGTGGATCTGCTGGATACGGTGATCACCATCTTTACACTGTTCATCGCGGCGGTCAGCTGTATTTCCCTGATCGTCGGCGGTATCGGCGTGATGAATATCATGTTCGTTTCCGTCACCGAGCGCACCCGCGAAATTGGTATACGTAAGGCGCTGGGCGCCAAAACCAAAAGCATCATGCTTCAGTTTTTGACCGAGTCGGTCATGATCTGTCTGATCGGCGGCTTTATCGGTATGATACTGGGCTTCGTGCTTTCGGCGATAGCCTCCGCCATCATGAGAATCGAAATTCATGTCCAGTTCTATTCCATTCTGATTTCCGTCGGCTTCTCCAGCGCCATCGGTATCTTCTTCGGCCTTTACCCCGCCAAGCGCGCCGCCGAAATGAACCCCATCGACGCGCTGCGCAAAGAATAAATCACCGCATAAAACCCGTCGGGCGTCCTTCCCGGATGCTGCCCGGCGGGTTTTTGTTTTGCTTGATTTGACACGAAATATTTTCAGAAAAGGGCATTTTCCACAAAATACGGGCTGCGGTTTTGTGTAAATAAACAAAATAATGTAAAATTATATAAAAGAATTGAAAAAATTGATGGGGTATGCTAAAATGAATATGAAAAAAAAGAAAGAAGATGATTCCCATGGGCTGAATAGAAGCGTCGGATCCGATTGGGCGGCGAAAAATCATCGCCGCACTGGTTAGCGATTTATCATATACGAGGAGAGAAAATGCAATGAAACAGAACAGAAAACAGGGGCTGGCGCTTCTGCTGGCTATTCTGTTGGCGTTCGGCTGTTCCCTTTTCGCCGCCGGAGCTTCCTCTGCTCTGGAAACGAAGGGGTCCGAGGCGCTGCGGCACACGCTGCAGACCATGGGTGATTCATCCGTATCCATGCTGCTCTGGCTGGATTACAGCGACGAGAAGCTGCAATTGCCGGATGAGGCCTTTGTGGATTTCCGGAATTCCGTCGAGGCAGTTCAAGCCCTGCGGGAAGCCGCCGCTTCGGAGGGAAAAGAGCAGTATCAGAAGAAAAACGAAGCCTTTGCCCGGGCTTTTCTGAGCGAGGCGCAGGTGCAGTACATCAGCCCCCATTCCCCCATTCTTACCATCACAGCGAATGCATCGCAAATTTCAGCGATTGCGGAAAATCCATTGGTCGCCGCCATTGAGCTGGCACCCGTTTCCTCGGAAATCACAAGCCAGCCCGCCTCGGCGGAGACTGAGCCGACGCCGGCGGAGCCGGGGGAGGAAAGCTCGGATCATGCCGGAACCGGCGCGATAACGGACCCCGGCGAGGAAGCGCCGGAATCCCCAAGTCAGCCCGCCTCGGCGGAGACTGAGCCGACGCCGGCGGAGCCGAGCACGGCAAGCTCGGAAAACGCCGGGTTCGGTGCAATGGCGGACATCGGCGAAGAAGCGCCGGTCTGTATGATCCGCAATGAATTTTACAAGATTTACGCCGATGCGCTGCTGGACGAAGCCCATCAGGCGAATCGAAAGGCACAGCAAAGCGGAGAGAAACTGATTTTTTCGACAGATGAAAAAATCGACCCGGCGCTGCTTTCCCAGATGCGCGGCGGCGACGGCTTGTACTATCTGACCGTTACCCTCGACCTGCCGGAGCCTTATTCCGAACAGGCGAACCGCGAGGCACTGGACAGGTTGACCGGCATAGAGGAAACGCTTTATACCGGCGCTTCTTCTCCCTGCGCGCTGGTCAGCGTCCGGGGCGGGGCGAATATTGATTCGCTTTTCGCTGCGGATTCGGTTGCCTATGTCACTCTTGGTTTTACCGGTATCGCCGAAACGGTCGCCGCCATTCCGGAGGCGACGCCCTATACCTTCTCGCCCACCACGGCGGACGCCCGCCATATCCTGCGCTATGCCGTCGGTCTGGGCGCGCCGGATTTTGCCCTTCGCAGCGACGCGAAAAAATTCTTCTTTGGCGCCGACACCAATCTGGATGGCGCCATCCGAACCGAGGACGCCCGGCAAGCCCTGCGCATTGCCATCGGTCTCGCCGAAGGCAATACCTTCACCGTTTCCACCGACAGCTTCTGGGAGCGTTAATGAAAAAAGCGGAGCCGCTGCGGCGGTTCCGCTTTTTTCATCTCAGGCAGCGTGACGCACAGCGGCTGCATGGTCGGTCCTTTGGTGAAAAAAACAGCCGCCCGGGAAGGCGGCTTTTCTTTAGATTATTCGGAAACCTCAGGCTCGTTGGCAACGCCGAACAGTTTTTTGATCAGGTCAATGAAAAACTGAATGGCACGAACGACATAGTGGATTAAATTCTCTACGGCTTGGCTCAAGAAAAACACCTCCCTGATTTTTTTAGATATACATATTGTAACAGATTTCCTGCAAAATGGCAAGCCCTTTTTGAGATTTTTACCCATCGAAGCGCCGAATGCCGCCTTTCGCTTGCATTGGGGCGGAAAAGTGGTATAATACTAACATCTGCTTGTCAGCGGATTGCCCCCGCCGCGCGGGGAAGGGTGCTTCGCGCCCGCTTTGAAGGTTTTGCGACGATTCCCGCCGTATATTTATGGTGTAATATTGCTATGGAGAAAGCGAAAGGATTTTGCTTGATGGAAAAACAACAAGCGCTGCTGCGCGCCGAAGCGCTGCGGGAGCAATTGAACCGCTACAGCTACCAGTATTATGTGGAAAATGAAAGTGAAATTTCTGATTTTGAGTACGACAAAATGATGCGTGAGCTGGAAGAGCTGGAGGAAGCCTATCCGCAGCTGCGCACGGCGGATTCCCCGACGGCGCGGGTCGGCGGCATGGCGGAAAGCCGCTTTACGCCGGTTGTTCACAGGGTGGTCATGGAGAGTTTGCAGGACGCCTTTTCCGAGCAGGAGCTTTTTGCCTTTGACGAGCGGGTGCGGGCGGTCTGTCCCGAGGCGGTCTATTCGGTTGAGCAGAAAATCGACGGACTGTCGGTGTCACTGGAATATCGCGACGGTGTTTTTGTTCGCGGCTCCACCCGGGGCGACGGCGCCGTCGGCGAGGATATTACGGAAAACCTGAAAACTGTGCGCACCGTCCCTCTGCGCCTGACAAAACCCCTGCCTTTTCTGGAGGTGCGGGGGGAAGTGTATATGTCCCACGGCTCTTTTGCGCAATTGCTGAAGCAGCAGGAGCTGCGGGAGGAAAAGCCTGCCAAAAATCCCCGCAATGCCGCCGCCGGCAGTCTGCGTCAAAAAAATTCCCGCATCACCGCCAGCCGCAAGCTGGATATTCTTGTGTTTAATGTCCAGCAGGTCGAGGGCGAAACGCTCGCCTCTCACAGCCAGTCCCTGGCGTTTTTGCGGGAGCTGGGCTTTGTAACCGTGCCGAGCTTTTCCGGCTGCGAAACCATGGCGCAGGCATGGCAGCGGGTACAGGAAATCGGCGAAAAGCGCGGGACGCTGCCCTATGACATCGACGGCGCGGTGATTAAAATCGATGATTTTTCCCAGCGGATGCGGCTGGGCAGCACGGCAAAATTCCCCAAATGGGCGATTGCCTTCAAATATCCGCCCGAGGAAAAGGAAAGCGTCCTGCGCGCGGTGGAAATCAACGTCGGCAGGACCGGCGTTCTGACCCCCACCGGCGTCTTTGACCCGGTGACGCTGGCGGGCACCACGGTCAGCCGCGCCACCCTGCATAACGAGGATTATATCCGCGAAAAGGATATTCGCATCGGCGACACGGTCATCCTGCGCAAGGCGGGGGATATAATCCCGGAGGTGCTGCGGGTGGTGCGCCATGCGCCGGACGCCGCGCCCTATCAAATGCCCCAGGTCTGCCCCTCCTGCGGCAGTGCGGTCGAGCGGGACGAGAGCGAAGCGGCGATCCGCTGTATCAATCCCGACTGCCCGGCGCAGGCAGTGCGCAATCTGATTCATTTCTGTTCCCGGGACGCGATGGACATTGAGGGACTGGGCGACGCAGTGATTGAACGTCTGGTCGCCGCCGGCCTTCTGCCCGACGCGGCGGCGCTTTATGATTTGAAAAAAGAGCAGATCGCCGCCTTTGAGGGGATGGGCGATAAATCGGCGGATAATCTGCTGACAGCCATCGAAACGTCCAAGGGCAACGACGCCGCTGACCTGCTTTATGGGCTGGGCATCCGTCACATCGGAAAAAAAGCGGCGGAGATTCTACTGGATCGCTTCGGCGATTTGGAGACGCTGATGCGGGCGGACAAAGAAACGCTGCAAACCGTAGACGGCGTCGGTGAAATCATGGCGATGTCCCTGACGGAGTATTTCGCTCGCCCCGAGGCGCGGCGTCTGCTGGAAAAGCTGAAAAGCCACGGCGTAAATTTTCGCTCCCTGCGGGAGAAAAAGGACGAGCGCTTCGCCGGCATGACCTTTGTGCTGACCGGCACCCTAAGCCGCTATACCCGTGAGCAGGCGAGTGAGCTCATCAAAGCCTGCGGCGGCAAAACCGCGTCCTCCGTCTCCAAAAAGACCTCCGTCGTCCTGGCGGGGGAGGACGCCGGCAGCAAGCTGCGCAAAGCCAATGAGCTCGGCATCCGGGTCATCAGCGAATCGGAATTTGAGCAAATGCTTCGATAAAATAAATAGGGAGCCGTCGAATCACCGCGGCTCCCTTTGATTTTTTTGTAAATCTTTCCTGAAATGGCGTGCGGCGGTTGACTTTTCCGCTGGGCGTGATATAATAGGCTTGATTTGTAAACTTATACAAAATCCCCCTTTTGAAAGGAAGGTTTTACTATGTCTTATCCAAAAATCGGCATTCGTCCCATCATTGACGGCCGTTGGGGCGGCATTCGTGAAGGTCTGGAAGAAAAGACCATGACCATGGCGCAATCCGCCAAAGCTCTGATCGAAAGTGAGGTCCGCTATGCCGACGGCACCCCGGCGCAGGTCGTGATTTCTCCCTGCACCATTGGCGGCGGCGCGGAGGCTGCCCGTTGTGCGGAATTTTTCTCGACGCAGAATGTCTGCGCTACGCTGTCGGTCACGCCCTGCTGGTGTTACGGCAGCGAGACGATGGATCTGGATCCCAATACAATCAAGGCGGTCTGGGGCTTTAACGGTACCGAGCGCCCCGGCGCGGTGTATCTGGCTGCGGTCATGGCTGCCCATGCCCAGCGGGGTCTGCCCGCCTTTTCGATTTACGGGCATGACGTACAGGATGTAACGGATCATACGATTCCCGCCGATGTTAAGGAGAAAATCCTTCTTTTCGCAAAGGGCGCGCTGGCGGTCGGGCAGATGAAGGGCAAAACCTATGTCAGCATCGGTAATGTCGCCATGGGCATCGCCGGCTCTTATTGCGACGCCGCGTTTTATCAGAAATATCTCGGCATCCGCGCCGAATGGGTTGATATGGTCGAGGTTCGCCGCCGGGTAGAAAACGGAATCTATGACCATGAGGAATACGAAAAAGCCATTCGCTGGATCCGTGCCAACTGTAAAGAGGGCTTTGATATCAACGAGCATCCCCATTCCCGCGCCCGCAAGGATGAGGAATGGGAGTATAACGCCAAAATGATGCTGGTTTGCCGGGACATCATGCGCGGCAACCCGAAGCTGGATTCGGTCATCCCCGAAAACGCCGCCGACGAACAGTCCTGGCTGCTGAAAACCGGCTGGCATGAAGAAGCCCTGGGCAAAAACGCCATCATGGGCGGCTTCCAGGGACAGCGCCAGTGGACGGACTATATGCCCAACGCCGATTTTGTGGAGGCGATGATGAACTCCAGCTTTGACTGGAACGGCAAAAAGGAGCCGATGACCTTCGCCACCGAAAACGACGGCTTGAACGGCACGGCGATGCTGTTCGGCAAGCTGCTGACCGGCAAGGCGAGCCTGTTTGCCGATGTGCGTACCTATTGGAGCCCCGAGGCGGTCGAGCGCGTTACCGGCAAAAAGCCCGAGGGCAGAGCGGCGGGCGGCTTTATCCATCTGATTAACTCCGGCGCCGCCTGTCTGGATGCCACCGGCGCCTGCAAAAACGAAAAGGGCGAGGGCGTCATGAAAAACTGGTGGGATGTCACCGACCAGGATATTCAGGCGATGCTCGACGCCACCGACTGGTGCCCGGCGAACAATCAATATTTCCGCGGCGGCGGCTTCAGCTCTCACTTTAAGACGCTGGCGGAAATGCCCTGCACCATGATTCGCGTCAATCTGGTGGATGGGCTGGGTCCCGTGCTGCAATTGGCGGAAGGGTATACCTGCGTACTGCCGGAGGAGATTCATAAGGTGCTGGATCTGCGTACCGACCCCACCTGGCCCACCACCTGGTTCGCTCCCCGCCTGACCGGCGAGGGCGCCTTCCGCGATGTGTATTCCGTCATGGCAAACTGGGGCGCCAACCACGGTGCGATTTCCTATGGACATATCGGCAAGGAGCTGATTGCGCTGGCGGGTATGCTGCGTATTCCCGTCGCCATGCACAATGTGCCCGATGCCGAGATCTTCCGTCCCCATGCCTGGTCCGCCTTCGGTACCAAAGACCCTGAGAGCGCCGATTACCGCGCCTGCCAGACATACGGTCCGCTGTATCGCTGATTTTAATTGCATAATAACAAAAAACTCCGTTCATCCCTCCGATGGGCGGAGCTTTTTTGTTTGGAAAAATTATTTCGTAAGCCCCGGCAAAGGCTGGAAAGCCCCGAAAACAGCCCCCGCCGCTCCTTGCCGGGCGGAGCGCGGCATGAACCGAAAAAACAAAAAAACCGGACCTTCCCGTAAAGAAAAGTCCGGCTTTTATGGTGGAGATAAGCGGGATCGAACCGCTGACCTCTTGACTGCCAGTCAAGCGCTCTCCCAGCTGAGCTATACCCCCAAGCCGTTGACTATTATATAACAGCCGTTTTCGTTTGTCAAGCGTTTTTTTGGGGTATTTTATTTTTTTATCCGGGCGTTCCGTCCGGTTGTTCTTTTTCCTCCCAAACCAGATCGGCGACGGCGACCGCGCCGCCGGTGAAGGCGCTGTCTTTCCAGCCGCAGGTGGTGATCAGCCAGCCCCGGTCGGTTTGCAGAAGCTCCGGCGCGTGGCAAAACAGCCGTGCGACCGGCTTCACGCCGCCGATTTCGTCGTAACAGCCAAAGGAGAGTGGATTTTCCGAAACAAAGACCAGCGTATTATGGTAGTTTTCCCTGGAGCAGTCGGTGTAGGTGGTAAACAGGTAATACAGCCCGTCCTTTTTTACCACAAAGGGGGATTCCATCGCGCCCCAGGAGGGGTTATAGGGCGTGTTAACGCCGCTGGTCAGCGCAAATCCGGAAAAATCCCAGTGCAAAAGATCCTCGGAAGTGAGGCAGGATATGGCGCTTTTTCTGTTGTGTACGCCGGTGACATACATAACCCAGCGGTTTTCTGCGATTTGCAGTACAAAATGGTCCCGGTGGCAAGCCATCGGCGGATTGCCGCGCAGAAAAATTTCCTGACCGAACCAGTCGCCGGAATCAAAGGAAACAGCAAGCTTGGTCGGTGAAGGACCGTAAAACATATAGTACAAGCCATTGTGTTCAGTTACACAGGGCGCCCAGGCGCGGCAGCCGTCGTCGATCACCTTGCCCAGCTCGGTCATGGGCTCGTCCAGTGTGTCCGACGCAGCGTGGACAAAATACCGTTCATGGTTCGGCGTGCCCTCTTTGCTGGTGATGCCGATCAAATGCCATTTTCCGTCGTAATAAATGGTATGGTCATTGACATAATCACCGCAAAGGGTGGGAATAAACAGGGTGCGCCAGTCGGAGGCGATGCGGGGGCGTTTCATCAGCTTTCCTCATTTTCTTTGAATTTCGCCAGCCCGGAGGCGGCAATGCCGATTGTACCATGAATGGGAAGAAAAAACCACTGCTTTACAAAAATTTAACCTGCCGGAGGTCCGCTTGCCGGTTTGTTTTACGCCGGCTCGGCATTTTTTTGCACAATCACCGCGCCGGGGTAGTAGTGCAGCAGAATCTCGGCGAAGCTTGCGCCCTGCCGCGCCATATAATCGGCGCCATACTGGCTCATGCCTACGCCGTGCCCTTTGCCGGTGACGGTAAACAGAAGATGATCTTCCTCCTCCTGGACGGTAAAATTCGCGCTGCTCAGCGCCAGCGCAGCGCGCACCTCGGCGCCGGTATAGCTTGTTTCGCCCAGCGTGATCATCTTGACTGCGCCGCCCTCGGTCCGCTCCGTCACGCCGATTGTCATGGCTTTGTCCTCCGGCGGACGGATTTCGCAAAGCGCCGAAAACGCCGCGTCTTTTTCAACGGCTTTGGTGCTTGTCAGACCGGCGGACAGGGCGTCCCCGTCGCTGGTGACGGAGGTCAGATAGGGATAGTCTCCGCCCCAGACGTCCGAGGCGTTTTCGGTCCTGCCGCCGCTGACGGCGAAATATGCCGCCAAAATCGGCGCACCGTCATATTCCAGCGAAAGGCCGCTCACTTCCCGGATCGCTTCCAGGATTTTCTGCCGGTTCGTCTCGTAATTTTCGCCCCAGCTTTGCCGCATCTCTTCTTCGCTCCAAAATCCCTGCGCCGTCGCGCTGTCGGCGGCAACGGCGTCCTTGCTCTGCAAGGTGTGCCGCGCGTAAGAGAGCGCCGCCAGCGCCTGGGCTTTCAGCGCCTCCGGCTCGTATTCGGCAGGCATCTCCGCCGCGACAACGCCCAGGAGGTAATCCTGTACCGGGACGTCCTCTGTTTTGTTTTCTTCCGGTAAAAATACGGCGATGGTCTCTTCGCCGCCGACAGGGGCGGCAGCGGTCTGCGTAAAACCTTCCGCCTGCGCGCCGGCGGTCTCCTCCGTGCGGCTGATCATGGCCGGAACGGCTGCCAAAAACAGTCCGAATAGCAGCGATAACAGGAAAAATCGTCTCATGGTCATATCGCCTCTTCCGAATATATTGACATTTGCTTTTCGTTGTAATAAAATATACTGTATATCATAGGGATTTTTTGATGATTGCCCCGTGCGTACGGAAGGAAGGTTTTCTATGGCGAATGCCGATCATTCACTCTCCCGCGAGACACTTTCCAGTTTATGTGAAAATTTACGGGAAAATAACAGCATCGACGCGGAATATTACGACCGATATAACGTAAAGCGCGGATTGCGCAATGCCGACGGCACCGGCGTGATGGCGGGGCTGACCAAAGTCTGCTCCGTGGAAGGCTATTATATCGACGACGGCGAACGCATCCCCAAAGACGGCAAGCTGATTTACCGCGGCGTGGATGTGGATGAAATCGTCGCCGGGTGCAAGGCGGAGAACCGCTTCGGCTTTGAAGAAGTCGTCTGGCTTTTATTGTTCGGTTCGCTGCCGACGGCAAAACGTCTTACGAGTTTTACCGAGATTTTGTCTCAATGCCGCGAGCTGCCCCATGATTTTATCGAGGATGTCATCATGAACGCGCCCTCCGCCAATTTGATGAACAAGCTGGCGCGCTGTGTGCTGGCTCTGTATTCCTTCGACGAAAATCCGGACGATGTTTCCACCGAAAATGTTCTGCGGCAGTCCATTTATCTGATTGCCCGCCTGCCCAGCATCATGTCCTATGCCTATCAGGTCAAGCGGCGGCATTATTATCATAAAAGCATGTACATCCATCCCATCGAACCGCAGCAGCAGACGGCGGAGGTCATTTTGAACTCCCTGCGCTCCGATAAGCAGTTCAGCGATCGGGAAGCGAAGCTTCTGGATCTGTGCCTGCTGCTTCATGCCGATCACGGCGGCGGCAATAACTCCACCTTCGCCACCCGGGTGCTGACCTCCTCCGGTACCGATACCTATTCCGCCATCGCCGCGGGCATCGGCTCCTTAAAGGGGCCCAAGCACGGCGGCGCAAACCTGAAGGTCGCCGAAATGCTATCCTATATCAAGGATGGCGTTGCGGACCCGGAAAACGAGGGGCAAATCGCGGATTTCCTGACCCGTCTGGTGCGAAGGGAAGCGGGCGACGGCAGCGGGCTGATTTACGGTATGGGGCACGCGGTTTATACCCTTTCCGACCCGCGGGCGGTTCTTCTGCGCCGGGAAGCCGAGCGCTTTTCTCACGACACCGAGTTTGAGGAGGATTTCAAAATCCTTTCGGCGGTGGAGCGCCTGACGCCGGAAATTTTTGCTCGGGAAAAGAAAAATAACAAAAAGGTCTGCGCAAACGTTGATCTGTACTCCGGTTTGGTTTACAAAATGCTGCGCATCCCGGAGGATCTTTATACGCCGCTGTTTACCGTGGCGCGGGTGGCGGGCTGGTGCGCCCATCGCATTGAGGAAAATATGACCGGCGGCAGGATCATGCGCCCGGCGTATAAATCTATGGCGCTGCCGCAGGATTATATCCCCCTTTATCAGCGCACCGAGGATACCGAAGCCCTTGGTCACCGCGCCTATATCCCGTCGGAGGAGCGCTGACGCCCCCCCGTTTTGAAAGGACTGTTTTCGGATGAAAAAAATCAAAAACTCGGTGAGCGCCATCGGAGCGGACGGCTCCTTCGCGCTGTTTGCCCTGTTTACCGCAGTGGCTGTCGGCATTCGCAGCTATCAATTGATGTATCTGTTCGAGCCGGACACCGGTTTTTATCTGTTGGAAGAAAAAGGCAATTTTACCATCCCGCTTTTGTATGCACTGGTCGGCGCAAGCTGCCTTGCCTTTTTGCTGTTTGGCTTCCTGGGAAAGGAATTTCAAAAGCCGAAACCGCTGGGAAAAAAGAACTATTATCTGGCGACTGCGTCGGTCATCTTTTCCGTTTCGCTGGTTGCGGACGCGATGCTCCGTTTTTCGGACCTTTTTAATCAATATGAGGAGAACGCCGGTGCGTCGGTGGGCGCTTTTCTTTCCGCCTCCCGTGGGTTCCCCCAGGCGTTCGAGATTCTTTTCGCTCTCCTGGCGGCGCTGTATTTTATTATCGTCGCCGTCTCCTTCTATACCGGCAAGCCCTCCTACCGTTCGGCGCGGGTCATGTCCCTGACGCCGGTCTGCTGGCTGATGTGCCGGCTGATCAGCCGCTTTGTGCGGGCAGTCAGCTTTCTGCATATGTCGGAGCTGTTCTGGGAGCTGGTGATGATCGTCTTTTTGATGATTTTCTTTATGGGCATGGCGCGGCTGATGAGCGGCATCGGCGCGGACGGGAAGTATTCGCTGACCTTCGGCGCCGGTCTTTGCGGCGCAATGAGCGCGTTTCTTGTCGGTCTGTCACGGGTGATTACCTATTTTGCCGCCTCCGGCGCGTATCTTTCCGAGGATTCCCCCATCGAGGTCTGTGATCTGGGCGCGGCAATCCTTGTCTGCGTGTTTCTTGTCTCCTGCGCCCATGATTTGAGTCCCAGGGACGAGAGCGCCGCGCCGGCGCCCCAAAAGGTCGCCGCTTCTCCGGCGCCGGAACAGACCGCGCAGGAAAAGCGGGACGAAGAGGCTTTCCGCATCGCCGATCAATATGCCAACCGCTATTTGACCGAGGACAGCTTTGATCTGGATAACGAACCGGAGACTGTTCGTGCCGCGCAAAAAACCAATATCATGGAGCCGCTGACTGCCGGACAGCTCAATCCTTCTGCGCCGGCTTCCAAAACGCCGGAGCCGACCGCCGAAGCAACGGAAACAGCTGCCGTGCCGGAGCCCACCGCCGAGGCAGCGGAAATGACCGCCGCGCCGGAAGCCCCGGCGGAGAAGGCGGAAGAGCCCGAAGAAAAATAAACATTCCGCAGTTGCGAGGGGATAGGGGTTTTGCGGTTGTTTTTTGAGAATATGACCACGGCGGGCTTACAGGTGCTGACGTTGTTTTTGCTGATTGCCGTCGGATTCCTTCTGGATAAAACCGGTGTTTTCCCCGAAAAAGCGGCAAGGGGCTGCACCGATTTGCTGTTTTACGCGGTTACGCCGGCGGTGATGCTGCATTCGTTTTTGAGCATGGAATATAATCGGGAGCGGCTGTTTTCCTTTTTTCTGGCGTTTGTCCTGGGACTTTCGACCCATTTTGTCGGGATGCTGTTGTCCCTTCCGTTTTTCCGAAAAGGGCGGGAAGACGCCAATGTGGTCTATCATTTCGCTTCCATTTACGGCAATATGGGGTATATGTGCCTGCCGCTGGCGGAAAAAATCACCGGCAGCGAGGGCGTATTCCTCTGCTCCTCCGCCGTCGCCGCCTATAATGTGATGGTCTTCACCCACGGCGCGCGGCTGATGACAAAAAAAGGCGCCCGGCGCGCCTCTGCCCTGCGCTCGCTGTTTCTGAATCCCGGCGTCCTGACGCTGATGGTCGGCTTGCCGCTGTTTATCTTTTCAGTGAAGCTGCCCGCACCTGTGACCGACGCGGTGGACTATATCGCCAGCCTCAACAGTCCTTTGGCGATGATCATTTTGGGTACCTATATTGCCCACTCCGATCTGAAAAAGCTTTTTTTACAGAAAGAGCATTATCTAATTGTTCTTCTGAAACAAATATTGATGCCGCTGATTATGATTTCCCTGTATCGTCTGCTCGGGCTTTCGGGCGTCCCTCTGACCGCCTGCGGCATTTCCGCTGCGGCGCCTGCCGCCGCCAATACGGTATTGTTTGCCGCAAAATACGACCGCGATACCGCCGCCGCTTCCCAGATTGTCTCCTTCGGTACCCTGGCAGCGGTGCTGACCATGCCGGTCATGATTGCTTATACAAAACTATGAAAACAAGTTTTCCGGAGCTTTCCCGGCTCCTTTCTCCGGGGATTCCCTTTGGCGTCTGTGATTTTGCCCCTTTGGCGGACCATTTGCTGCCCTGCCGCAAACAATCGCTTTTGCCGCCGCAGGCAAAGCGCGTGATTGTATTGCTGTTCCCCTATCTCTTGGAAAAAGAATATTACAAAAATATCAATCTTTCCCGCTATGCCGTAGCGGCTGATTATCATACCATTGCCGGCGCCTATTTGGACGAGCTGGTACAAAAGCTCCAAGACGCCGCGCCGGGGTATGCATTTGCCGCCTTTTGCGATAACTCTCCCATCCCGGAGGTGCGCGCCGCCGCTTTGAGCGGGCTGGGCGTCATCGGCAGAAACGGCTTGCTGATTCATCCGGTTTACGGCTCCTATTGCTTTATCGGTGAGGTGGTCACCGACCTGCCGCTGCTGCCCACCGGCGATAAAATCAGAGGCTGCGTCGGCTGCGGCGCCTGTGAGCGGGCATGTCCTGCCCTGGCGCTGTCCGGCGGCAAGCCGGACGAAAAAAACTGCCTGTCCGCCGTGACCCAGCAGAAAAAGGACCCAACGGACCGGCAGCTTGCCCTGATGCGGCGGGAAAATACCGTCTGGGGCTGCGATCGTTGCCAGACGGTCTGCCCGATGAATCGCGGGGCGAAAACCACGCTGCTGCCGCCGTTTCGCAAAAATACAATTCCCGTCGTCACCATGACAACGCCCATCGATGGCAGAGCCTATGCCTGGCGAGGAGAAAAGGTGATCCGGCGGAACCTGAAGCTGATGTATGATACCAAGCCGCAATCCTTCTGAAAGGGGAAATAGATATGAAACTGGTATTTGCCATTATCAACAACGACGACCGCAACGCCGTGATCGATGAGGTGACGGCGGCGGGGTACAGTGTCACGCGCCTTTCGTCCTCCGGCGGTTTTTTGCGCGCCGGCAATACCACGCTGATCTTTGTGGTGGAGGAGGAACGCGTCGAGCCCCTGATCGAGCTGATCGGTAAACACAGTAAGCGCCGGGAGCAGATCGTCTCCGCCGTTGCGCCGCAATACGGCGAGGGCTTTATCTCACCGGTGCCGGTGTCGGTCACCGTCGGCGGCGCCACGATTTTTGTGGTTGACGTTGAGCAGTTCCGTCAGCTGTAAGCGATGAAAAAGAAATTGGAGCTGCCGGAAAAATTTTGTTCGGATGTACGTATGCTGCTGCAAAAGGAACGGGTCCCCCAGAGCGTGCTCTTGACCGGCGGCACGGCGGAGTTGCGCCGGAACGCGGCGGTTTATCTTGCCGCCGCCCTGGAATGTGAGCAGCCGGACGCGCCCTGCCTTGCCTGCCGCGCCTGCCGGAAGGTGCTGGACGGCGTACACCCCGATGTGTATTTAACGGAAAGCGGCGGCAAATCGGACAGCGTGCGCATGGAGGATGTGCGCCGGATCCGTCAGACCGTTGATGTTCTGCCCAACGAAGGCAGCTGCAAGGTCTATGTGATCCCCCGCGCCGATCGATTGCGTCCCGAGGCGCAGAACGCGCTGCTGAAGCTGCTGGAAGAGCCGCCGCGCTTTGCCGCCTTTATTCTGTGCAGCGAGGGCAGAGCCGCCCTGCTGCCGACGGTGCTCTCCCGTCTGTTCGCTCTGTCGTTGGGCGACGGCGGAGAGGGGATTTCAAGAAAACAGGAAGAAAAAATCACAGGCATCTGCCTTTCCCTTTGCCGCGCATTGGCTGCGGGCGACGAATATGCCCTTTTGGCGTCGTTGGCGCCGCTGGAAAAGGACCGCCTTGCCGTGTCCCGCTGCGCGGAAATGCTGGGCGAAACCCTGCGCTGCGCCCTGACCGGGCAGGGAAGCGACGAGGGCGCGCTCCTGCTGAAAAAAGCCCTTTCGCCCAATGCGCTGCTGCGGGCGTATGATGTGCTTGCTTTTGTGCGGGAGGCGACGGAGCGCAACGCCAATACCTCTTTGCTGCTATGCTTATTTGCCGACGGGCTGGTTTCGCTGCTGCCCGCCGGGGTTCATTGATAGAAAGGTTTGTTGTTATGGCTGAAGTTGTAGGCATTAAATTTCGCGAAGTCGGAAAAATTTATTATTTTGATCCCATCGGCATCGCTTTTGTGAAGGGCGAGCGGGCAATTGTGGAAACGGCGCGGGGCGTCGAATGCGGCGATATTGCGATGGAAAATACCGATATCGACGAGCGGGAAATTGTCCAGCCCTTAAAGCCCATCATCCGCAAGGCGACGCCGGCGGATTTGCAAACGGTGGCTGAAAATACCGAGAAAGAGAAAAAAGCCTTTGACATCGCGCTGAAAAAAATCGAACAGCACCGCCTGAACATGAAACTGGTCAAGGTGGAATATACATTTGACAACAGTAAGATTCTTTTCTTTTACACCGCGCCGTCGCGGGTGGATTTCCGCGAGCTGGTCAAAGACCTGGCGGGGGTGTTCCGCGTGCGCATTGAGCTGCGGCAGATCGGTGTACGGGACGAGTGCAAAAAGCTCGGCGGCATCAGCGTCTGCGGCAGGCCCTTTTGCTGCGGCGAGTTTTTGAGCGATTTCCAGCCCGTTTCCATCAAAATGGCAAAGGAACAGGGGCTTTCGCTCAACCCAACCAAGATCAGCGGCGCCTGCGGGCGGCTGATGTGCTGCCTGAAATACGAGCAGGACGCCTATGAGCATCTTTTGAAAATCACGCCCAAGACCGGCGCCATTGTCGATACGCCGGAGGGCAGAGGCGAAGTGATCGACGTCAATCTGATTACCGGAATCCTGAAAGTCCGGCTGAATAAGCACCCGGACGCCGCGCCGGCGGTCGTGCCGCGCGCGCAGGTCCGGATCCTGCGGGATGCGGAAATCCATGTGGGAAAAAAGGAAAGAGAAGCTCTGAAAGATATGGAAGGGGAGTAATCCCTTTTTATAAAAATCCTTACGGGGTGAGAGCTATGGGTAAAAAAAATAAAATTCGATCTCTGGCTGCGCTGCTTCTGGCTGCGGTATGTGCATTTTCGTGTGCGGTACCGGCGTTTGCCGCGTCGGACGGAATGTACGAGTATGAGGTGCAAAGCGGCGGTGCGGTCATCACTGCCTACCTGGGCGGCGGCAGCGCCGTGGTGAATATTCCTGCCACGCTGGGCGGCTATCCGGTCACCGGTATCGGCGCAATGGCATTCGGCGAAGTGGAAGACGGCGTGAAGCCGCACGCGGAGATTCAGCAAATCATTTTCCCCGCCACCGTCACCGAATTCGGCGATCGGGCGTTCGCGGGGACCGGCTGGTTTGATAATTCCGCCTCGGCGGATTCCGAGGGTTTTTTGACGGTCAACGGCGTGCTGCTGCGGTATATGGGCAGTGACGCGGTGGTCGTTGTGCCCGATTCGGTGAAAAGCATCGCCATCGGCGCCTTTGAAAAAAACACCGGGATCACGGATGTGACCCTTCCCGCCGGCGTCACACGGATTCCCGATTATGCGTTTTATAAATGCACTTCGCTGCAGCAGGTCACCGTTCTGGGCGAGCTTCTGCGGATCGGTCAAAGCGCTTTTTACGGCTGCAGCGCCCTGCGCGGGCTGGGCGGCGCCGACGGCATCTTTCCGCAGACCCTTCGGTCAGTGGGGAAAAATGCCTTTTATCGCTGTACCTCCCTTTCCGGCGAGATTGATTTCGGCAGCGATCTGCTGACGCTGGAAACCTATGCCTTCGCCGACTGTCCCGCGCTGACCGGCGTCATCGTGCCCGACACGCTGGAAAGCATCGGTTCCTATGCCATCGGCTTTTCGCTGGAATATCGCTCCGGTGTCTATTATCCGATCCAGAATGAAAATTTTATCATCCATGTCAGCCATGCGCAGGCGCAGACGCCGGAGGAGGAGCAGCTGGCGCTTACCACCTACAACAAAACCAATATGCCGATTTACCGCTATGCCAATGACCCGGACGGTACCGGCTATTTTGACGCCTTCTCCCTGGATTGGGCGCGGCTGGCGTATCCTTTCCAGCTGGGGGATGTAAACAATGACGGCAGCGTGTCCACTGCCGACGCCCGCCTGGTGCTGCGGTGCGCGGTTTCTCTGGAAGAGATTTCCCATGAAAGCGACCGCAAGGCAGCCGATTGGGACGAAGACGGTGATATCCGAACCACGGACGCCCGTATGATCCTGCGGTATGCCATCGGCTTGCCGACTTGACAGATACTTTATAAACCGAAAGAAAAAGGAACAGGTGAGCAGTATGACGGACCGCAAACAACTTTGCCCTGGCTGTATGTATCCTTCGCAGGCGCCGGACCCCTGTCCGGTCTGCGGGTATGTGACGGGCGAAAAACAGAGCGCGCCGTTTCTGCCCATCGGTTCCGACGTCGGCGGACGCTATATCATCGGTAAAATCAAAACCGGCGGCGGCGACGGCGTAACCTACCGGGCGTGGGATCTGGACCGGGGACAGCGGGTGCTTTTGCGGGAGTTTTTGCCGGATGCCATCGCTTCCCGCGATACCGGCGATTCCCCTTTATATGTCCTGAGCGGCTGCGAAAAGGTCTTTGAAGAATGCCGCACCGCCTTCACCCGCCTGTGGGATAAGCTGACCAAGCTGAACGGTTTGTCCGCGCTGGTCAGCGTGCGGGAGCTGGTCAGCGATTACGGGACCGTTTATGCCGTCTATGAGGACGGCAACACCCTTTCCCTGGATGATTATTTGCGCGCCAAGCCCCGGGGACGGCTGTCCTGGGACGGGCTGCGCCCGATGTTTTTGCCTCTGCTGTCCACGGTCGCCACGCTGCACGCGGCGGGTATCCTCCACGGCGGTATTTCGCCGCAGACCGTCACCGTCTCTCAGGACGGCAGACTCTTTCTCGAGGGCTTTTCCATCATTCAGGCACGCTGCTCGGTGGGCGATCTGAACGCCGAGCTGTACAGCGGCTATTCTGCCGTTGAGCAGCACGGCGCAAGACAGAAAATCGGCACATGGACCGATGTCTACGCGCTGGGAGCGCTGCTGTACCGCTGCCTTGTGGGGCAGGACCCGATTCCCTCTTCCCGCCGTCAGGTACGCGATGAATTGATGATTCCCGGCGACGTGGCGAACGCTTTGCCGCCCCATGTGCTGAACGCGATCATTGACGCCCTGCAGACCAAGCCCGAAAACCGTACCGTGGAGGTCGAAGAGCTGCGCGCCGGGCTGCTGAACCAGCCCTTCCGCAAAAAGACCTATCCACTGACCTTTTATAATTACAGCGACGTCAGCTATGTCAATCAGGACCGCAAGCCCTATGTGGCGCAGACGGAGTATTTTACCGGCGGCAGCGGCATTCCCAAGCCCCGCGAGCGCGGCGGCGCCAATGTCAGCCGCTCCTATGAGCCCCAGCCGAAGCCGGTCGCGCCTTCTTCTCCCGCCCCGCCGGCGGAGCAGGAGAAAAAAAGCGGCGCGGGGAAGGGCATTGCCGCCTTTGTGATTGTGCTGGTGCTGCTTCTGGCTGCGGTGCTTTTGTATCTCGGTGTCTTTACCGACACCTTCCGTACCGCCGAGAACGAGACCACCCTCCCGGCGCAGACCGTGACCTATCCTGTCCCTTCCCTGACCGGCAGGACCGATGTCTCCCTGAAATCCGACGCGGGGCTGCGCGAACAGTTTACGCTGAATTATGTGGAAGAATATTCCGCCGATGTGGCGGTAGGCTATGTGATCCGTCAGAGCCCCGAGGCGGGCGCGGTCCTGCCCGAGGGCTCCCAGCTGACCATTTATATCAGCCTGGGACCTCAGCCGCTGACGGTGCCGCAGGTGGTCGGTATCGACGCCGCTCAGGCAAAGACCCAGCTGGAAGCCATGGGCTTTGTGGTCGAGACCACCGAACAGGCGAACGACGGCTCCCAGCGACAGGGCACCGTCGCCTCCGTCACCCCCGAGGAGGGCGCGGCTTCCTGGCAGGGCGAAACCGTCACCCTTGCCGTCTGGGGCGCGCCGCCCACTTCTCAGTCCTTCCAGATCGGTGACGATTCCGACGATTCCGCCAATTCCGGCGGCTTTGATCTGGGCGGTCTCGACCAGTGGTTCGGTATCTTCCGCTAAATATTGTTTGACAAAAAATCCTCATCCGCCCGGGTGAGGATTTTAATGATTTTACCAGAAAACCGCCATCCATTGGGCTAAAAATATACGAAAACAGACAGGATCGTTCCAATCTGCCCTTGCAAGAGAGAAAAAAAGAAGGTATAATCATACTGTATCCTTCTATGCTTTTTCAAAGGTATGGAAAAGCAAAATCCATGCAGAAAGGTTGTTGCGAAATGAGCAAGATCGGTCTTAACGCGAGAAAATTCCTCAGCATTTTTCTCTGCGCCGCCCTCTGCTTTACCAGCTATGCCCTGTTCGCTCCCACCAGCGCGGACGCGCTGATTTCGGCGGACAATAACCCCGCCCAGGCGGACCAGTACGGTACCCAGCCCTGGAGCGGCAGCCCCGACCGTTGGGCGGAATGGGGCGAAAAAGGCTCTCGTTTCTGGACGAAAATTTCCTATCCCTCCCATATGTATCTGGACATCAGCGAGACGCTGCAGTCCGCCGGGTATAAAATGGAGTTCAAATGGGAATATGGCTCCAGCGATCTGAGCACCCAGGACTGGCGCCTTCTGTTTACCGGCGCCGTCTACGGCGATACCCGCAATCTGACCGGTGGCAGCGGTGATGATTATTTCACCATGATCAACCAGTTTACCGATTTTGATGTGGATGTTTCCCATTGGGTCTGGTATGACGACAATGGTACGGCGCATACCGGCAAGCTCTTTGCGGATTATCCCGCGGACGACAATTTTGATGCGGCGACCCATGTTGACAATTATGACGATTTCCGCGATCATCAGCTGATCGGCTGGCGCAGCGGCAGTGCAAGAGAGCATACCGCCTATATGTATTGGATGGGTGCTCCGAAAACGACGGGCGAGTTTACCTATTCCACCTCCGGATATAATCCGGTCTTTGTTGTCGGTCAGGAATGGAACGGAGACCGTTTTGCGAATGATTTGGAAAAAAGTAAAGCGGATAGAGTCAGCGACTGGATGACCCCGGAGTATCAGCAGGAAGGCTGGAACGAGATTTTCTGGACCATCACGGTGTATGATAAAGCGCAGCTGGGCGAAGCGGTCGATCAGGCGGCGCAGATCATTTCCGAAAATCAGAATTATACCGCGCTGACCGATGCGACCCTTTGGAACGCATTTTTGTCGGCGTACCAGAGCGCGCAAACCACGCTGACCACCCGCGAAACCACCCAGACCGCGATCGACAATGCGAAAAACGCGCTGGAAACGGCGATGGCGCAGGTCATTTTCAAAGCCGATAAAACCGCTTTGAATACGCTGCTGGACCGCACGCTTGTCATTATCTCCGACGCTTCTTATGAGAATATCTATACCGAAGAAAGCCGCGCCGCCTTTGAAGCGGAAGTGATGAGAATCCGCAACGCTGCCAATGCGATTCAAACACCGGAGTTCCCGGCGGCTTCCACGGAGAATGCCGGGCAGCGGGCGCAGCAGGCGCAGGAGCAGATTGACGAGCTGGAAGCGGATGCCGAAGCTTCCTTTGAGCTGTTGAAAATGGTCGGCGCGGATTTCAGCGCCTTTGACGCCTTTGTGGCAGCCCATGAAATAAGCTCCTGCGCTGACGGCGAAGCGGTGACGCAGTATCAGGCGATTGTCGACGAGCTGAACCGGATGAAAGCCCAGGGGGCGACCGTTGATCAGCAGCCTGTGATCGATGAAAAAGTCGAGGAGCTTGCCGCGCTGTATGAATCCTTTACCTATACCCATACGCCGGCATCGGGCTCGGAGCTGGCGCTGAAAAACCCCACCTGCAACGAAACCGGCTTGACCCAGTATACCTGTGCGGTCTGCGGCGAAATCTATGTCGTCGAGACAGCCGCCCTCGGGCATGAATATTCCGCGACTTTTACCGTGGATATTCCCGCAACCTGCACCAGCGCCGGTAAGGAGTCTCGCCACTGCATCCGCTGCGAAGCGACCATCGACGAAAGAGAAATCCCGATGACGGAGCATGATTTCTCCGTGGAGGTGGAGGGCTCCCGCGTAGACCCGACCTGCACAAAGGAAGGCTCCGTTTGGTACCAATGCTCTGTCTGCGGAACAAAGGCGCAGCAGGCAACGGTTCTGCCGGTCGACCCGGACAATCATAATCTTGGCGAATGGGTGACGGAAACCGAAGCCACCTGCGGCGCCCCCGGGCTGGAAGTGCAGAAATGCCTGGATTGCAGAAAGACGGTCAATACCCGTGAAACCCCCGCCACCGGTCTGCATACCGTTCCCGCCGAATGGGATGAAGTGGTGGATCCGGTCTGCGGTGAAGACGGTTACCGCGTCAAATACTGCACCGTATGTCATGCGGAGGTTGCCCGGGAGATCATTCCCGCCACCGGCGAGCATAACTATGTTTACGTGGAAGGCTCCCGCATCGAGCCGAACTGTGTTTCCGACGGCGAAGAGGTCTATCGCTGCACGCTCTGCGGTCACCAGGAGACCCGGGTTCTGCCCATGACGCCCGACGAGCACCAGACCGAGGAATTTATTGTGGAGCCCACCTGCGGCGAAGACGGCGAGCGCGTCATCCAGTGTCTGATCTGTCATAAGGTCTTTTTGCGCGAAACGCTCCCCGCCACCGGCGAGCACCATTATGAGATCATGGACGAGACGGAATCCACCTGCGCCACCCCCGGCAGTCGTGTGTATGAATGCACCGGCTGCGGGAACATCCTGACCGAAACCTTCCCGCTGGCTCCCGATAACCATGAGGGCGATCCTGTTTTGACGAATCAGAAGGATCCCACCTGCGGCGCCGATGGCTATACCGGCGATCTGTGCTGCGGCGCCTGCGGTCACGTGTTTGAAGCCGGCGAGGTGATCCCCGCCACCGGCGAGCACACCTACGATCAGATTACCTATCTTGTCATCTGCACCCCCGAGCGCGACGGCATCTGCCGCCATACTTGCTCCGGCTGCGGTTTGTATTACGATGAGACCGTCGTGTGGGAAAATCATACCCATCATGGCAACGAAGGCTCCGCCACCTGCACCAGCCGCGCCCGGTGCATTGCCTGCGGCGAACCCTACGGCGATTATGACAACGACAATCACACCGCCCTGGTGCCCGTCGCCGCCGTGGCTGCCACCTGTGAAAGCGCCGGCAGCGGCGAAGGTCTTTACTGCGCCGCCTGCCGTAAATATGTGACTGAGCCGGAGGTCATCCCCGCCCTCGGCCATGTTGATGAAAACAGCGATCAGCTCTGCGACCGCTGCGGCGCCGAGATCGAAGAGGAAATCACCAGGGAGAACTTCCGCTGCTCGATGTGCGACAATTACGATGCCAATAAGGATAAACCCCTGATCGGCTGGGTCTACACCGTGATCCACGCCATCGTCCACTTCTTTGAGTCCCTGTTTATCCCCGCTTAAACAAAAGCCAACCCCGTCGGAGTCACCTCCGGCGGGGTTTTTTGAAAAGAAAAAATCGGAGAACCGTCTGGGAAAATCGGCGGCGGCGTTACGGTTTTTGCACCGCCGTCGTCAGCCAATATCCCCGGGGATAGGGAACGGAAAAAAAAGAAACCCCGGTCGTTCTTGCGTCAAATAAGCTGCTGCCGCTGCACTTGGCGGCGGCTTCTTTTTTTGTCCAAAGCAGGGTGAACGCCGAATCGGGGTCGGCGGCGCTTGCCAGCGCCTCCTGCTCTTTTTCGGAAAAGAACCGCGCCGCGATGGCGGGGGACCAGGGGCGAATTTTTTGCAAATCCACGCCCACCGGTACCGCAGCGGCTGCGGCGGCAGCAAAATCGCCGCTGTGGGTCAGGGAAAAGAAAAAATCCGGCATCACCGGCAAAAAAGGCTTGCCCGTCCCGGTGCGCGCTTCCTTCAGGGGGAATTCAACCGGCAGAGGCGCGGCGTATTTTTTGATGTGAAAATCATTTAACAATTCCCATGCCGCCGCCCGGGCGCAGCGCGAGCGCAGCGCGGTTTTCCCCTCACTCTCCCATTGGGGCGGCAAGGCGGTTGTTTGATCCGTCAAAACCAGTGAAACGGTAATATTCTCCACGGAAAGCAGCAGCATAAACACGCCCCCTTCGGAAACAGTAGTTTCGGAATCCATAGAAAAGAGGATAGCTATGATTTATCTCAAGGCTTTTTTTGTCGGCGGCGTGATTTGTGCGGTCGGTCAGATTCTTCTGGACCGCACCAAATGGACCCCCGCGCGGATTTTGGTCGGGTTTGTCTGCATCGGCGTGGTGCTCGGCGCGCTGGGACTTTATGAGCCGCTGGTGGATTTTGCCGGTTGCGGCGCGTCGGTTCCCCTGACGGGCTTCGGCAATCTTCTGGCAAAGGGCACTGCCAAAGCCGTCGCCGAACAGGGTCTGATCGGCGCGCTGACCGGTCCGCTGACCGCCGGAGCGGGCGGCATTCTGGCGGCGGTGCTCAGCGCATTGGCGGTCTCCTTCCTGACCAAGCCGAGGGCAAAATAAAACCGCCGGATAATCAGCGGTATTGGTCGATCCTGCGGACTGCTTCCCTGTCGCACCGCTCATTTTCCGGGTGACCGTTGTGCCCGCGGATCCACACAAAGCGAATTTGATGGGGCGCAGCGGCTTGCAGATAGCTTTCCCAAAGCTCCCGGTTGGGCACGGGCTTATTGTCGCTTTTGCGCCAGCCCTTTTTTTGCCAGCCGAAAACCCAGCCCTTGGACACGGAATCGGCAACGTATTTGGAGTCGGTGGTGATCACGACCTCACAGGGACGGTTCAGCGCTCGCAGCCCCTCGATCACCGCCGTCAGCTCCATGCGGTTGTTGGTCGTTGCCCCGTCCCCGCCGCTGAGCTGCTTTTCATATTTACCATATCGCAAAATGCAACACCAGCCGCCGGGTCCCGGGTTGCCGGAACAGGCGCCGTCGGTAAACATCTGTACTTCCACGCGATCCCATCCTTTCGCTGAATATTATACCCGCCGCCGAAAATTTTGTCAACGAGGGGTTATTTTCCTAAAAACGGGCAAAATAGCAATAAAATCGTTGAAAGGATGATCGGTTTGAAAGCAGTGATTTTGGCAGGCGGCGAAGGGAAGCGCCTGCGGCCTCTGACCGCCTTTACGCCAAAGCCCATGGTGCCCCTGTTTGGCAAGCCGGTGCTGTCTGACCTGCTGCGGCGGCTGAAAAACGCCGGCGTGCAGGAAGCGGTGCTGACGCTGCGCTATCTGCCCGAACAGATCCGCCATACCTTCGGCGGCGAATTTGAGGGGATGCGGCTCGGGTACCGCGTCGAACGGCAGCCGCGGGGCACGGCGGGCGCGGTGCGCGACGCGGCGGCGGGCTTTGACGAGCCCTTTTTGATTGTCAGCGGCGACGGGGTCTGTGATTTTGATTTTGAAAAAATCATGGCGTTTCATCGGGAAAAGCAGAGCCGCTTTACCGTCGTTTGCCGTCGGGTGCGCGAGCCGGGCGAATACGGCTTGGTGCGCGTGGGCGAAGGGGGGCAGATCGTCGGATTTTCCGAAAAGCCCGGCTGGAACCGCACCGACACGGATTTAGCGAATACCGGCGTCTATGTCGCCGACCCGTCGGTCTTATCGCTGATCGACGAAGACAGCAGCGTGGATTTCGCGTCTGACGTCTTTCCCCGCCTTCTGCACGGCGGTCTGCCCTTTTTTGCCATGGAGCAGGAGGGATATTGGTGCGACATCGGCTCGCCCGAAAGCTATAAGGAATGCCACTGGGCTGTTCTGGACGGTAAGATAGACATCGCGCTGCCGAAAAAACAAAAGGATGTTTACGGTGACGGCGCCCTGCCCGCCGGCAGTTTTACGATCATTCCGCCGGTCTGGTTCGGCAAGGGCGTCAGTGTCGGCAAAGACGCAGTCATCGGACCCTATGCCGTCGTCGGCGACGGCTGTTATATCGGCAAGGAAGCGACGGTGCGAAAATCCGTTTTGCAGCCGAAGGTTTTTCTGGGAGAAAATTCGATGGTCAGCGACGCCGTGCTCTGCGAGGGGGTCAGCATCCGCCACAGCTGCCGTGTTTTTGAAAATGCCGTGATCGGCGCGCGAACCGTCGTCGGCGAAGGCTCCAGCGTTGCCGGCTCGGTAATCATCGACGCGGAAAAACAGGTGTCAAAGCACTCGGTCGTCTCCGAAAACATCCACGAAAACGGCGCAGCGCCGGAGCTTCTGGAGGACGGCGCCCTCAGCGGCGCGGCATTTACCGAGCTTTCGGTCAAAACGGCGGCGGCGCTGGGCGCGGCGTTCGGCAGCGTCCATACCGGCAAATACCTGGCGCTGGGCAGCGACGGCAGAAACAGCTCCCTTGCCATCCTTTCCGCGTTCAGCGGCGGGGTGATTTCGGCGGGCGGCAATGTCTGGGATCTGGGGCGGGGCTTCGCTTCCGAATTTTTCTATATGCTCACCTACAGCGGAATGCATGGCGGCGCCTTTGTCAGCACCGAAAACGGCATGGTTTCCATCCGTCTTTGCGGCAGCCACGGCATGGCGCCGGGCAGAAAGGAAACCCGTGACTGCGAGTACCGCTTCCGCCGCTCGGAGTTTACCGCCTGCAATCCGGACCATTGCGGCTCGGTGCGGGAAATGGCGTATCTTTTGCCGATGTACCGCCGTCAGCTGGGGCTGTTTAAGGACGAATACTACGGCGCCCGCGCCTTTACCATTGCGTCGGAAAACGAGGAAATCCGCGATTTCTGCCGGGAATTTTTCGGACGCCACTGCGTCGAGGAGGAGGGGCTGCCAACCTTTCATATCAGTCGGGACGGCGGCAGCCTGACCCTGACGGACGAGCTGGGGGAGTTTGCCTCTTTTGATCATCTGACCGCCCTCTGCTGCTACGACGAGTTTTCCCAGGGCAACGATGTTGCCGTGCCCTATGACGCGCCGAAGGTGATCGACCGCATGGCGCAGGAGAACGGCTGCCATGTGCTGCGTTGCTGCGACGAGGACGACGTCGCTTCCCCCGAGGCGGCAAAGCGCGTTGCCGACTGCGTCTGGAGCCGGGACGCGCTGTTCATGGCGGTAAAGCTTTTGGATATGAGCATTCGCCGTCACACCGACCTGCACGGACTGCTCAAGCAGCTGCCGGTGTTTTTTGTTTACGAAAAATCCATGGCGGTTTCCGACGGGCGCACCGGTGAAATTCTGCGCCGCTTCGGCGAGGAGAGTGAACGCCGCGCCGGCGCGGGCATCCGTATTTCCCGCCCGCAGGGCGATGTGCTGCTGACCGCTTCCTCCAAGGGAAAACGTATTCGGATTCTTGCCGAATCGGAAAATTCCGAGACGGCGAAGGAGCTGTGCGGCGCAATCGAGGACCAGATTTTTTCACTCATCAGCCGATGAAACAGCCAGGGAAGGGGAGATGCTTCCTCTTCCCTTTTTCTCTGCCGCAGGTTCCAAGGTCTTGACTTTGTCTGGGAAAAATAGTAAAATACAGAAGATACATAAAAATGGGGAAAAGCTGTCTTTGGCAAACAGAGATAGCGGAATTTCCGGTTTTTTGAATTTTGTAAATGGACCGTGAAGGCTTCGCGGTTTTGTGTATAATGTTACCATGCCGCCGTTTGTCAGGCGGCGCGAAAAGGAGAATTTCATGCCAAGACAAAAGAATAATGATTTGTCAAACGTTCGTGTCGGCGCGAAAATCACGCCGGCTAAGAAGCCCCGTGCCCCGCGCACGGCGAAGACTGCACGGACGAAGAAGACTGCCGCGCCGAAAAAGAAAGAGGAGCCGATCCGCGTCTCCTTTTTGGGCGGGCTGAATGAAATCGGCAAAAACATGACCGTCTTTGCCTATAAGGAGGATATGATCATCCTGGACTGCGGGATGAGCTTCCCGGACGCGGATATGCCCGGCGTAGATCTGGTTTTGCCGGATTATACCTATATCACCCGCAATGCCGACAAAATTCGCGGCATCGTCATCACCCACGGTCATGAGGATCATATCGGCGGCTTGCCCTATCTTTTGAAGGAGGTCAATCTGCCTGTCTACGCCACCCGTCTGACGGCGGGGCTGATCCTCGGCAAGCTCAAGGAGCATAATCTGGATAAATCCGTCGAGCTGAATGTCATCAAGCCCGGCGATGTGATCCGGCTCGGCGAGTTTTCCGTCGAGGCGATCCATGTCAATCACTCGATCCCCGATCCCATCGGCGTGGCGATCCGCTGCGGCGGCGGGACGATTCTCCACACCGGCGACTTTAAGATAGATTCCACGCCCATTGACGGCGAGATCATTGATCTGGCGCGCTTTGCCGCCCTGGGTCGCGAGGGCGTGCTCTGCCTGATGAGCGATTCTACCAACGCCGAGCGTCAGGGCTACACCGAGAGCGAACGCAAGGTCGGCGGCTCGCTGAACCATCTCTTCGCGCTGGCGGGCAAGCGGCGGGTCATCGTCGCCACCTTCGCCTCCAACATCCACCGTGTACAGCAGATCATTGATATTTCCGAGCATCTGGGCAGAAAGGTCGCCCTTTCGGGCAGAAGTCTGGAGAACGTGGTGGCGGTCGCCGAGGAGCTGGGGTATTTGAAGGTACCCGACGGGATCCTGATTTCGGTGGATGAGGTCAAAAAATACCCGGACGAAAAAATCACCCTGATTACCACCGGCAGCCAGGGCGAGCCGATGTCCGCCCTGACGCGGATGTCCTCCTGTGATCATCGTAAGATTCAAATCACGCCCAACGATGTGGTCATTATCTCCGCCACGCCCATCCCCGGCAACGAAAAAACCGTCGGCAAGGTCATTGACGACCTGCTGAAGCTGGGCGCGGAGGTCTTCTATAATCAGATGTACGACGTGCACGTGTCCGGACACGCGCGGCAGGAAGAGCTGAAAATGATTTTGAGCATCGTCAAGCCGAAATATTTTATTCCGGTGCACGGCGAACGGAAGCACCTGACTGCCAACGCCTCTTTGGGCGAAGCGGTGGGCATTCCCCGCGAAAATATCCTGCTTGCCGCCAACGGCACACAGGTTGCCCTATCCCATTCCTCCATGAAAGCCGACGCCACCGTCCCCGCCGGGCGGGTCTTTGTGGACGGCTACGGCGTGGGCGATGTGGGCAATATCATTCTGCGCGACCGCAAAAAGCTGTCGGAGGACGGATTGGTGGCGGTCAGCCTTGCGGTAGATACGGCAAGCGGCAGCATCGTTGCCGGACCGTCGATGGAGTCCCGCGGCTTTGTCTATGTCAAGGACGCGGAGGAGCTCTTTCATGATGCGGGAGAGCTGGTCGAAAAAATCGCCGCCCGCTATACCAAAAAAGGCAGGATGGATATCCCAGCCGTAAAAAGCCATATCCGCGACGAGCTGGCGCGCTTCCTTTATGAGCGCACCAAGCGCGCCCCGATCGTGGTGCCGATTGTTTTAGAGTTTTAACCGAAATTTTTCCGGAAAGGATGAGCATAGATGGACGTTATTTTGACCCAGGATGTAAAGAGCCTCGGCAAAAAAGGCGAAAAGGTCAAGGTCAACGACGGCTACGGCAGAAATTTTCTGCTGCCGCGCGGGCTTGCCAAGGAGGCGAACGCCCAGGCGATCAGCGAATTGAAAAACCGCGAAGCCGCCACGGCATACCGCAAGGCGGAGGAGCTGAAAAAAGCAAAAGCGGACGCCGCCAAAATCGAAGGAAAAACCGTGGTTCTGACCGCCAAAGCCGGTCAGAACGGTAAGCTCTTCGGTTCGATCACCTCCAAGGAGATTGCCGAAGGTCTCGCGGCGCAGTACGGCGTCGCGGCGGACAAACGCAAAATCACCGTGCAGGAAATTAAAGCCTTCGGCACCTATGAATGTGAAGTAAAGCTGCACACGGAAGTGACGGCGAGCTGCTTTGTGCGCGTCGGCGAATAAAAACGGAGGAGTCAGTTTTGGCGAGTGAAACGCGTTTTACACCGGAGGGCGAGCTGCCTTTTTCGCTGGAAGCGGAACAGGCGGTGCTTGGCTCCATCCTTTTGGAGCCGTCTTGCCTGAATACGGTGGCAATGACGCTGAAGGCGGAGCATTTCTACTTACAGCAGCACCGCGAAATTTATACCCATATGCTGGCGCTGGACGCTTCCTCCGGCGGCAAGCTGGATGCGCTTCTTCTTCTGCATTCATTAAAAGAAGATCAACTGTTTACCGACGAGGCGGGCAAAAATTATCTGTACCAGCTGGCGCAGAACGTGCCCACCACCGCCAATGTGGAGCCCTACGCGCGAATCATCAAGGAGAAATTTTATATCCGCAGTCTGATTTTGGCGTCCCGCGAAATCATCGAAAGTGCCCAGAGCGGCAACGAGGACGCCGAGCTGCTGTTGGATTTTGCCGAACAGAAAATTTATAATATCCGTCAGGGGCATACGGTTTCCGGACCGAGCCGCCTGGGCGACATCATTCCCGGCGTATATGAGCGGCTGCGGCAGCTGACCAGCGAGGACAGGGAGCAGTACATGGGGCTGAAGACCGGGTTTGAAGAGCTGGACCGGGTGACCACCGGTCTGAACAAGTCCGATCTGATCATCATCGGCGCGCGCCCCGCCATGGGTAAAACCAGCTTTGCGCTGAATCTGGCGCGCAACGTCGCTGTTCGCGGCCATAAGAAGGTGCTGTTCTTTTCGCTGGAAATGGGCAAGGAACAGCTGGCGCAGCGAATCGTCGCCACGGAGGCGCGGGTGGAGAGCACTAAAATGCGCTCCGGAAAATTCGATATGGCGGAATGGCAAAAGCTGGCGCAGGCGACAATGTTTCTTTCCGACATCGAGCTGTATTTTGACGATACCTCCAACATTACCGTGCCGGAAATGAAGGCGCGTATCCGCCGCCTGAAAAATGTGGACTGCGTGATTATCGACTATTTGCAGCTGATGAAATCGGCGGTCAAAACCGATAACCGCGTACAGGAGGTAACCGAGATCACCCGCAGCCTTAAGCTGATGGCGAAGGACCTGAATATCCCGGTCATCACCTGCGCCCAGCTGGCGCGCGGCACCGAGCAGCGCGGCAAATCCCACAAGCCCCAGCTGTCCGATTTGCGTGAATCCGGCTCCATCGAGCAGGACGCCGACATTGTCATGATGCTCTACCGGGACAATTATTATTCCGACGCCGGCGAGGACGGGCCCGCCCTGCCCAATACGGCGCAGGTCCTTGTACAGAAGAACCGCCACGGTCCCACCGCCGACATCAATCTGAACTGGATTCCCGAATATACCCTCTTTACCACAAAGGAAAATGACCGAAATGAAAACGAAAGCGCTTGAGGCGATCCGGCGGTACCAAATACCGCTGGCGGGGCGGGAAATCATCGTTGCCGTCTCCGGCGGCAGCGATTCCATGGCGCTGCTGCATTTTCTTCTGTCGCTGAAAGAGGAATTTTCTCTGACCCTGCGCGCCGCCCATGTCAACCACGGCATCAGGGGCGAGGAAGCGGACCGGGATGAAAGGCTGGTGCGAAAAACCTGCCTTTTGTGGGGTGTTCCCCTTGCCGTGCTGCGGGCGGATGTTCCTGCGCTGGCGAAAAAAAACGGCGAAGGGCTGGAGGAATGCGGCAGACGGGTGCGCTACGCTTTTTTTTCGTCTCTGTCGCCCGACGCTCTGATCGCCACCGCCCATCATGTCGAGGACGCGGCGGAGAGCTTCCTTCTTCATCTTTCCCGCGGCAGCGCCCTGGCGGGGCTGACCGGCATCGCGCCGGTGCGCGGGCGGCTGATCCGCCCGCTGATTGACTGTGATAAAAAAGAAATTTACGAATATTGCCGCCAATATCAAATCCCCTATTCCGAGGACCGGACCAATCAGGACGAAGCCTACGCCCGCAATCGGCTGCGCCGGCGGGTGCTGCCGGCGCTTACCGCGATCAACCCGGCGTTTCTGCGCTGTTTTTCCCGCTCGGTTGCCCTTTTGCGGGAGGATGAAGCCTATCTGTCCCGGCAATGCGAAGCGTTGGCAACGGCTGCAAAGACGGAAGGCGGCTATCGGGTCGCCGGGCTGCTGCAGGCGCCCGCCGCCCTGCGTCACCGGCTGCTGTTTTTTGTGATAAAGACACTGACCGGCGATTTGCCGGAAGCGAGCCATGTCTTCGCGCTGGAGCAAATCCTTGCGTCAGGCGGCGCGGTAACCGTCCCCGGCGGTAAAACCGTCCAAAGCAACGGCACCCTGCTGTTTTTGCAAATAGAACAAAACAACCCCCGTCCTGCTCCCTTGCTTTTTGATGAACTCCCATCGCAATGTTCTTTTGGAGAAAGAGAAATCTTTTTTTCCGAACAACCGCCGAAAAAATCTGAAAAAAATGGCGACGGGGTGTTTCAATATTCCGTCAATCATGATAGAATACTATATCCCGTGTTCCTGCGTACCCGCGAAGAGGGCGATTTCTTTCGTCCGGCGGGACGGGGCGTAAAAAAAACGCTGCGGCAGCTGTTTCGCGAAGCGAGGATTCCGCCTGAGGAGCGGGCAGGCTATGTGCTGCTCTGCGACCAAAAGGGGATTTTTCTGGCGGAGCGCTTCGGCGTGGATGAACGGGTAAAAAATACGGGTGAAACTCCCTTGTATATTACGATTCGGAGAAAAAATCATGACGGAAAACATTGAAAAAGTCCTGCTCTCTGCGCAGCAATTGCAGGCAAAGGTCGCCGAGCTGGGCGCAAAAATCAGCGAGGACTACCGCGGAAAAAAGCTGCTGATGGTCAGTGTGCTCAAAGGCTCCGTCGTCTTTATGGCGGATCTGATGCGCAGCGTGACGGTACCCTGCGAGATCGACTTCATGTCGGTCAAAAGCTATGGCGACGACACCAAATCCTCCGGCGAGGTGCGCATCACCAAGGACCTGGATCGCCCCATTGAAGGGTATGATCTGTTGATCGTCGAGGATATTCTCGACAGTGGCAGAACCCTTTCCTACCTGCGTCAGGTGCTCTCGGCGCGCCATCCGGCGAGCATTCGCCTCTGTACCCTTTTGGATAAGCCCGACCGCCGCGAAGCGATGGATGTCGCAGCCGATTATGTCGGCTTTACGATTCCCGACGCCTTTGTTGTCGGCTACGGGCTGGACTATGCCGAAAAATACCGCAATCTGCCCTATGTGGGCATTGTGGATCCGGATAAAGAATAACCATTGACGGCGCTTTCGCCGTTCCGGCTGCGCCGGGCGCAGCCAAAGGAGTGATTTTTGCTTGAACAATCGGTGGAAACAAATCCTTCCGTATCTTGCGATCCCTCTGCTTCTGATCGCCATGCTGCTTCTGCTGACCACCCGTCAGCAGCCCGAGCGGCTGGCGTATTATGAGGTGATTGATCTGTTTGAGGAGGATCGGGTGGCGGAGTTTTCCCTGAACCTGAGCAGCGGCAAGCTGGAATACCGGCTGACCGGTGAGCAGACGATCCGCAGCTATACGGTCCCCAATGTCAATATGTTTATTGACGACGTACACGACCATGTAAAAGCGTATAACGAAAAAGCGCCGGAGGATCAGCAGGTTCAGTTTGACTATGTGCGCGGCTCCGCCAATTCCTGGTGGGTCAGCCTTTTGCCGACGGTCATTTTGATGGCGGTGCTGGGCATCGCGATGTATATCATGATGCGCAAAATGAATCAGACCATCACCAGCGAGACCAACCGCACCATCAGCTTCGGCAAGGCGCGCATCCGCAACGGCAAGGACGAAAAGCGCAAGACCACCTTTGCCGATGTGGCGGGCGCGGATGAGGAAAAAGCCGAATTGCAGGAGATCGTCGATTTGCTGCGCGATCCCGGACGCTTCCATGAGCTGGGCGCGCGGATTCCCAAGGGCGTTTTGCTGGTGGGTCCTCCGGGTACCGGTAAAACATTGCTGGCGCGGGCAGTTGCCGGGGAGGCGGATGTACCGTTCTTCTCCATTTCCGGCTCCGATTTTCTGGAAATGTATGTGGGCGTCGGCGCCTCCAGGGTCCGCGACCTGTTTGACCAGGCGAAAAAGAACGCCCCCTCCATTATCTTTATCGATGAAATCGACGCGGTCGGACGCCACAGAGGCGCCGGCATGGGCGGCGGTCACGACGAAAGAGAGCAGACCCTCAACCAGATGCTGGTGGAAATGGACGGCTTTGGCTTTAACGAAGGCGTTGTGGTCATCGCCGCCACCAACCGCCCCGATATTCTGGACCCTGCGCTGCTGCGTCCGGGACGCTTTGATCGCCAGGTCACCGTCGGCTTGCCCGATGTCAAGGGCAGAACCGAAATTTTGAAGGTTCACGCCAAAAAGCCCTATAAACCCCTGGCGCCGGACGTCAGGCTGGAGGAGATTGCCAAAACCACCGTCGGCTTTACCGGCGCGGATCTGGAGAATCTTCTGAACGAGGCGGCGCTTCTGGCAGCCCGCCGGAAAAAGAAAGCCATCTCCATGAATGAGATTGAGGAGGCGACGATGAAGGTCATCGTCGGTACCGAGAAAAAATCCCATAAGCGCACCATGGAAGACAAGCGCATCACCGCCTATCACGAAGCCGGTCACGCCATCGCAACCCATTTCCAGGACGGGCAGGATCCGGTGCAGCATGTTTCCATTGTGCCCCGCGGCATGGCGGCGGGCTTTACGCTCTCCCGTCCCGAGCAGGACACCATGCATATGTCCCGTCAGCATATTCTGGATGAAATCGTCGTCCTTTTGGGCGGCAGGGTAGCGGAGGCGCTGTTCATCGGCGACATCTGCACCGGTGCCTCCAACGATATTGAGCGCGCGACGGAAATGGCGCGCAATATGGTGACCAAATACGGCATGAGCGATTCCCTCGGTCCCATCAATTACGGCAGCGGCGACCATGAGGTCTTTTTGGGCAAGGATTACGGCAATCTGCGCAATTATTCCGAAGCCGTTGCGGCGGAGATCGACGAAGAGATCAACCGCATCATCCATTCCAGCTATAAGCGTTGTGAAGAGCTGCTCAAAGCCCACGCCGATAAGCTGCGCCAGCTGGCGGAATATCTGATTGAATACGAAAAGATCGACGGCGACGACTTCCGCGCCATGATGGAGGACCGTCCCTTTACCCCGCCGGTGCTTTCCGACGAGCCCCCTTCGCCGGAAGCCGCCCAGCCCGATGCCCCGCAGCCGGAACCGATGGAGCCTTCCCCGGTGCTGCCCCAGCCCGCCGAAGCGCCTCTGTCGCCCTCCGACCCCGGGCAAACGCCGGACGATTCATCCCCGACGCCTTCCGACCCCGGGCAGACGCCGGACGATTCATCCCCGACGCCTTCCGAATCCTGATTGTTTCGGAGCTGATCCTTCGCCTTGCGAGCTTCAGCTCCTTTTTTCTGTAAATTTGAAGCGACGCCGGACGGCGCGCCGCCCCCTTGCCGGGCTTCCCGGCGATGCCGTTGCTGCCGCTTCGGCGCTTGTCTGTCTTCTGTCGTATATTTTTTCTTCCGAAGGAAAGCTGATAGACAAAAAAGCAAATAACCGACGACACTTCGCCGCAGGAAGCTGCGGCAATTTTTTATATTTTCCCGCGAAAAGGACATACTTTTAGTAAAATGAAAAAAGGCGGGATTCCATGAGCGAAACAGGCAGAAAAATCGCGGTCATCGGTACGGGCTTTGTGGGCATGAGCTTTGCCTATGCCATGGTGCTGGACGGCGGCTGCGATGAGAT